>JBDHRU010000078.1:0-9981 GCA_039807765.1 Nitrosomonas sp. | reverse complement strand
GAGCAAGCTGCGTTATTGCGCGACCAGATTCAGGCGTTGCGCCGCATTCGCGAGAAGCAGTTTGTCGATAGCGGCAAAGCGCTGGATGCCGATGTCGTGGCTTGCGTGCAATCGCCAGATGGTTTCGGCAAAGTGTGTGTTACTTTGGCGATGATTCGCGGCGGGCGGCATCTGGGTGATAAAAGTTTTTTTCCGCAAAATGCCGACGATTACAGCGCGGCCAACGTGCTCGAGGCATTTCTGGCGCAGCATTATTTGAACCGCAGCGCGCCACCGTTGATCATTCTGGGTGAGCAAATCGAGCGTGAGGCGTTGCAGCAGCTGCTGACCGAGCAGTGTGGGCATAAAATCACCATTCAGCTTAATCCGATCGGTGAGAAACGCGTGTGGCTCAATATGGCGGCCGAGAATGCGCAGTTGGCGCTGAAACAGATGATGAGCCGCCAGGCCAGCCAGGAAAGACGTTTGCAAGCGTTGCAGCAGGAATTGAACATGCCGGGGATACAGCGCATCGAGTGTTTCGACATCAGCCACACGCTCGGCGAAGCAACCGTCGCTTCGTGCGTGGTGTACGACAATTGCGCCATGCGCAATAACGAATACCGTCGCTACAACATTGAAGGCATCACGCCCGGCGACGATTATGCCGCGATGCGCGAGGCGTTAACTCGGCGTTATCAGAAGGTGGTCAGCGGCGAAGGGCAATTGCCCGATCTGATTTTGATCGACGGTGGCAAAGGCCAGGTCACAGCGGCGCAGGAAGCGCTGCAGGAGCTCGGTATATCCGATGCCAATTTGCTGGGCGTGGCGAAAGGGGAAGAACGCAAACCCGGGTTGGAACAATTGATTTCTCCGCTGTTCGAAAAGCCGTTACAATTGCCCAGTGAGCATGCGGCATTACACCTGATTCAGCAAATCCGCGACGAAGCGCACCGCTTTGCCATCCAAGGCCACCGCGGCCGGCGCGCGAAAACCCGGACCAGTTCCACGCTGGAGAATATCGAAGGTGTCGGCGCCAAGCGCAGGCAGCAGTTGCTGGGCCGGTTCGGCGGGTTGAAAGGAGTATTGACTGCAAGCATCGAGGAGTTGCAACAAACCGAAGGGATCAGCCGGAAATTGGCGGAAAAAATCTACAAGGAATTACATTGACCGCGCTGGATAGCAATCCAGGCGGCTATCCATTAAACACTTAATCGCTCTATCGTCATGCCTCTCAATCTTCCTAACATTCTGACCTGGTTGCGCATTCTCGCTATTCCGTTATTTGTCGGCATTTTCTATATGCCCCATTCCTGGCTGTCGCCAGCCGAGCAGAATTTGGCTGCGACATTGATTTTTGCCGGTGCGGCCATTACCGACTGGCTCGACGGTTATCTGGCGCGCATTCTGAACCAGGCTTCGGCATTCGGCGCTTTTCTCGATCCGGTCGCCGACAAGTTGATGGTTTCCGCTGCATTGATCGTGCTGGTGTATTTGGAACGACTCGACGCGCCGATTGCGCTCGTCATCATCGGGCGGGAAATCACCGTGTCGGCGCTGCGCGAATGGATGGCGCAACTCGGCCGGTCAAAAAGCGTGGCCGTGTCCTTCCTCGGCAAAATCAAAACCACGTCGCAAATGATCGCGATCCCGCTACTGCTGTACCACGAAAAAATCGGCGAACACTTCGATCCGCAACAAGCCGGCACATGGTTTATTTACATTGCCGCCGTGCTGACGCTATGGTCAATGTTTTATTATTTGAAGGCGGCGCTGCCGCAAGTATCTGCGGACACCAAAAATACCCCCCCTGGATATTAAATCATTCGCACTACGAAGAAACCATCCGCCGGCCATCAGATAAAAATGCGGTTTCAGTCAAAAACGATTTGCTTTTTGGTGATTTCGCCGCTATCGCCGGAAGGCCAATACAAGTCGGCAGTTACCGTTTGCACGCCGGATTCGTTTTGCCGCACGCGCAGAATAGAGAAGTTCTTATTGCCTGCGAGTGCGAATAGGCGTTCACTGTAGATTTTGTCGTTTCCCGCCATGGTTCCACCGTTCGTAATTCCTAAATAACTGATCGCGGGTGCCGGTTTCCGGGAGATAGCACTGGAAGTCAGTTGATAAACTTTTGCGCCGCGGTAGCTTTTGTGATGCATTCTGAATATCGATGCGCAATGCACATCGCCGCTGAGAAAAACCAGCGTTTTATCACCATTCTTTAGCTGGCTGAACACCTCTTCCAGAATTTGATTCCGTTCGTCCCAGTTTGTCTCGTGACCCCATTCATCCATGAAATCGTCTTTTGCTCCACCCAGATCGGCATAATTAACGATGTTGTCGATCCAATGCAAAACGGGAACAGGCGAAACCACGAACAGAAACTTGGTGTCTCCGCTGGCTTGCGCAGCCAACCAGTTTTTAAAACGATTGAATTGATCGCGGCCAAGAATGATGTACGGATCGATCTTTTTATCCTTTTCCAGATCATGGTGGCCGCGCATTTCCAGCATATAAAATGTGGAGCTGCCGTGCTTGAAATCGTAATCCCATTGACATGCATCAGGGTTCCGCAAGTCGATCGTTGTGACCGGATTATGACTGTGTTCGTATTCATAGTAGGCTTGGCAGGCGGCTTTCCACATCAAATCGATCAGCATGTCGCCGACTTTCTCATCTTCATGCTCAAACATACGAAAAACTTTGTCCAGCCTGTCGTCGTGCGTATAAGAGCCCCAACCGTCCATGATTTCGTGATCGTCCCAAACCATGTATTGCGGAAAGCGCTCATATACTTCGCGCAAGGACGATACACACCAATAAACCCGGTAATACCAACGGTAAATATTCAGTAAATACAGCTGAATCCCTTCCCGGTCATAATCATCACCTTTAGAAAAGGTTTTCAGCAGATCTTCTCTATTATCTTTTAGCCACTGCCAAATATCCGGGAAACTCTGCTTGGCATTGGTATCGACATAAATTTGATCGCCGCCGCCAATGACGAAATGCGCGCCGGTATCGGTCAGTTTCTCAAGAAAATGCGGCCACGCACCGACATCGCCGTTAGCGCTGATATGGTCATGGCAGCTATAGAAACCGAAGGTGAGTTCTGTGGGTGATTCGGGCATAGTACGAAACCAAAGCGGCTTGTCGCCGCCGAGTTCAGTGCGGCGCGGCACTTTAGTGGCATCCAGCTCACCGGAGATCACGGCATAGTAATAGATGGTGTCGGCGCCTAAGCCGGTAATGTCGAAGGTATGCGTCAAGTTCGTTTGCTGGGTGAAGTTATGCGATTGCGTATCGGCAATCTCAATGCCCATATCCGCCATGAATTGTGCAATGGGTTTTTCTTGCAACCGGACCAGATCGCCTGTCAGCGGTGTTTTTGCAATCACCAGTGTCCAATGGCCTTCCGCGTAAGTGCGTATCCATATGCGCGAACTGCTTGATGTGGTAGCGCCGATAATCGCCGCACTATAGAGTTTGTCTTTTTTCAGCTCATTGGAGGTTGGATCAAGTAAGGGCATATGAACTCCTTAGTGAAAGTGAATTAGCCGTGATGTTACAGAACAGTCATTGATTTCTCCACTGGCAATTTCAAATTCGACTAATAAGTCATAACTATCGACAATTAAATGGATCTTTGTGGTGCTGCCTGTACGGCTCTTACTATTAACGCAACAATACTTTCTGATCCTATCGATAAAACAAATCCCTTTTGCAGAAATTGAATATTCGAGCAAATCGAGACCACGATCTTGTGTCAGTTTGTTTGTTGATCTTGATTTGAACCGGGTTCCGAGCTTCATGCGAAGAATTTTTCGGTTTATTCTAAACTTTTATGACTGACTGTCGTAAAAACATCGGTAAATTATGTGAGCAGCAGCTGATGGCTGATTAAGAAGAGAGCAATCCAGTACACATAAAACATCGTTATTTACGGAGAAAAGAATGCCTGACAAAAATATAAAATTCTTAGTAGTGGATGATTTTTCTACCATGCGTAGAATCGTTCGCAATCTTCTGAAAGAACTAGGATTTGTTAATGTCGATGAGGCTGAAGATGGCGCCGTGGCTTTACGCAAGTTACAGGATGGTAATTTCGATTTCATCGTATCCGATTGGAATATGCCGAATATGGATGGATTAACCATGCTTCAGAATGTACGTGCTAACGAAGCACTAAAAGATATTCCTGTGCTCATGGTCACAGCTGAAGCCAAAAAAGAAAATATTGTTGCTGCAGCTCAAGCTGGAGCAAGCGGTTATATCGTCAAGCCGTTTACTGCTGCTGTATTGGAAGAAAAGTTAAATAAAATCTTTCAGAACATGGAAGCCAAAATAGCTGTAAAAGCATAGAGTTTCTTTTCATAATAAACTGACGAGTTCAAAAATGAATACAAAACGTCTTGTGAAAGTAAAAGCTGAAGATATTTCTGAAGAAATAAGCAGCACTAAATCTAAAAAATCTATCAAATTAGCTGATGAATCTTCAGCAAAAGAAACTCAAAATACCAAAGCTGATGAATTAACGACAACTAATAAAAAAGTTATTGATCAGATTGGCCAGTTAACCAGAAACTTACATGATAGTTTGCGCGAGCTTGGATACGATAAACGGCTTGAGGCAATTGCAGCTGAAGCACCCGAAGCCCAAGATAAATTGTCTTATGTAGCAACCAAAACAGAGCAAGCAGCTGATCGTACACTCAATGCAATTGAGATTGCCATGCCGATTCAGGATAAACTCTCAACCGATGCCATTCATTTATCAGAGCAGTGGAAGCAAGCATTTGAAGCTTATCAAACCAATCCGGATGCAGAAAAATTTAAAACATTATTGATCGACACACTGCAGTATCTGAATAAAGTTCCGAAACAAACCAATGCCACTAACGCACAACTCATGGAAATCATGATGGCTCAAGACTTCCAGGATCTCACCGGTCAAGTTATTAAAAAAATCACCCACATGGTACAAAGCCTGGAAAGAGATTTGATCGATCTATTGCTTGCCAATGTTCCAACCAAAAAGAATATCACGGTGGATGAAGGGCTTATGAATGGTCCTGTTATTAATCCCGAGAAACGTAACGACGTAGTATGCAACCAAGATCAAGTCGATGACTTACTTGCCAGTCTTGGGTTTTAGGGAAGCCCTGAAAAGCTACTGCATTCGCTCAAATTGCGTTGAAATCAGGCTCAAGATGCTCATTTACTCCATGTAAGTTGTGCTTTTTCACCTGATTTCGCCTTGCCTGATCATCACTTGCTACTTTTCTCAGAGCTTCCCTGGAACGGAACCAACCCTCGCTTCCAATCTCGCCAAATCATTTTCAACCGAAAGATTCCGGCGTAAAAACCATCCTTTTCATTGCTTGTACTCGTATCACCCGCTGTTAGGATAGCGCGCTGACATCATAGGAATCGATTTAAGTGCCGTAACATTTGCGGATTTACCTGTCAGTCTATTCTTAACAAAAAGAGGAAAAACTATGAAGTTTAATGCACAAGTGAGAAAAATTTCTTTCGCCGCTTCGATTTCGTTACTAATGGCATCATCCGGCAGTACAACGGCCGGCACGGAGCCTTTCATCGGTGAAATCAGTTACGTCGCGTTTAATTATGCACCCAGCGGATGGTCGCAGTGCGACGGGCAAGTATTGCCCATCAGCCAGTACCAGGCGCTTTTCTCCTTGATCGGTACCACCTATGGCGGCAATGGCACTTCAAATTTTGCATTGCCCGATATGCGCGGAAGAGTTCCGGTGCACCAAGGACAACATCCGGGCGGCTCAATGTTTACACTGGGGCAAACCGGCGGCGTGGAAAATACCGTGTTAACCATCAACAACCTGCCTGTGCATAATCATACCGCCACCGCTACTTCAACATCGACCTCGGTAGTTGCACCGGGTGCTAGCGCCACATCGACATTGAAAGCGGCGAACAGCGATGCCGATCAGAAAAACGCCAGCGGCAATTCGTTGGCCAATGCCAAAGGATCAAGCTCGGCTTACTCTTCTACCGCGCCGAATGTCAGCATGAATGCAGCTTCAATCGAAACCACGCTGAGCGGGCTCGGCATTACCACCACGACCAACACCAATGTCAGCATCGGTCCGACTGGCAACTCCCAGCCTTTTTCGATTATGCCGCCATATACCGTTGTGAACTGCATCATCGCCTTGCAGGGTGTTTATCCGTCGCGCCCGTAGTTTCAACCGGAATGCACGATTGGATCGCGTTGGTCATGTTCGGAATGAATGGATTCTCTCTCAAACATGACCAACCTTTCCAATCCATCGATATCTCCCGGCAACCTACCGCACCCGCTAAAAAATGATCAAAGCTTTCTGGATAATTCTCTGTACCGCAATCCTTCTGCCCAACGCCTTCGCGAGCGTTACAGCGCCCGTAAATGTACCGCTCAATGACGACTTGGACTTGAAAACCGCGCAGACACTGCTTGCATCCGGCGATTATGACAGCGCTTTCAGCAAGTATCACACCGCCGCTGTGACTGGCCGCCATCCGCTGGCGCAATTCACTGTGGCGCTGTTTTACCAAAACGGCTGGGGACGCGCAGCCGATCGCAAAACCGCCTGCGAATGGTTCGAGCAAGCAGCACAAAACCGCGTTCCGGCAGCGCAACACATGACCGGCTTATGCTTTGAGGAAGGCATCCACCGCCCGGCCGATCCCGTAGCGGCCGCCGAATGGTTTCAAATGGCTGCGCAAGCCGGACATTTGAGTTCCTACTGCCACCTGGGCAATTTGCTGATGACCGGAAACGGGATAGCCAAAAACCCGCTCCAGGCGCTGGAACTTTGCCGTCCTGCGGCGCTGCAAGGGTCGCTACCGGCGCAGATCTGGATGGGCAAGTTTTATCTGTACGGTGACCCCAGCGTGCGTAATCTCCAGGATGCTTACCATTGGTTCCTTGCAGCAGCGCAAAAACAGTCCGCGGAAGCCTTCTATCATTTGGGTATCTTGATGGAACAAGACGGTACAGATCACAGTGCGGAACAAACCCGCCAGCTTTTCGAACAAGCCGCCGCGCTCAAATACGTTCCAGCCTATTTCCAAGCGGGTAAACATTTTTTCTCCGCGGAACCCGATGCGGAAACCAACCGGCTCCCGGCGGAACATCTGGCCAAAGCGTATTTATGGATTTCCGCTTCTTTACAACGATCCACAAATGCGGAAGAATTGGCAGCCGCCCGAACAATCCATCAGAAAATTCTGACTGTGATGCCACCGGCCTGGCTGACCGAGCTCGACCGCAAGGTTACTCAACATATCAACGAACCAAATTGAATGAACCCATTCATGCATAAATGCAATCCCGCAATGAAACAACCCCCCGGAGGTATATGTTCATGAGTTCTCACACCCCAGTGCCCGCAAAATCGATTTTATTCATCGACAGTGGTGTAGCGGATTATCAATCGTTGTTGGATGGCGTAAGACCAGGAACGGAAATCGTCTTGCTCGACGCAAATCGAGACGGTGTTATGCAAATCACCGCGATATTAAACCAGCATTGCGATATCGGCAGCGTGCATATCCTGTCGCATGGCCATCCCGCCGCTATCGTAGTGGGTAACACGTCATTAACTCCGGCCACAATGGATGCTTACCGACCTGCTCTTCAATCCTGGCGCACCGCACTGACAAAAACAGCGGAAATTTTCCTGTATGGCTGCCGAGTGGCGAAAGGCGTAACTGGTGAGCAATTTGTCCGACAACTCAGTGCGACGGTGCAAGCCAGCATGGCTGCCGCCATCGATTTGACCGGCGCCAAGGCTTTGGGAGGCAACTGGGATTTGGCTTTTCGATGTGGACAAATCAATACCCCGCTGATTTTCGAACAAAACGTGTTGAATGGTTACAGCGGCACGCTGGCGACCGAAACCATTTCATTTGGCAACCATGAATTGAATAGTTCGGGCACAAACTTGCCCGTTCTCAGCTATACCAAGGCCACAACGGGTTATGGCAATTTGACCATCAAACCGACCGATTCCGGGACAAGTACGGCTTTTGCTTCATTGGCGCCAATGTCCGGCGCCAACAACGGTTTATGGGATGCTTCCTATCAATTCTCTTATACCTCGGGCATTACCGTATGGGACGATTCTTTTCTGTATCAAAAAGGTATCTGGTTTGCGTTCGCCACGGCGAACGGCGGTGAATTCGATCTGGTTTCGATCGACATCAGCGAGGCATACGGTAACTTAAACACCATAGAAATTCTGGGTTACCGGGATGGTTTACAAGTCGCTACGGATACGCCGGTTGCATTGACAACCGCAGGGGTTTTTCCAGCCGCTTTTCAAACCGTCTCCTTACCATCTTCTTTCGATAATGTGGATGAAGTACGTATCCGGCACATTTCTACCGGAGCATTTGATTACACTACCAGCCCCAGCCAGCACGGCATGGTTTACGGTAATTTTGTTTTCCAGCCTGCCACCGTACCTCCGACGATCACTTCTGCAACCTACAATGCCAGCACCAATTCGCTGATCGTCACCGGCACTAACATGACAGCCACAGCCGGGGCGCTTAACGATATCGACGTATCGAAACTGACTCTGACCGGGCAAGGCGGCGCAACCTATACGCTCACGTCGTCGAACGTTGAGCTCGATTCCGCCACGCAATTCACCGTCACATTGAATGCCGCCGACCAGATCAACATCGAAGGCTTGTTGAACAAGAACGGCACGTCCTCGGTCGGCGGCACCACCTACAATATCGCCGCCGCGGCTGACTGGAATCCGGCGCAAAGCGGCAACGCCGACCTCGCCGGCAACGGCGTCACCGTCAGCAACGTGCAAACGCCCACGATCACCTCCGCCACGTACGACGCCAGCACCGGCATATTGATCGTCACCGGCGCGAACCTGGTCAAAGCCAGCGGCGCGGCCAACGACATCGATGCCTCGCTGCTGACCTTTACCGGCGAAGGCGGTTCGACCTACACGCTGACCGATACCAGCGATGTCGAGATTACCTCCGGTACCGCATTTACCATCACGTTGAGCGCCACCGACAAAGCCGCCGTCAACCAGATCGTCAACAAGAACGGCGCCAGCTCAACCGGAGGGACTACGTATAATCTGGCCGCAGCGGACGATTGGAACACGGTCATCGGCAACACTAACATTGCCGACACATCCGGTAATGCAATTACCGTCAGTAATGTAGCCACACCCGCGATTACCTCGGCCACGTACGACGCCAGCAGCGGTGCATTGGTGGTCACCGGCACCGGTTTTCTGAAAGCCAATGGTGCTGCCAACGATATCGTGGCATCCAAATTCACGTTTACCGGCGAAGGTGGTAGCACTTACACACTCACCGATTCCGCTAATGTCGAGATTACTTCCGGTACGGCATTCACCATCATGCTGAGCGCCACCGACAAAGCCGCCGTCAACCAGATCGTCAACAAAAACGGCGTCAGCTCTACCGGCGGCACCACGTACAATCTTGCAGCAGCGGAAGACTGGGCCGCTGGCGCCGACAGCGCCAGCGTCGTCGCCGATACCACCGGCAACGGCATCACAGTTTCGAATGTTGCAGTACCGGCCATTACCTCGGCTACCTACGACGCCAGCACCGGCGCGCTGGTAATCACCGGCACCGGTTTTCTGAAAGCCAATGGTGCTGCCAACGATATCGTGGCATCCAAATTCACGTTTACCGGCGAAGGTGGTAGCACTTACACACTCACCGATTCCGCTAATGTCGAGATTACTTCCGGTACGGCATTCACCATCATGCTGAGCGCCACCGACAAAGCCGCCGTCAACCAGATCGTCAACAAGAATGGCACTAGCTCTACCGGCGGCACCACGTACAATCTTGCAGCAGCGGAAGACTGGGCCGCTGGCGCCGACAGCGCCAGCGTCGTCGCCGATACCACCGGCAACGGCATCACAGTTTCGAATGTTGCAGTACCGGCCATTACCTCGGCTACCTACG
>JBDHRU010000077.1:0-10088 GCA_039807765.1 Nitrosomonas sp. | reverse complement strand
CGTGGAAAGTTTGAATGTCGCCGTCAGCGCTGGAATCTGTTTGTTTGAAACGCATCGCCAGCAATCTTTGGTCTGAATCGCGCCACCTGATAAAATACCGTTCATTTACCAACAACTCAATAACCGTGATTTTGCCGCATACCGTAGGTCAGCGTAAAAATTTTGACATCGCCAATTCTCCATCATGAATTCATCCGTTTACCCAAATTTTAAAACCCATCTTGCCGAACTCTTCCACACGGCAGCCAGTACCATCACGACGCCGGGTAGCAATTTCCGCATCGAACTGACACGAACCAAACAAGCCAGCCACGGCGATTACTCGTGCAATCTGGCGATGCAACTGGCTAAGCCACTGCATAAAAACCCGCGTGAAGTGGCGAATTTATTGATCGATGCTCTGCCCTCCTCGCCTTATCTGGAAAAAATGGAAATCGCGGGCGCCGGATTTATCAATCTGTTCCTGAAAAATTCCGCGAAACAACAATGCGTGCATCAGGTGTTGCAAAGCAAAGAAGCTTTCGGTCATAGCAATTTTGGTCAAGGAAAGAGAATCCAGGTGGAATTCGTTTCGGCCAATCCCACCGGCCCCCTGCACGTCGGTCATGGGCGCGGCGCAGCTATTGGCGCGAGTTTGTCGAATGTGCTGATAGCCGCTGGTTTCAATGTATCGCGCGAATTTTACGTCAACGATGCCGGCCGGCAGATGGATATCTTGACGCTCTCAACTTGGTTACGGTATCTCGAACTCAACGATATCCACATTCCGTTTCCGCAAAACGCGTATCAGGGTGATTACGTTAAATCGATGGCGCAGCTGATCCATCAAGCGCATAAAGAACGTTATGTTCATCAACCGGAATCTGTGTTGGCAGGCTTACCCGTGAGTATCATGGAAACAGTCGTGAGTACCGACGAACATTTGGATCAGTTAATTGCCAATGCCAAAAAGATACTCGGGCAGGATTATGCATACATCCATAATTTCGTGCTGATCGAGCAACTCGGCGACTGCCGCAACGATCTGATGGAATTCGGCGTTGAATTCGATACTTGGTTTTCCGAACAATCGTTATACGATAATGGCTCGGTCGCACGCACCATCGAATTGCTCAAAGAAAAAAAATATTTATACGAACAAGATGGCGCAACCTGGTTCCGCTCAACCGATTTCGGCGACGAAAAAGATCGCGTGGTACAGCGGGAAAATGGCCAATTCACTTATTTCGCCTCGGATATCGCTTATCATCTGAATAAATTTGAGCGCGGCTTCGATCAAGTGATCAATATCTGGGGTGCAGATCATCACGGTTACATTCCGCGCGTCAAAGGCGCGTTGCAAGCGCTCGAATTGGATCCGGCAAAACTGGAAATCGCCCTGGTGCAGTTTGCCGTGCTCTACCGTGACGGTAAAAAAGCGCCGATGTCCACCCGCTCCGGTGAATTCGTTACACTGCGGGAGTTACGCGAGGAAGTTGGCAAGGACGCCGCGCGGTTCTTTTATGTGATGCGTAAAAGCGATCAGCATTTGGATTTCGATTTGGATCTGGCGAAGTCGCAAAGCAACGAAAATCCGGTTTATTACGTGCAATATGCCCATGCGCGCGTATGCAGCGTACTGGCGCAATGGGACGGCGATGCCGCCGATCTGGTTGATGCCGATACGGCAGCGCTATTCAATCCTGCCGAACTGGCTCTGTTGCAGAAACTGATCGACTTTCCCGACACTGTGGAAATGGCTGCGAAGGAATTTTCCCCACATATCATCGCCTTCTACTTGAGAGAACTGGCCAGCGAATTTCATAGTTACTATAATTCAACGCGTTTCCTGGTGCCCGAAGTTCCACTCCAGCATGCCCGGCTGGCGTTGATTGCCGCTATCCGCCAAGTATTGAGTAACGGATTGATGTTACTTGGCGTTAGTGCACCTGATAAAATGTAATCGAATTACCGCAGAAGGATAGCCATGAGCCGAGATTATAAGACCCGCAAACCCACAAAATCCTCATCCGAGAAGAGTGGTTCCGCTTTTTTTGGCGGATTTGTCGGTTACGCCTTAGGCATTGCGAGTGCAATTGGCATCTGGTTATATCTCAATTACGTCCCCAGTCCGTTTTTACCTACGGAAAAAGTAGCCGCTTCAGCGGAGAAAGTATCCCCGCAACCTACTGCGGAAAAAGCCAAAACCATAGAAAAGGTTGTACCGGAAGAGCCCTTGGTTGCAGTCGATGAGAAACCGCGGTTTGATTTTTACAAAATACTACCGGGCATTGAAGAACCTGAAGTTAATCGTGAATTCAAACGCACCGCAGAGCCGCGCCCTCAACCTCAGATAACCCCGAAAACAGCGGAAAATAGTAACAAACCGGTGGAGATTGCACCACCCCCCGTTGCTCCACCTCGCCCCATGGTTACTCCGGTTGTCCCAGCGCCGCAAATTGCAGCCATCCAGCCGCGCGCGCTTCCAGCCGAACCTAAACAACCTCCACAGCAACAACAGCAGTCGGTAACTCCTCAATCGCAAACCAAAGCACCGGCTCCCGCAAAAGAGAGAATTTTTCTCCAAGCAGGATCGTTCAGAAAAAATGACGATGCAGAAAATATGAAGGCCAGACTCGCATTACTCGGGGTATTTGCATCGGTGCAAGCAATCGATCTGGCCGAGAAAGGAACTTGGTACCGTGTTCGTATCGGGCCATTCAACAACAAAACGGATAGCGATCAAGCCAGTGCATCATTACGGGAAAATGGCATCGAAACGCAATTCGTCAAGATACAATAACGTTTCATTGCAACGTTTTACTGGCGTTCGCCCTGAATCTTACGTCGCTCATCGCCATCCGTTAAATACTTTTTAAGGAGTCAGCATGAATCGTCAAGCCCTTGCAGTTTTCTTCTTGATATTCAGTTTTGGTCTAATTAATCTAACCAGTGCAAATGCGGAAATCGTTGAAGGTAAAGATTATACTGTTCTGACAAAACCTCAACCGACAGAAGGTGACGGTAAAATCGAGGTGCTGGAATTTTTCTGGTACGGTTGCCCGCATTGCTACAGCCTTCATCCGCATCTAAAAACCTGGCTCGCAAATATTCCCGGCGACGTCAGTTTTCAGTATGTACCCGCGATTCTTCGCCCCAATTGGGTCCCGGCTGCAAAAATATTTTATGCCATCGAGGCGCTCGGAATAACCGGTTCGCTGCACGACAAAATATATGACGCCATCCACCGCGACAAAATCGACTTGAATAACGAATCCGTCTTGTTCGATTGGATTGAAAAACAAGGTATCGACCGGAAGAAATTCGAGAACACCTTCCAATCCTTCGCAGTACAAAACCAAGTGTCAAGATCGACACAAATGTCGCGTCAATATCAACTCAATGGTGTTCCGACACTGGTAATCAACGGCAAATACCTAACCAGCGGCAGAATGGGCAGCACGCCACAAGATACCATCAGAACCTTGGATGCGCTGCTGGAAAAGGTCCGTAAGGAAAAGTAGCGGTATTTTTGTCTTTTTCACCCGGTGAAACATTCGATTTTGTAATGACCTCAAACATGATGGATACAAAATGATGCAAACGGCAGGTTGCTTATTTATCATCAGCGCACCATCCGGGGCGGGAAAGACCAGTCTGGTCAAAGCATTATTACAATCGGATTTAAGTCTCAGCTTATCAATTTCACATACGACCCGATCGCCACGCACCGGTGAAATCAATGGTTGCGATTATCATTTTGTAGCTATGGAAACATTCAAGCAAATGCTTCTCAGGGGCGAATTCATAGAAAGCGCCGAGGTCTACGGGAATTTCTACGGTACTTCGCAACAATGGATCAATCAAGCTATTGCATCCGGGCAAGATATTTTGCTTGAGATAGATTGTCAGGGCGCACGGCAAATACAACAAATTTTTCCTCAAGCAATCAGTATTTTTATTCTTCCACCATCCGCCGATGCACTGGCAATACGTTTAAAATCACGCGCACAAGATAACTCCGATGTTATCCAGAAGAGGCTTGCGGCAGCACGGGAAGAAATCGGTCATATCGCAGAATTCAATTACATTATTGTTAACAATCAACTCGATGAGGCGCTCAATGATTTAATTTGCGTCATTAAAGCGGAACGCCTCAGGAAAGAACGTCAAATCGTGAAGTATCACAAGCTTATCAGTGAGCTATCATGAGCGGTTTGTGCGCGTGATTGACATCATTTCTGGGTCTTTTTATTGTAAAATTGGCTTATAACTTATTACCGGAACTTATACGATGGCACGAATTACTGTTGATGATTGTTTAAAAGCAATACCGAATCGATTTGACATGACATTAGCCGCAACAACACGAGCCAGGCAACTGGCCATCGGATCGGCTCCTTTGGTGGAATCTGGACGCGACAAAGTAACAGTCATCGCGCTGCGCGAAATAGCGCACGGCAAAGTAGGTCTGGACATACTCAATCCCAAGAACATGTGACGCAATCTGTTTCAAAGCCAAACCGGTTGCCGGTCAGAATCAGCACAGAGGAAGGTTTTAAAAAATAGCGAGTGACAGTCGGACAAAACTGAATCTAGTGAAAAGATACAGTTTCGAGTAGTTAATGAGCATTTTGAGTCTGTTTCAACACAGCATGACCGAGCACAGTAATTTTTCAGAGCTTCTTCCTTAAAGAAGAACATACACCGAATCCGGCCTGACCGGCACTCATCGGATTGATCAAACGCCATGCCAGAAACAGAGCTTCTTTTCTCAGAAACATCGCAATACCTCAAGCCGGAAGATCTCTCGCAATTGAGGACTGCGTATTCTTTCGGCCAGGGAGCGCACTCCGGACAATTCCGGAAATCCGGCGAACCCTATATTTCCCATCCGGTTGCAGTCGCTAGAATTCTCAGCAAACTCCACCTGGATGCGCCCACACTAATGGCTGCTTTATTACATGATGTCGTCGAAGACACGGATATCTCCAAAACGGAAATCAGTGAGCGGTTTGGTGAACCGGTGGCGGAATTGGTCGACGGTGTCTCCAAGCTAACCAAAATCGAATTCCAAACACAGGAAGAAGCGCAAGCCGAAAACTTTCGCAAAATGCTATTGGCAATGGCGCGCGATGTGCGCGTCATCCTCATCAAACTGGCGGACCGGCTGCATAACATGCGAACACTCGAAGCCATGCTGCCGGCAAAACAGCGCCGCATCGCCCGCGAAACCCTGGAAATTTATGCCCCGATCGCCCACCGCCTGGGGCTCAATAATATTTACCAGGAACTGCAAGAGCTGGGTTTCCGCTATTTTTATCCGTTACGCTACCGCGTTCTGCAAAAAGCCACCAAAGCTGCACGTGGAAACCGGCGCGAAGTCGTAGGAAAAATTCTTGAAGCCATCACCCTGAAACTAAAAGAAGCAAGACTGGATGCGGATGTAACCGGCCGGGAAAAACACTTGTATAGTATTTATATGAAAATGGTGGAAAAGCACCTGTCATTTTCCGAAGTGCTCGATATTTACGGTTTCCGTGTGATTGTCAAAGATATTCCATCCTGTTATGTCGCATTGGGTATGCTGCATAGCTTATACAAACCCATTCCCGGAAAATTCAAGGATTACATAGCGATCCCAAAAACCAACGGCTATCAATCGCTGCATAGTACATTACTGGGTCCGTTCGGCATACCGATTGAAATACAAATCCGTACTGCAGAAATGCACCGGGTTGCCGAAAATGGCGTCGCTTCGCATTGGCTCTATAAAAGTACGGATGGCGACTTTGACGAGCTACATCTAAAAACCAGTCAGTGGTTGCAAAGTCTGCTGGAAACACTCAGTGGTTCAACCGATTCCTTGGAATTCCTGGAGCATCTTAAAATTGACCTATTCCCCGGTGACGTTTTCGTTTGCACGCCACAAGGAAAAATTCTCACCCTGCCCAGAGGTTCAACCGCTGTCGATTTTGCATATGCCATTCATTCCGATATCGGTAATTGCTGTGTCGCCGCAAAAATCAACAGTGAAAATGCACCGTTACGCACAAAATTGAAAAGCGGCGATCGGGTGGAGATTGTCACTGCACCGTACGCCAAGCCCAATCCGGCCTGGCTCAGTTATGTCGCGACCGGCAGAGCGCGCTCGCATATTCGGCATTTCCTCAAAACCATCCAATACGACGAATCGGTCAAATTGGGCGAGCGTATGTTAAATCAGGCACTACTATCTTTTAATATGAATCCGGACACGATCACCGAGGCGCAGTGGGAAAAATTGGTGCGTGACAGCGGCGTCAAATCCAAAGAAGAATTACTCGCTGAAATGGCGCTCGGCAAACAACTCCCAGCAGTGGTGGCAAAACGGCTGGTTTCTCCCGTGGATTCAATTTCACCTGAACAAAAAGCAGGTCCGATCACAATATTGGGAACCGAAGGCATAACCGTGCAGTTCGCCAAATGCTGCCGCCCTATTCCCGGTGACGCCATAATCGGCGTGATCAAAAAGGAGTCCGGATTGATCATCCATACACATGATTGCACCAACATCACCAGTAGCCAGAAAAATCCGGAAAATTATCTGGATGTCACCTGGGGTAAAGATATTACCCGGACGTTCGAGGCCGGTATCAAAGTAACGACGCTGAATAAACAAGGTGTACTGGCACACATCGCCGCCGAAATAGCCAAGGCCGAATCCAATATCGATGATATCGCGATGCAAAGCGAAGATGACTTCATGCATATGCGCTTTATTCTGCAAGTCAACAACCGGCATCACTTAGCACAAGTCATGCGCAGTCTGAGACACCTCAGGGAAGTCGTGAAAATCAGTCGTGTGAAAGGTTGATGCTATTTTCGGTGCTCACCTACTAACAGATGAGCTCCGACCCTTCTCGCACAATAGCTTCGTTAATAACGATTCAGCACAATTTCCAGCACAAATTTGCTGCCGATATAGGCCAGCAGCAAAGCAACGAATCCCGCCAGAGTCCAGCGGATCGCTATTCGTCCCCGCCAGCCGTAAAACTGCCTACCCGCAAGCAGCGCGGCAAATACGCTCCAGGAAATAAAACCGAACAACGTTTTGTGCGAGAAAGTTACGGGCTGACCGAAAACCTCTTTCGAGAACACCACACCGCTTAACAGGGTCAGCGTCAACAAAATAAAACCGACCCAAATGATATGAAACAGCAATTTTTCCATCGCCAGCAGTGGCGGCAAATTTGTCAACACCGAGCGAGCAACCGGATGGTGCAATTGGCGTTCCACCACCGTCATCAGCAAAGCATGCAGCGCCGCGATCGTCAGTAAGCTATATGCCAACATGGCAACTAGCAAATGCGCTTTAAATGCAGGTAGTTCGGTATTTTCCAGTATACGCAGCGAAGGAAAGAACAAGGGTAATAAAACTGCAATCGCGGATGCGGCGGCTACCGGCGCAACCAGCGATTGCAGACCCTGCAACCGTTTGAAAAAACCGGAAAACCAGTAAATGAATGCCGTTAACCAGACTATCACCGAAATCGCGTTACTCACCCCAAAATGCAACCCCGCGCCAGCAAACATCGACTGATAAATTGTCGTGGCATGCAATAACAAGGGAATGAGCATGGCATAATGCATCCAGCCGATCGCTGCTGGCGCGGGCTCATGCGCCTGCACTGATGGCTGATTCCAAGTATTACGCCAAAAGTACCAACCGATCAGTATATAAAGCAAAAAGGCTGCGGGATAAGTTAAAATGCTGATCATTGACAGTGCAAATTTAAAAGACTGAAATAATTGTTAAGTCTACATGGCACGCTAATAAATTCAAAGTATTCTCCCGGAATTTGTTAAACATGAATACCCGCGCTGTTCACGATCCATTTATTTCTATGAGGTTTTAAGTATGTTCGATAATCTGACCAGCCGGCTGAGCGGCGTCATTAAAACATTGCGCGGTGAAGCCAGGCTTACCGAAAGCAACATTCAGGATGCTTTGCGTGAAATTCGCCTGGCGCTGCTGGAGGCTGATGTCGCTTTACCGGTCGTCAAGGATTTCATTGTCCACGTTAAAGAAAAAGCCGTCGGTCAGGAAGTATTGAGTAGCTTGACCCCTGGACAAGCCTTGGTTGGCGTGGTCCATCAGGAGTTGATCGCCATTATGGGCGGCGATAAAGCCGAAATCAATCTCTCAACTGTGCCGCCTGCCGTCATTCTTATGGCGGGATTGCAAGGTGCTGGTAAAACCACGAGCAGCGGCAAGCTGGCCAAGTGGTTAATGGAGCAGAAGAAAAAGAAAGTGCTGTTAGTGTCTTGTGACATCTACCGCCCAGCCGCGATTCACCAGTTGGAACTACTGGCCCAGCAAACCGGTGCTGACTTCTTCCCGGTTCAGGACGGCCAGAAACCGGGTGAAATCGGCGCAGCCGCATTGGACTTCGCGCGCAGGCATCATCATGACGTCATGATTGTCGACACCGCTGGACGATTGGGTATCGACGAAACCATGATGCAGGAAATCAGCGAACTTGAAGCGCTGTTGAAGCCGATCGAAACCTTGTTCGTTGTGGACGCGATGCAGGGGCAGGATGCCGTCAATACCGCCAAGGCATTTTCCGATGCGTTACCGCTGACGGGTGTCATTCTCACCAAGCTCGACGGCGATGCGCGTGGTGGCGCTGCATTATCGGTCAAGCACATCACCGGAAAACCGATCAAATTTGCCGGTGTAGCGGAAAAATTGACCGGACTCGAAATCTTCCATCCGGACCGGATGGCATCGCGCATTCTGGGTATGGGTGACGTGCTGGGGCTGATTGAAGAAGCGCAGCGCAATGCCGATCAGGAAGAAGCTGAGAAACTGATGAAGAAAATGAAATCGGGCAAGTCGTTTGACTTGAATGATTTCAAGGCGCAATTTCAGCAAATGCACAAAATGGGCGGTATGAGCGCGTTAATGGATAAACTGCCGGCGCAATTCAGTCAGGCGGCGCAAAACGTTAAAGTGGATGACAAAATAATTCACCGCACTGTAGGCATTATTAATTCCATGACGCAACAAGAGCGTGCCAAACCGGAAGTTCTCAAAGCTTCGCGTAAACGCCGTATCGCGGCGGGCGCAGGCGTTACCGTGCAAGAAGTCAATCGTCTGTTGGCGCAATTCGAGCAAGCTCAGAAAATGATGAAGATGATGAATAAAGGCGGGATCGCCAAAATGATGCGCGGACTCAAAGGTATGCTGCCGCGCACGCATTAACTTATCAATCAGCGGCGGGCGCTCGTTCCAACCCGGTGACTTGAGCCCCTGCCGTTATCTTTCTTGCCGCAAACCATCCCTTGTTCATTTCCAGCGCATATTTCGCCATCCCCACCGCATCGTGCGACGTCAGCGTCTCCGGCTGCATCTCGGCAATATTCAGAATGATACCGCGCACATCGATAAAAGCGACGCTCAGCGGGATATAAGTGTTTTTCATCCACATGCTGTAATAGCCGCTGCTCGGAAAAACAAATAGCATGCCGGCATTCTCTTCCAGCGATTCCCGGTACATCAGCCCTTGCGAACGCGATAGCTGGGTATGCGCCACTTCCGCGGCAATCTCATAACCGGATATTGTCAATCGAATCGTATCGGCTTCCGCGGAATGATCATCAGCAAGCAACAATCCCGATAATACGGCAAAAAGTATTGCAAACCAGCGCATCAATGCTTGCCGGTGCTGCCAAATCCGTCTTCGCCGCGGTGACTCTGATCGAAACTGTCCACGCGGTTGAATTCAACTTGAATCACTGGAACGATGACGAGCTGGGCAATGCGCTCCAGCGGATTTAACTGAAATACCATCCGCCCCCGGTTCCAGCAGGAAACGAGAATCTGGCCTTGATAATCAGAATCGATCAATCCGACCAGATTCCCCAGAACAATCCCATGCTTATGACCGAGCCCCGAACGCGGCAATACCAATGCCGCCAGTCCGGTATCGGCCAGATGGATCGCAATGCCGGTTGGAATCAGGCAGGTTTCCCCGGGATTGAGAGTCAGCGGCTGCTCGATACAGGCGCGCAAATCCAATCCGGCCGCCCCCGGTGTGGCATAAGCGGGAAGCTGTTCATTT
>JBDHRU010000076.1:0-10112 GCA_039807765.1 Nitrosomonas sp. | reverse complement strand
CGCGAAATAACCGCCGGACCGTCG
Source organism: Nitrosomonas sp. (assembly GCA_039807765.1). GTDB lineage: Bacteria > Pseudomonadota > Gammaproteobacteria > Burkholderiales > Nitrosomonadaceae > Nitrosomonas. Next base: position 10,088 of record JBDHRU010000076.1, on the reverse strand, counting down.
ATAACTTTGATATCCGCCACAGCGCTGAGTGGAATCAGCATCCCGCCTTTCCCCATTCCGTTTGTGGCGGCGCCACTGGCCGGCCTGAGCAACAGATCCTTGATCGATTCGACATCATGACGGTATTTTTCAGGAAACCGCAGCAACAAGGTGAAGCGGCGCTCACCCTCAAAAATCTGCGTAACGGCTTTACCCCCAACAGCAGTCGCAATCAGCTCATTGACATCGGAAACATTAAGCCCGTGGCGCGCAATGGCGTGGCGGTTGATATTGATGGTCAGCTCATGCTGACCGGATAGCCGCTCAATCCGGATATCCCGGGCACCACGCGTAGATTTAACAATTCTCGCCACCTGCTCGGACAGCTTACGCAGCTCTTCCAGATCATCGCCAAAAATCTTGACAGCCACCTGCGAGCGCACCCCGGTCACCATCTCATCCACCCGCGCCGCGATCGGCTGAGAAATGACGATATTAACGCCGGGCAGATCGGCCAGGACTTTGCGTATGTCTTCTTCAATTTCCGCCTGAGTACGGCCCGATCCTTTCAAATCCAAATCGGCGATCGGATCGGATTCATTTTGCGATTGCGGATCAGCCGGGGATTCACCGCGCCCCAGTTTGGACACCACCGACCTAACGCCGGGAATAGCCGCTATTCTCTGCATCGCCTCGATTTCCAGCTTAATGGCTTCTTCCAATGAAATGGAAGGTGCCCGTATGATGACCGGCGTCACAGAGCCCTCTTTCATAATCGGAATAAAGGACTTGCCCAACAGCGGATACAAACCGATTGCAAGCAAGAGCGAACCCACTGACACCAGCGCCGTGCCCTTCGGATTTCTTAATGCCAAATAGAGCAAGCGCAAATACAAAGACTTCAGAATGACGACAATTTTAGTATCTTTTTCGCTGCCGCCTTTCAGCGCATAGTCACAGAGTACGGGAGACAACACCACCGAAATCACCAGCGCGACCAGCAACGCGATGGAAATCGTAATTGCCAGTGGACTGAACATCTTACCTTCCATGCCTTCCAGCGTCATCAGCGGCAAGAATACCAGCACAATGATGATGATGCCGTAAATGACTGGCGCGCCGACTTCGGCTGCCGCCTTGGCAATCGTCACAATTTTAGGTTCACCGTGCGGCGCATGGCTCAATCGAAGAAAGATATTTTCCACTACCACGACTGTCGGATCGACCATCAAACCGATTGCGATCGTCAATCCCCCCAATGACATCAAATTAGCGGGAATGCCAAAGTAGTTCATGATCATGAATGTGATCAGCGGCGTAATGATCAGCGTCGCGCACACCACCAAGCTGACGCGCAAGTGCCCAAGACAGACGAACATCACCAGAATGACAAAAATCAGCGCCTCGATCAACACCTTATAGACTGAGTCCAGCGCAGCGTCGACCATCACCGTGCGGTCATAGAAAGGCACGATTTGCAAGCCATCCGGCAACAATCCGCCGTCGTTGATCTCGGTTATTTTTTCTTTGACCCGGTTGACGATTTCCTTGGCGTTCCCGCCGCGTAACATCATGACAACACCGGTAACCGCTTCGGTTTCCCCGTTTTTGATACTGGCTCCCTGACGAACTTCACCACCCAGGGATACTTCGGCCACATCGCGCACATAAATGGGTACGCCATCCATTTCTCTTAACACGATATTGCGGATATCATCCAGCGTAGTAATCAAACCGACACCGCGGATCAAGTATTGTTCATAGCGCAGCGCCAGGATATTCCCGCTGGCATTGGCGTTATTACTGGCCAATGCGCGATCCACTTCGGCTAAAGTCATATCGTAATGCCGCAGTTTGCTGGGATCGACATACACTTGATATTCCTTGACGTACCCGCCAATGGAGTTGATTTCCGCCACACCGCGGATCGAGCGCAACATAGGACGAACCACCCAGTCCTGAATCGTCCGGCGCTCGGTTAATTCTTCTTTCGTCAGCGCCCGCTTGCCATCGCTCGAATGTTCGATGGTGTATTGATAAACTTCGCCGAGACCGGTTGAAACCGGGCCGAGCACCGGTGTGATGCCGGGAATCAAGCGGGGAGAAACGTCGATAATGCGCTCCATCACCAGTTGGCGCGCAAAATACACATCGGTTTTGTCGGTAAAAACCAGTGTGATCAGCGACAACCCGCTCTTGTTCATTGAACGCATTTCCACCAAACCCGGCAAGCCGGTCATGGCAATTTCCACCGGCACCGTAACCAGCCGCTCCATTTCCTCCGGGCTGCGGCCTATGGCCACCGTGGCGACTTGCACTTGAATATTGGTGACATCGGGAAAAGCATCAACGGACAAATGCTTGGCGGCATAAATACCCGCGCCGCACAACGCGAGCGCGATCACCACGACGATTAACCGCAGCCTGATCATGACATTCACAATTTCAGCAAGCACGGCTACTCCAATTCCGCAAGCTTACGCTCACTGTCTAAATGAAATGCGCCTTCCATGACAATATGCTGGTCAGCGGTAAGCCCGTTCAATACGGGACGGAAATCAGCGACTTCGGGCCCCAATTCGACCGGCACGCGCTGAAAACGTCTCTCACCGGTAACGACAAAAACATAATCCTGATTCAACTCACGTACCACGGCGGCTTCGGGAACGACCAGCGACTTACGTTGCGGATCGGTGATATGCATGCTGGCCAGCATGTCCGGCTTTAATTCACGATCCGGGTTACCCACCAGCACTCGGGTCATTACAGTACGCGTCAAACGGTTGACCGTATCGGAAACAAAGATGATGACGCCATCCAGATGAGCTTTACCAATTGCCGGCACATTGATTTCCACATGCTGATCAAGCCGAACATCGCGTGCAATCTGCTCCGGCACATCTCCGACAACCCATACCGACGATAGATCGGCGACCTGAAACAGCGGATCGGAAGGCTGCACGACCTGCCCCACGATCACATTGCGCGCAATGATGTATCCCTCCCGGGTTGCCTTGATATCCAGAAAGGGGAAAATTTTTCCCTTTCTGGAGAGTTCTTTGATTTCCGTGCTATCCATCCCATATAGCCTTAATTGGTCGGTCGCCGCGCTCAGTTCGGCCTGCGCTATTTCCAGCTCGGATTGCCGCCGCTCCACTTCGGCCAGCGCAATCACATCGGCAACCAATAAATGCTTGGCGCGATCGTATGATTTCTGCGTTACTACAACTCTTGACGAAGCACGTAAAAAAGCGAGCTGCGACTGTGTCAAGTCTGGACTGGTAATACGCGCCAGCCGATCGCCTGCCTTAACGTAATCGCCTAACGTCACAAACATATTGATGATACGCCCCGTGACATAAGAACCGATTTGTGCGGTTCGTTCTTCATCCACCTGAACACGGCTGGGAACCAATATTTTGTCAGCAAGATCCTCCAGTGCCGGTTGTCCGATTTTTAACCGGCTCACCAATTCTGGCCGCACCGTAATACTATTGACATCGCGTTCATCCGCAGATTGCTGGACGGCTTCTTTCTTTGCTGCGTCACTTGATTCTTCTTTCTCACATCCTGTCAGCCCTAATGCGGTGATAACCATAACGCCGATCGTTAATAACCTGATTTTCATTCGACAACTAGCTCCTTGGGATAATGGGCGCGTAGACGGTCAATTTCGGCGGCAGCCGATTGCAGATCAAAATGCGCTTGCAGGGAATCGCTCAAAATTCCCCGGAGTATACGCTGCGTATCCAGAAACTCGATCAGTCCACGCTCACCGAAACGGTAAGCCGCTTGCGCAACCCGCACGGCATTTTCCGCTTCCTTGATCAATCCACCCTCGAACATGTCGACCCGGCGCTGTGCAATCTGCAAGGCCTGCCAAGCGGACTCAAACAATTGGCTAATCTCGTAACGGCGAAACTCAAGCGTTTCTCTTATGCGCGCGGAATCATAAATGGCGGTATCGATTTCTCCTCGGCGGCGGTAAAAAAGTGGGATTCTGACACTCGCTCCGGCAATATTGGATGTGAATTGAGCATCTTGATAATTGGTGTACAACACATTGATCTGCGGCAATACCGATGCCTTTTCCTGTTTAATCCGCTCATTGGCGCGCTCCTGCTCGGCTTGCAAGCGCACCACATCGGGATTTACCGCGGGCACTTCCTGGCGCAATGCTTCCAGCGAAGGCAATTGAACCGGATCTTTCAACGAGGCATTGATCTCAAAATCGGCCGGCATTGCCCCGGCTGTCAATTGCATCAATGCCAATCGGGCGCGCTGAACGGTCAATTGCGCTGCCTGTGCGCGATTCAGCGCGCTTTGCACTTCGGTTTCCGCTCTAATCAATTCAAAGCGCGCCACTTCTCCCCGTTCCACATTAATTGCAATGCGACGGCGGACATCATCCACAAGCTCGTATATTCCTTGCTCCATTGCAGCCTGCTCCCGGCGCAGCAGTAACTCAAAAGCACGGACGCGCAGTTGCGCCGCCAAATCCGCGCGCACCTGATCATAACTGGCGCGGCTGACGTCCACCCCGGCTTCCGAGGCATTAATGCGCGCACTGCGCATAAAAGGATTCTCGATAGGTTGACTGACTGTTACGGAACGCTGCATCGAAGCCGGCCCGGTAAGATCAAACGGCAACCGCCGGGCATCCGGTCCTGCCATTACGATAACTTCCGGATTGAGAAAAGCCGAAGCCGCCACGACCCCTGCCTTGGCCATCTCAATTTGCGACCGGGCGGCCTGAACGAGCCCGTTTGCCTGCAAACCCAGACGCTGCAATTCTTCGATGGTAAATTTGGCAGTTTGTTGAGCAGAAACGGGTAGTGATGAGAATATGAAACCTATGCTGAGCAATAAATACCAAAACGGAGAAATCTGCATAAAATCCTTTCTATTATTACTATGAGATAAGATAATTACTTTCACATATTCTTCACAACTTTTTCACATAAAATTGACTATCAATCATAGCCGAAATTTTCGACTCAGTACCATCAATTAATACTTGATCACCAAGAGATTGCCGCCATTCATAAATAATATCAAATAATTAAAGACAATTTCTCAGCGGCAGCTTAGAATTTAATCAAAAATATCCTGAATAACCGCTGAACGATGGGATTGATTTCGATGATTTCCAGACCGCTTAATCGCTCCTTGTCTCAAATAAAGCTTTTACTACTGGTTTCCGCCTTGTTCGTCACGACTTGGCTGATTACCGGCCTATCCTGGCGGTTATATGAACTTCGTGACAACGATCCCGATCGTGGAGCGCACACGAATGGCACCGGTAAATATGACGAACAATTTTCCCGCACGGTTTATCTCGATCAAGGCTGGTCTGCGGCGGATAGTTTGTGGTTCTACACTGCAACGCAAGGCTCCAATTTGTTACCGTATGACTTTTTCCTGGTATTGGAACAATCCGATTCACCCGCTTTGTTCCGCTCGGACGAGAACATTGATCGCTACGGTTATCTGCCGCAACGGCAAACCGTCAGCAATCCCGATGGATTGCCTGCCGGGATGGTACGTGATGACTATCAGGGCAAAGCATTCATGGGGTTCACGTGCGCTGCCTGCCACACCACTCAGATCAACTATCGGGGCAACGGAATCCGCATTGATGGTGGCCCGGCGCATTCCGATATGGAAACATTCATGATCGATCTGGTCGAGGCTTTGTATGCCACACTGAAGGATCCAGAAAAACGGGATCGCTTCGTAGCCAATGTTTTGCAACGCGACCACTACCGTAATGCGGACGATATCCTGGTCGACCTCAAGCAATATGCCCAACGTATCAAAACCTACACCATCATCAACACGCCACGGGACACGCAACGTCCGCTGACGCGTTACGGTTACGCGCGGTTGGATGCTTTCGGGAGAATTTACAATCGTGTGCTGGAGCACATCATGAGCGCGCAACAAATGCGCGAGCTGCTTGCTGGACTACTTTCTCCGGACGAACTGGAGCAAGTCATGAAAGACATGGAGCCTGTTCTCAGCAGCAACGATCGCGACCATCTTATCGAACGGACTCAGCAGTACCTGACCGGCAAGCAAAGCCTGCGATTGCGCAATAAAATTTATAATCCGGCCGATGCGCCGGTCAGCTATCCGTTTCTCTGGGATGTGCCGCATCACGATTACGTCCAATGGAACGGCCGGGTCGATAATAGCGGATTGGGGCCGATGGCGCGCAATGCCGGCCAATTGATCGGCGTCTTCGGCACACTCGACTGGCAGGAAAAAGACGGCTTTACATTATCCTCGGTACTGGGTGGCCAAGGATTCGGCGCCCAACATATCGACTTCCAGTCATCGATCGACATCCGCAATTTGCGCCGGGTAGAGAATCACTTGCGCAAATTAAAATCGCCGCAATGGCCGGAACATATCCTGCCTGAAATCGATAAAACACGCATGACTAGGGGTGCCGAATTATTTTCCCGGTATTGTGCCGTTTGTCACGATTCAATTGACCGTAGCGACCCTGACCGCCGCGTCATTGCCAAAATGATTGCAGCATCGTCGGTAGGCACGGACTCCAAAATGGCCCAGAACGCCATTGAATTTACCGGCTATAGCGGTATCCTGCGCAATCAATATATCGCTGTCAGCACGGGTAATATCTTATTGCAACAACAAGCCCCTGCGGTAACACTACTTACGGCCGCAACCCGTAATGTGGTGACAACACCGGACCGAGATAAATGGTTTGCACGGCGGTGGCTTGAGCGATCATTTGACTTTGCCTATACCTTTTTCGATAACGAAGTGCGATCTTCCCTGAAAAACGGTAACTACACGCCGGACACGACCGTCCAGCCTTTTGCATCCGCGATGGCTTACAAAGCCCGCCCACTGAACGGCATCTGGGCCACCGCGCCGTATTTGCACAATGGTTCGGTACCTACGCTGTATGATTTATTGCTGCCGAAAAGAAAACCGGATGATCCGGCGGAAGGCGAATACCGCCCGGATGAGTTCATGGTCGGATCGCGCGAATTCGATCCGGATAAAGTGGGATTCAAGTCAGCGGACTACGACGGCTTTCTGTTTCGCACCGGCATTTGGGGTAATCACAATGGCGGTCACGAATATGCTTCCGGCCGCACAGCGCTGCCCGATGGAACATTATTACCAGCGCTGATAAAGGAAGAGCGCTTGGATTTACTCGAATACCTTAAATCGCTATAAGCGAGGTGCGAGAATAATTCTAAACGCATCAAAGCAAAGCTGTTTTTTAATGACTTATCAAACGGCAAGCGCCAGTTTCCGTTCAGGTAGCGCAATTTTTTTCGCTTCGATAACCTGCTCCAGGAGAACCACTTCCCCTTCCGGCAGTATTCTTAGTTGATTATTAATAGCAAACTGCATCATAAACCGGTAAGCAGCCGGATTGATTTCATGCAATACTTTTTCCACTCGGATACCGATTTGTCCTTGGTGTATCACGGGCTGCGCATGATCCGAATAAACCCAGCGCCCTGTACTGTCGTAACTGGCCAGCGCACCACACAAACGTTCCGCCCAATCGCTGGGACGGAATGGCCGGCCCGTAGGCGTGATACCCAGAATCAAATAAACTTCCGCTGCGGTTTTCATGAAATTTGAGGTAGCAAAGAGAAAACAAAGCCCGCAAACAGCGCAGACCAGCGCATAGACCGGAAAAGCCGCATACCAAAGTCAATTTTCACCCAACCATTCCTGGAATTTTTCATAAAAAATATCTTTCCTTTTGAATCAGCACTTTTATATCGACTCTAATGAACAAAAATAGAGAACTCTTGGCGCATTTGTATAAAATGAGCACGGAATTAAGCTGAGGAAATTGAATCAGATAACTGCGAAATCGAAGCAACCGGCAATTCCAATGAAGTACGTAATGCTGCATGAATCAAACTTAAAATTCAGATAACTATGCAAATCCCACACACGATAAAACGTGCCATCGCCATGAGTCCGATGATCTGGCTCAGCGCCTGCGCCAACCTTCCGTATTATGTGCAAGCCGTCGATGGGCATTTTCAAGTCATCCACCGCGCGCAACCGATCAGCAAAGTGATCGCAAATCCGGATACCAACCCGAAACTGAAACACTCACTCGCCAAAGTCGTTCAGCTGCGCGAGTTCGCCAGCCGTGAATTGAAGCTGCCGGATAATCTGAGCTATACCAGTTATGCCGATCTGGAGCGTCCTTTTGTGGTATGGAATGTTTTTGCGACGCCCGAGCTGTCCGTTCAACTGAAAGAATGGTGTTTTGTGCAGGTCGGCTGCGTCAATTACCGCGGCTTCTTTTCACAAGAAAGCGCCGAGCGCTACGCGGCGGAACTGAGGGATGACGGTTATGATGTGCATGTCGGCGGAATCCGCGCCTATTCCACATTAGGTTGGTTCAGCGATCCAGTATTGAATACGTTTATCGGCTACTCGGAAATGGATCTGGCGCGTCTGATCTTTCACGAATTGGCGCACCAGGTTATGTATGTCCCCGATGACACGGTTTTCAATGAATCTTTTGCCACCGCGGTCGAGCATGAGGGAATTAAACGCTGGTTCCACAAAGCGGGTGGCACTACGGCACAAACGGCATTAACCGCGCGACAGGAAAAAGAAATGCTTTTTACCGGCTTGATATTGAAACATCGCAAACAACTGCAAGAGCTCTTCCAGTCGGATCTCAGCGACAGCGAGAAACGCGCCGGGAAAGCACGTATTTTTCACCAGTTGCGCACAGAATTCTCGCTGCTGAAAGCCGAAAATAACGAGCTCGGCAGCTACGACCGGTGGTTCTCTCAACCCATAAATAATGCCTTGCTGGCAACGGTTTCGATTTATACTCAGCTATTACCGGCGTTTCAAAACATACTGCAACAACATGATCAGGATATGCAGCGATTCTTTGATACTGTCACAAAAATCGGCAAATTACCGAAGCATGAACGGAATTTGATACTGCAACAAGCCGCCGAAAGCAATCTACCTGGAAAAATCGCCGGACAATAATCCTCATTTCGTTAACGCACTCATCACATAAGCGCTATGTCATCCGCCGAGCAGCAAACGTTAAACCCGCCCAAGCCAGTATCTTTCCTGGAAGCATTTCTCTATTGGTTGAAGCTCGGTTTCATCAGCTTCGGCGGCCCGGCGGGGCAAATCAGCATGATGCACCAGGAATTGGTCGAAAGACGGCGTTGGATCTCCGAGCAGCGGTTCTTACACGCCTTGAATTACACCATGGTATTGCCCGGCCCGGAAGCCCAGCAACTGGCCACCTACATCGGCTGGTTGATGCACGGCACCTGGGGCGGCATTGTGGCCGGCGCGCTGTTCGTGCTGCCGTCGCTCATCATTCTGATGGTTCTGACATGGACCTATCTGGTTTATAGTGAAGTCCCGGCTGTCGCGGGTATTTTGTATGGCATCAAACCCGCGGTTACGGCGATTGTGCTTTTCGCGGCCTACCGCATCGGATCGAGGGCGTTGAAAAACAATCTGCTGCGTGCAATTTCAGTTGCCGCATTTGTAGCTATCTTTGCATTCAAGCTCCCTTTCCCATATATCGTGTTGATAGCAGGTTTGATCGGCTATATCGGGTTTCATTACATGCCAGACAAATTCCAAACCGGCGGGCACCACGCAAAATCGAAAAATACTTATGGCCCCGCCTTGATCGATGATCATACCCCTATTCCCGAACACGCCCGCTTTCAGTGGATCCGGTTCTTGCTATTACTGATGACCGGACTACTAATCTGGGGCGGCGTCATGACGCTGCTCGCCCTGCAATACGGCTGGGAAGGGACATTGACGCAAATGGGCTGGTTCTTCACTAAAGCCGCGCTGATGACATTCGGCGGCGCTTATGCGGTGTTACCGTATGTTTATCAGGGCGGCGTGGAGCATTACGCGTGGCTGAATCCGGCGCAAATGATCGACGGATTGGCGTTGGGTGAAACGACACCGGGTCCGCTGATCATGGTCGTCGCGTTTGTTGGTTTTGTCGGCGGCTGGAGCAAGGCGCTTTTCGGATCCGATCTTCTGGCTCTGGCAGGCATTTGCGGTGCATCGGTTGCGACATTATTCAC
>JBDHRU010000075.1:0-10287 GCA_039807765.1 Nitrosomonas sp. | reverse complement strand
TTGCCACTCGGTCGGATCGACCGGCGTGATCGATAACCGGTTGCCGGTCTGCAGTACGCGCATCCGCCGCAGTTCGGGATACTGTCGCAGTTCCTTGATCGGAATCAGGCGGGTTCTTTGCTGCAGAGTGATCTCGACATTAAACCAGCGCGGGTTGTCTTTAGTCGCCTTGGGATCAAAATATTTGCTGGCGAGATTGAATTGCGTGGCATCCGGATAAGCCGGTTTGCTGATGGCGGCGATTCCCATGATGCCGGGATCTTTGCAGCACGAATGATAAAAAAATACTTGATCGCCAATCGCCATTTGATGGCGCATGAAATTGCGCGACTGATAATTACGCACACCTTCCCAGGCAACCGTTTGATTTGGCAGCGTAGTGAAATCATCGATACTGAATTCATAAGGTTCGGATTTCATTAACCAGTAGCGCATTTTCTGAGTCGATGGTAATTTTTGTTCAGCAGTTTAACGAGAAAGCCTTAATTATAGTTCATTGCTTTCAACCAGTTCTTGTAAAAGCAGTGTTTTTTTGATGAAAATTCTGCACGACGATGGATAGCTTCTATAATATTCCACAATTTTTCGCTCACTCTAATTACATTAACGATGAATAATCACACACTTTCCGATATTGCGGTGGCTACCTGGGTGCAAGGCGGTCCGCTGTTCTTGAATGACTTGACCGGTTCAGTCGTATTGATCGAGGTTTTTCAGGTGAACTGCCCCGGTTGTTTTATTTATTCGCTTCCCAGAGCGGTTGATTTATATGAACGCTATCACCAGCAGGGGTTGGTTGTGATCGGTCTGGCCACCGCATTTGAGGATTACGATAAAAATACGCTGGAGAATTTGCAGAAACTGGTGACTACCGGTGAAGTGATCGGCGAAACCTATAAGGCGCTCAATCAATATAATTTACTGTCGCAAGGGAAGTTGTCATGGAAAATACCGTTTGCGGTGGGCATGGATCGCATCATGGCAGAAACCGAACCCGTTACCGAAGAACGCGTATTGCAGTATGCGCAAAAATTTCTGCCCGATTTCGATAAATTCAGTGATGAACAGAAAAAAACGGTGCTGCAGCAAGTCCGGCGCTACATGGAGCAAAAATCGATGCGCGCGGAAACTTTCGAGCGATTTGCGCTGCAGGGAACGCCGTCTTGTATTTTGTTCGACCGCAAAGGTGAGTTAAAAGATATTTCGTTTGGTCAGATCGATTATAAACAAGCAATGGTTGAGCATTTTTTGGTGGAAAAATAAATAAAACACTCAACGACTGTTACGCCAAAGTCTTACGAATCGTTTCAGCCAGTTCTTCCGCGGCAAATTTGGCGATATAAGCATCCGCGCCTACCGATTTGACATGTTTTTCATTGGTTTCTCCCGTTAGTGAAGAGTGAATCACGACCGGGATCGATTTGAATCGCAGATCGGTTTTGATGTTTCTTGTGAGTGTGAAGCCATCCATTTCTGGCATTTCCAGGTCGGTCAATACCAGTGCGATCTTATCTTGAATGGTTTTACCCTCGGTTTCTGCAGCTTCCGATAGCGATTGAATGCGATTCCAAGCTTCTAGTCCGGTTTTGGTCATGACGAACGGAACATTGAGTGCTTTGAGTTCATTTTCGATCATACTGCGCGCAAGCGGTGAATCGTCGGCAGCCAGAATTACTTTTCCAGCCGGGAGTTTTATCGCAGGACCTATTTTTTCGGGGGTTATTTCTGAAATTTGAGCGGGTAGCACGTCGCGTAATATCTGTTCAACATCCAATACCTGCGCCAACCGTGAGTCTTCCGTATTACCGTCGATCCGAACAATACTGGTAACCAGTTTACCGCCTTTGCCTTCCGCCGCGATCACTTGACTCCACTCCAATCGCACGATCTCGTTAACTTCCTCGACTGCAAAAGCCTGGGTCGAACGGGCATACTCGGTAACCAACAGAATCGAGAGTCCTTTTTTCGGCGTGCAGCCGACGACTTTGGGTAAATTGATGACGGTAATCACCTGACCGCGAATGTTGGCCACACCCATCACATTCGCGGGTGCATTGGCGATTGCAGTAATGGTCGGCATAACTAGAATTTCACGAATCTTGAAAACATTAATGCCGAACAATTCCCGCTGGCCATTGCCGGAGGCTTCTCCTAACCTGAATAGCAAAAGCTCGAACTTGTTGCTGGTGGTCAAGTTAGTGCGTTCATCGATTTCGTGCAATGTTGTATTCATGAAATACTCTCCGCTAGTATCGGTTGGTAAAATCCGGGTGCCTTAATAATCTGATAAAGAAATTCGGATTAATAGTATTGTATTGATCCTGGATGAAAAAACTTAAGCAGTGCAACAAAATACCCCCTTATCTGCGTTTTCAAGATTTTAATGAACTTCATTTTACTTAAGTGTTAGTATTCCTATATTCAGATTCATTAATGCCGTTTATAACTCGCTGAAGCAATTGACCATTAGTTCGGAGAAAAGAATGGATTTATATGCAAGTATTCCTAAAGAATCGAAACAATCCGGTTTGATCGGGGAATGCCGGGGAGTGTTTCTGAATCTTTATTGCGGAATCCGGTTGCTTGCTTTTCGCCGCAATGCAATAGAAAAAATAACCGTTTCTTACGATCAGTTCATTCTGTTACTGGGGTTTTATGCGCTGACGGCAGTGGTTGTTTCGTATGTAGTCACACCCAGCGCTGTTTTTGATCTGTCGGGACTGGGTTATCTCGGCGTCAAATTATTGATCGCGCTGCCGGTCAGCTTTGTGTTTACAAAGCTGACCGGCAATCAGGGTGATTTGCTGAAAATTTTAGTGATCACTTATTGTGTTTTGCCTTTCTTTTATTTGGTTTCTTTTACCCTTTTAACTTTCTTGCCTGAAACATTCCTGGCTGCCGGTTATATCCTTTTCATTGCTTGGGCTTTAGCGGTTTGTTTTTATATTGCACTGCAATTGCTCCAAGGAAGTAAAACGAAAGCTGCCTTAATTACTCTGTTGTGGTTGAGTGCCTCTTATCCGTTGGCTAACTTATCTTTCAGCTTCTGGTATGAAGGTTATGACGATAGCGGTGAGCTGGCTGCGTATGCCGATGACGCACGCAACGATGTCAATCAGGAATATGTTTACTACAACCAGTACCGGCTTTTGAACAATGCGCTGGATCCGATCAAGCCGGGCATTGCGGGGATTAATGATCTGTTCTTTGTCGGTTTTGGCGCCGATTCCACTCAAGATGTTTTTATGCGGGAAATTGACCATGTGCAGCGTGTTATGACCGAGCGTCTGGGCGTGTCAGGGCGTTCCGTTGCTTTAGTCAATAACCTGAAGACACTCGATACGACACCGCTGGCGTCGTCCACAAACCTCAGGATTGCACTGCAGCATATCGGCAGCAAAATGAATCGCGCTGAAGATGTGGTATTGCTTTATTTGACCAGCCATGGATCGATGAATCATGAACTTGCCGTAGAAATGTGGCCGCTTGATCTGAATTACATACGTCCGGAGGATATCAGAACCTACCTGGATGATGCCGACATCCGCTGGCGTATCATCCTGATTTCAGCCTGCTATTCCGGTGGCTTTATCAAGGCGCTGCAAAATGAACACAGTCTGATTTTTACTGCTGCCGCATCCGACAAAGCCTCTTTCGGTTGCGCCAACGAGAATGAATATACCTATTTTGGCGAAGCGCTGTTCAAAAATATGGAAGACAAGCCCTATCAGTTCATTGAACATTTTGTTCGGGCAATGGAGAAAATCCGGCAACGTGAGCTGCACGAAAATCTGATACCGTCGGAGCCGCAATTATTTGTCGGTAAGCTGATGAAGGAAAAATTGAAACTTTTGGAACGTGATATTGCAAAAGCGGCGATTCCTAGAGATTAATTGAATTGATCGGAAGCCACCGGGAATTGGCTGCTTTTACTTTATAACTTATATCCACGATGAAGCGCCACGATACCTGCCGTCAAATTGAAATATTCCACACGTTCAAAGCCGACTTGCTCCATCAATTCCTTTAGTTCATTCTGCGCAGGGTGCATACGGATAGATTCGGCTAAGTATTTGTAACTATCCGCATCGTTCGCGATGACTTTTCCCATGACAGGCAGTAATTTGAACGAGTATGCGTCATAGGCGGGCTGCAACGGTTTCCAGATTTTTGAAAATTCCAATACGATGACAGTTCCCCCCGGCTTTATGACGCGCAGCATTTCCTTCAGCGCGATATCCTTGTGCGTCATATTTCTCAGACCGAATGCGACACTCACGCAATTGAAGTAGTTATCGGGGAAAGGTAATTTTTCTGCATCACACTGCGCGACAGGTGTTGGCGTGCCTTCGTCGATCATGCGGTCGCGGCCGATCGACAGCATGGAATTGTTGATGTCGGTTAGCCAAACCTCACCGGATTTACCCACTTTCTGCAAAAAAAGTGCGGTCAGATCCCCGGTGCCACCAGCGATGTCCAAAACCTTGTCGCCGCTTTTAACGCCGCTGACCTCAATGGTAAAGCGCTTCCACAGACGATGCAGGCCTGCCGACATCAAGTCGTTCATCACGTTATAGCGTTCTGCTACTGAATGGAACACTTCCGCGACTTTGCCGGCTTTTTCTTCTTCTGCAACGGTATTAAAGCCAAAATGGGTGGTTTTTGTCATGACGGGAATTGGTTCTCAGGTTGGTTGACAATAGCTAAAAATTTATTTACCGGAATGGCTTACGTTGCCGGAGCGGATTGCAGGTTCTCTGCTGGCGCCAGCTTCAGCCATACGCTGCAGATAACGCTGCCACATTTTATCCTGATTAAGACCGAAGTTATACAGCAGATCCCATGAATACAACCCAGTATTATGGCCGTCAGTAAAATTAAGCTGTATGGCATAATTGCCAATCGGTTCGATTTTGGTGATATTGATCATTTTTTTTCCGGTTTGCAGCACTTCCTGTCCTGGACCGTGGCCGCTGACTTCGGCCGACGGTGAATAAACACGCAGAAACTCGCAGGGAAATTGAAAAGTTTTGCCATCGGAAAAAGTGATGTCGAGCATTCTGGATTTTGTGTGCAACTTAATTTCGGTAGGGTAAGGCGTATCTTTGGTTAAACCGGCCATAGTATATTCAATGTTCATGGACTAAAAATTCATTGACCGCATTGTAGCAAACTACTGAGGAAAATTGACCGGTCTAGGAGCGGATATGACGGCAGTGATATTGATTGTGGAAGATGAAGCGGCCATACAGGAATTGATTACCTATAATTTGCAGCAAGCCGGTTACGAAACGGTTTGCGCGGCTAATACCGAGCAAGCGATGGCGGTTATCAAAGCAGCATTACCCGATTTGATTTTGCTGGATTGGATGCTGCCCGGAATGAGCGGCATCGAATTCGCGCGCGTTTTGCGGCGCGATGACCGCACCCGATCGATTCCAATCATCATGTTGACAGCGCGCACGCAGGAGTCGGACAAGGTAGCGGGATTGGAAATGGGGGCGGATGATTACATTACCAAGCCTTTCTCGCCGCGTGAACTGATTGCGCGTATCAATGCCGTGCTGCGCCGGTTGATTCCGGAAGCTTCCGACGAGGTGGTCGAAATTGACGGTTTACGGCTTGAACCGGTTAATCACCGCGTAACGGTCGGGAATCAGGAAATTGAATTGGGACCGACAGAATATCGTTTACTGCATTTTATGATGACGCATACCGAGCGGGTTTATTCGCGCAACCAATTGCTCGACCGGGTTTGGGGCGATCATGTATTTGTCGAAGAACGCACCGTCGATGTGCATATCCGCCGGCTACGCAAGGCGTTGCAACCGGCAGGTAAAGATGATTGGATACAAACTGTCCGGGGCGCAGGCTACCGGTTTTCTGCATTAGCCGCGCCATCGATCAAAGATTCCGATGTGAAAATTTAAGCCATTCCCCAGTTTTCTTCCGTGCAATCACTTTTTTCAGGGTTTATTCAGTGTCTGATATTTGGCAACGCTCTTCTAATGTTTTGCTGATCATCTTTATTACCGCGGTGCTGTGGATGATGCTCAGCAGTGTGAAGGCCTTGATCTTTTTTGGTGTGACGATGTTATGGATGGTATTTCATCATATCCGTCATATCGTCGCGCTGGAACGCTGGTTACAATTGTCTGATCATTCTCCCGCCAGTATTCCGGCCGGATCCGGCGCTTGGGATGATGTATTCGCCCATTTGGCGCGTTACGTGCGCCAGCATAGTCAAAGCCGGGAATTGTTAAGCTCGGCGTTGGAACGTATGCGTAACGTTACTTCAGCGATGCCGGATGGTATCGTCATTCTGGATGAATATGACCGGATCGAGTGGTGCAACCCGGTAGCCGAACAGCATTTGGGAATTAATCTGACATTGGACGCCGGGCAACAAATCACCTATTTGGTCAGGCAAATACCATTCGTCGAATATCTGGCAGCGCGCCAGTTCAGTAATCCTCTGATTCTGAAACAAATGCGCCAACAAGGCATGATCGTTTCGTTGCAATTGGTACCCTACGGTTATAACCAGAAGCTTCTGATCAGCCGGGATATTACGCGCTTTGAAAAAATAGAAACGATGCGGCGCGACTTTATCGCCAATGTTTCGCATGAATTGCGCACGCCGTTAACGGTGATTGGTGGATTTCTCGAAACTTTATCAGCGGATGAAAACGTGAATACCGGTTTCAATAAGCGCGCTCTGGCATTGATGACGGAGCAAACGACCCGCATGCAGCGGCTGGTGGAAGACTTGCTGATTTTATCGCGCTTGGAGAATGAGCAGAATAAAGCAAGTGAAAAGACCGTGAATATCGTCAATCTGTTGCGGGATATTTTGCAGGATGCCGAATCGCTCAGTTCAGGCCGCCACCAGATCAAGTTAAACATCGCAACGCATGATCAATTGCTGGGAAGCGAGCAAGAGCTGCGTAGCGCATTTGGCAACTTGATCAGTAATGCCATCCGCTACACGCCGGATGAGGGCGAGATTATAATCAATTGGGAGAAACGCGGCGAGCAGGGGGTGTTCTCTGTGCAGGACAGTGGTATCGGCATAGAATCGGAGCATATCCCGCGTTTAACGGAACGTTTTTACCGTGTCGACAGCAGCCGCTCGCGAGAAACCGGTGGAACTGGATTAGGGCTGGCAATCGTTAAACATGTGCTGAACCGGCACGAAGCGCGTCTCGAAATTACCAGCGCCATGGGAAAAGGCAGCCGGTTCACGATCTGGTTTCCTGCCAAGCGGCTGCTAGCGGCGGATGAGTGATTGCATTGAGATACTTCCGCCGAATCCGTGACGGTTAATTGCCGTCGCTTCAGATTCTTTTTGGGGCTGACCGTACGGTTGCTTTTATTGGATTACGGTTGCATCCGGATTAACGCTGTTTTTGGCTTTATTGATGACGGAGTTTTCCTGATCCACCGCCATCTTTTTGTGTAAATCCGCCTGCTTCAAATATTGGCGTAAAATTTTTTCATATTCACGAATATTGGCGGAAGAATGCGATTTAATATCCTGTCCTTGCCGCCCGAAGTAGTAGGGGTGCATTTCGTATTGTTCAAGTAAAGCTTTATTTTGCTGGAGCTTTGCTTTTGTTTCATCGGCCAGGTTTTCGTAATACTGCGCCAGCGCGGCATGATCGTTGTCGTTAATGCCATCGACAGCGATTGCGGGTGTGGTAAGAAAACTAATAGCGGCTAAAAATATTGCAGGGAATGATTTTGATGTTTGCATGATCAGTGCCCTCCGAGGATGAGCGTGCGATACCATTGTAGCGCACACGGGGGTATGCGCATATTGGGGAAATCTTGGTTTTTATCTAATGATTTCCACTAGATAAGGCTTGGGCAATTTAATTACATCATCAGGGGTTTTATTAGGGCGTGAGCATGCTCACGCCAATCGTTAACGTTTTTTACTTTTCCGGTGACTATTTCTCAAGTCACCGGATGTTTGCCGCTTAGACCACATCAACACGGCGATTCCCGCCACAATCATCGGAATTGATAACCATTGACCCATGGTAATTCCGAGTGTCATCACACCCATGAAACCATCTTCCGGTTCGCGGAAGAATTCCGCGAATGAACGCAACACACCGTAACCGATCATGAACATGCCGGTGACTGCGCCGGTTGCGCGCGGTTTGGACGAGTAAATCCAGATGAAGATAAACAGCAACACACCTTCAAGCGCAAATTGATACAACTGGGATGGATGGCGGGGGAGTTTGTCGACATACGGAAAAACCATGCCCCACGGTACATCGGTGTGTCGTCCCCAGAGTTCACCGTTGATGAAATTGCCGATGCGGCCCGCGGCCAATCCCGGTGGGATCAGCGGAGTGACGAAATCGGTGATGGCGAGCCAGGAGAGCTTGTATTTGCGAGCCAGTAGCATCATGGCAACGAAAACACCGAGAAAGCCGCCGTGAAACGACATGCCGCCTTCCCAGATGGCGAAAATGTGCAACGGGTGTTCCAGGTAGTAACCGAATTGATAGAACAGCACATGCCCCAGTCGCCCGCCCAGAATCACGCCAAGCATACCGTAAAACAATGCATCGTCGAGCATTTCATAAGTGAAGGTGGAGTGCGGATTGTGTTTGATACGATACCGTCCAAGTAAAACAAAGAACGTGAAACCCAGCAAATACATCAATCCGTACCAATGAATGGAAAGCGGTCCGATGGTGATGGCGACGGGATTAATTTGCGGGTGAACGAGCATAGTTTCGGCCTTATTTACGGTAAAATAGCGGGCATTATACCAAGTGCGTTTGCGTACGCCTGGTCATAAATCGTATTTTTATTTTATTCAGGAGCAAGCATGCCAGACAATAAACGGAGCCAGATTATCACTCAGGGGACACAACATGCACCCAGCCGCGCCATGTTACGCGCGGTCGGTTTCGGTGATGGGGATTTTAACAAGCCGATTGTCGGCGTGGCTAACGGTTATTCGACGATCACACCGTGTAATAAAGGTCTCAACGAACTATCATTGAAAGCCGAATCGGCACTCCGTAAGGCGGGAGCGATGCCACAGATGTTCGGCACCATCACGGTATCGGACGGCATTTCGATGGGTACCGAGGGTATGAAATATTCGCTAGTGTCGCGCGAAGTGATCGCCGATTCGATTGAAACTTGCGTGCAGGGCGGGAGCATGGACGGCGTGATCGCCATCGGCGGTTGCGACAAAAATATGCCGGGTGCGATGATCGCGATTGCACGCATGAATGTGCCGGCGATTTTCGTTTACGGCGGCACAATCAAACCGGGGCACTATAAAAATCAGGATTTGACGGTGGTCAGCGTATTCGAAGCGGTAGGGCAGCACAGCGCGCATAAGATTGACGACGAGGAATTGCTGCAGATCGAGCGGCATGCGTGCCCCGGCGTCGGTTCGTGCGGCGGTATGTATACCGCGAACACCATGTCGTCCGCGTTCGAAGCGATGGGTATGAGCTTGCCGTATTCTTCCACGATGTCCGCGGAAGATGACGAGAAACTGATTAGCGCGGGACAATCCGCAGAAGCGCTGGTAAATGCCATCAAAAAGCAAATCCTGCCGCGCGACATCATTACGCGCCGGTCGATTGAGAATGCCGTTGCCGTGATCATGGCGGTGGGCGGCTCGACCAATGCGATTCTGCATTTTCTGGCGATTGCGCATGCCGCTGAAGTCGAATGGAGCATAGACGATTTCGAACGGATACGCGCCAAAGTGCCGGTATTGTGCGACCTGAAACCATCCGGACGCTACGTGGCCGCCGATTTGCATCAAGCGGGCGGTATTCCGCAAGTGATGAAAATGCTGCTGAATCATGGATTGCTGCACGGCGATTGCATCACCATCAGCGGTCAAACTGTGGCGGAAGTGCTGAAGGATATTCCCGATACGCCACGCGCCGGTCAGAATGTAATCCGGCAATGGGATCATCCGATGTACGCGCAAGGTCATCTGGCGATTCTGAAAGGCAATTTGTCGACCGAAGGGTGCGTGGCGAAAATTTCCGGTATTAAGAACCCAAAAATTACCGGACCTGCGCGCGTGTTTGAATCGGAAGAAACCTGTATGGCGGCTATCATGGCGCGCAAAATTCAGCCGGGCGATGTCGTGGTGATCCGCTATGAAGGCCCGAAAGGCGGACCCGGCATGCGGGAAATGTTGTCGCCGACCGCTGCGCTGATCGGCGAAGGGTTGGGTGATTCCGTCGGTTTGATCACCGACGGGCGTTTCTCCGGCGGTACTTACGGCAT
>JBDHRU010000074.1:0-10338 GCA_039807765.1 Nitrosomonas sp. | reverse complement strand
GCCGAATCGTCGGTGGTGTGGACACGCGATCAACTCGAATTGGAAAGGGAATTGCGCGCCGCCATCAAGAACGATGAGTTACAAGTGCTGTTTCAGCCGATTGTCAATGCGCAAACGCATCGCATCGCGCGCATCGAGGCATTGGTGCGCTGGCCGCACCCAAAGCGAGGTTATCTGTCGCCGAGCGAATTCATTCCATTGGCTGAGGATATCGGGCAGATCGAGCAGTTGGGCGAGATCGTACTAAAGGCTTCATGCCGTGCGGCGTACCGGCTCATGCAATTGGGCTATCCAGTCAATGTATCGGTGAATGTGAATCCGCGGCAATTATTAAACCCGCATTTTCCGCAGACGATCATGCAAGCACTGTGCGATACGGGACTACCGGCCAAGTCGCTGATACTGGAAATTACCGAAAGCGCGATCGTCAACGATATGGAACGGGTTAGCCGGGTTCTGGAAGAGATCAAACGTCTGGAAATTTCAATTGCTTTGGATGATTTCGGTACCGGTTATTCGTCGTTGACGCTATTGCGCGAATTGCCGATCGATATCCTGAAAATCGATAAATCGTTTGTGCGTACCCTGGATCAGAACCGCAACGATTTGAAAATCGTGCAAGCCATCATCGGACTTGGGAAAAATCTCGGTCTTGCGGTGATCGCGGAAGGTGTGGAAACGGAACGGCAGGTCAAGTTACTGTTGCAGCATGCGTGTTATTTTCATCAAGGCTTTTATTTCAGCCGGCCCATTCCTTATGATGCATTGTACGAATTGATGCAGCACAAATTGCATTGAGTAAATGCTACCTTTCTCGGAGCTTGCCAAAATTTAGCTCCTGAGCACCGGAGCCTGATAAGCAAAGCAGGGTCTTTTTTATGTTTTTTGAATTAATTACCTAACGGATGTGGCGTGCCTTGTTGATCGATACGGGCATGTTCGATGCGCCAGTTTGTCACACCCTGACTCGTTACATCCATCCAAAGCACCCAGCCGGTATTATTTTCGATGGATGAGAAACCGTCGAAAATGAAGTTGCCCAAGCTGTAAATGATGGGTTTTCCCCGATAGGTTTCCGTATCCTGCACGATATGCGGGTGTGTGCCTACCACGGCATCGGCGCCCGCGTCGATCATCAGACGCGCCAGTTCGCGCTGGCGGTCATTAGCGGTTGGTTCGTGTTCCTGGCCCCAGTGCATGTAGGGGATGACGATATCTGCCTGCTTGCGTGCCTGCTGGATGTCGTACACAACCTGTTCATCTTCCGACCACGCTACCCCCGGTAATTTTT
The DNA here is from genome assembly GCA_039807765.1 of Nitrosomonas sp. Lineage (GTDB taxonomy): Bacteria > Pseudomonadota > Gammaproteobacteria > Burkholderiales > Nitrosomonadaceae > Nitrosomonas. The sequence goes on along the minus strand of JBDHRU010000074.1, from coordinate 9,047 downwards.
CGCCAGCTTCGAATACCCGCGGGAAGAATTCATCATATCCCAGCAAGGCTATTTTCAGACCTTTGCGTTCGATGATCAGTGGTTTATGAGCTTCACGTAAATCCATGCCGCCGCCAAAATAAGGCAGGTTGGCTTGCCGTAAGCGAGTGATCATTTCCGCGAAAGCATCCTTGCCGTAATCGCCCGCGTGGTTATTGGCCAGCGATACGGCATCCACATGGTTTTTTAGCAATGGCAGCACAGCTGTGGAAGCACGGAAGGTCCAAGGCTTATCGAGCGCTTTACCGCCTTCGGCGATGACGCATTCCAGATTGGCTATCCGGATGTCGGCGCCGGCCAGTCGGGATGCAAAGGGCTGAAAGGGGTCGCCATTGCTAGCGATCAGACGCCCCGGCCCATCGGCCAGCATGACATCGCCCATCCAGACCATGCGCACAGTAGCATTCGGATCAGCTGGCCCGGCAGCATGGGTAGGATAAATTGCGCTCAATAGGTACAGCAGCAGGATAGCGGTGAACTTGCGGCGGATCATGACCGCGCCGCCTGCAGTGCGCAGCCATAACGCAACTCGCGTCCACGAGAGCTTGCGTAGATATGGTTCCAGCCCGTTAAAGCAGGAATTTCATGATTCCGGTTGAAAGGCGCCTGATAACGTACCTGGTGAATGATGACAGGAGGCGCTTCCATGGCCAGTTCGTACACCGTCAGCGTGATATGATCGATCCGGCCGGGTGAACCCAGCACGACAGCTCTGAAGCGGAAACGGTTGTCAAAATCCACTGTGGCGGCAGAATAGGGATCGGTTGTGGCAGATTGGTGTAGCATGCGTGTTGCGCTGGCATAGCGTACCTGGCAGACGAGTTCCGCTGAGCCTGCCACCGGTTCCGCGGCTGCTGTCGGTATTGTTCCCATCAAATACGATGCAGCCGCCAGTGCGGCAATGAAAATCCATCGAAAGATGAGGTGGTCGATCATATGTGTTGGATTCCTTAAGCCGGACCGCAATAATGTTCCAGCAGTAGTTGCTGCGCTGAGCGCGGTTTGGATGTGCCGGGTTTCAAACGCTTGTATGAGCCGTCGCTTTGCAATAGCCAGGCTTGCGTGTTGTCGGACAAGTAGCTCAGCAATCCTTGATCGATGACATTGTCGCTGGTGCGTTTCTCTTCGATCGGGAAGCACACTTCGACGCGGTAATGCAGATTGCGCGTCATCCAGTCGGCGCTGGAGCAAAAGACCAGCTCTTCGCCTTCTCCGCCACCGTTGTGGAAATAATACACGCGGGTATGTTCGAGAAAGCGGCCGACGATGGAACGCACCGTGATATTGTCCGAAACCCCCTTGATGCCGGGGCGCAGGCAGCAAATACCGCGGATGATCAAGTCGATCTTGACGCCCGCTTGCGATGCTTTGTACAGCGCGGCGATGATTTCCGGATCGACCAGCGCGTTCATTTTGGCAATGATCCAGGCTTTCTTTCCTGCCGCCGCCGTGCTGATTTCCTTATCGATGTAGTTCAAAATGCCTTTGTGCAATGTGAAAGGCGACTGTAGCAGTTTTTTCAACTTGCCTGCGCGGCCCAAGCCGGTTAGTTGATGGAACAGTTTGTTGACGTCTTCGCCGATTGCCTTGTCGCAAGTCAGCAGACCGTAGTCGGTATACAGCCGTGCGGTACGCGCATGATAGTTTCCGGTGCCCAAATGCACATAGCGACGCAAGGTGCGGCCTTCTCTGCGCACGACCAGAATCATTTTGGCGTGCGTCTTATAATTGACCACGCCATACACCACATGCGCGCCGGCTTGCTGCAATTCGCTGGCCAGCTCGATATTGGCTTCTTCATCGAAGCGCGCGCGCAATTCGATCACGACCGTAACTTCCTTGCCGGCGCGTGCCGCCACCTTGAGCGCCTCGACCACCGCCGAATCAGTTCCGGTGCGGTAGAGCGTCTGCTTGATCGATAGCACGTTGGGATCGGCGGCGGCTTGGCGCAGAAAATCGATGACCGGCGCAAACGATTGAAACGGATGATGCAGCAAGATGTCGCCGTTGTGCAGTGTGTCGAAAATATTGCTGCTTTTCAGCAAACGTTTCGGAATATCGGGGGTAAAACCGACAAATTTCAGCTCCGGCCGGTCGACCAGATCGCAGATCGCCAATAAGCGTCCGAGATTGACAGGGCCGGCCACTTGGTACAGATCGTTCTGCTGCAGCTCGAATTTTTGCAACAAAAAACGGCTCAGCTCGTCCGGGCAATTATCCGCCACCTCCAAGCGTACTGCATCGCTGAAACGGCGCGATGGCAACTCACCTTCGAGTGCGCGCAGTAAATCGTCAACCTCTTCGTCGTCGATCAATAAATCGCTGTCGCGAGTCACTTTGAATTGATAACAGCCGGTCACGTTCATGCCCGGGAACAAATCGCCGACATGCGCATGGATGATCGAAGAGAGCATGACAAAATCGTGATTGCCCTCGCTGTATTTCGCCGGAATCTGAATGATGCGCGGCAACGAGCGCGGCGCTTGCACGATGGCCAATCCGGAATTGCGTCCAAAGGCATCCTTGCCTTCCAGCGAAATGATGAAATACAAGTTTTTGTTGAGCACCCGGGGAAAAGGATGCGCCGGATCGAGTCCGATCGGACTTAACACTGGTAACACTTCGTCCTTGAAGTAGCGGTGAATCCAACGGCTGGGGAGGGCTTTCCAGTGCGAACGGCGCAGCAGGCGGATTTTATCCTTGGCCAGTGCCGGTATGATCAGATCGTTCCAGACGCTGTATTGCTCGTGCACAAACTGATGCGCGGTCTCGCTGACGCGCGCTAATACTTCCGCCGGCGATAGATTGTCCGGGCCGGTTTGCGTCGAACGGTATTTGACTTGGTGCTTTAAACCGGCGACGCGTATTTCAAAGAATTCATCCAGATTGTTGCTGGCGATGCATAAGAAGCGCAATCGTTCCAGCAGTGGTAGGCTTTCATCCTTGGCTTGTTCGATGACACGCCGGTTGAATTCGAGTAGGCTCAATTCGCGGTTGATATACAGTGTCGGGTTTTTAAGATCAGGGGTATCCATCGATGACTGTTGTTCAGGTGATTTTTATTTTTTCTTGTCAGTTTATTGCCGTTCCGATACGCCCGCACGGAAAATGCGCGGGTTTGCTGGAGTCCGGTTTATACCGCATGAATGTTTCATTTTGGTGACAGTTTCAGCAATTTGCCATTGTCTTCATCCGTCAGCAAATACAACGCGCCATCCGGGCCTTGTTCCACGTCGCGAAATCGCAACGTGTTGGTCAACAGCCGTTCTTCGCTGAGAATCTTGTTATCGCCGACGGTCAGACGGACTAACTGCCGGCCGGCCAAAGCACCGACAAACAGGCTGCCGCGCCAGGCCGGAAACAATTTGCCGGTATAGAACACCATGCCGGACGGTGCGATCGACGGCACCCAGTAGTGAATCGGTTCTTCAAAGCCTTGTCCGGCGTGCTCGTGCTTTATCGGTGTGCCGTCGTAGTGCGTACCGTAGTTGGCCTTGGGCCAGCCGTAATTTTTACCGGCTTGTGGAATGTTGATTTCATCACCGCCTTTCGGACCATGCTCGTGAATCCACAGTGCGCCGGTTTGCGGATGAATCGTCGCGCCTTGCGTACTGCGATGGCCGTACGACCAGATTTCCGGCTTGGCTTGCGGGTTATTGACGAACGGGTTGTCGGCGGGCACCGAGCCGTCGGGCTTGATGCGGATGAGCTTGCCGAGGTGATTGCTCAGATTCTGCGCTTCCTCCATGTAATCGCCGCGATCGCCCAAGGTGATGAACAGATTGCCGTCGGGTGCAAACGCCAGGCGTGAACCGAAATGCACTGATCCCAGTACTTTCGGTATTTGGCGGAAAATCACTTGCAGATTCTCCAGGCTGCCATCCTTCAATTCCGCGCGTGCGACCGCCGTACCGGCCCTGGATCCTTCCGGCTCGGCATACGACAGATAAATCAGCCGGTTCTTGGCAAAGTCAGGATCCAGTGCGACATCCAGCAAACCGCCTTGCTGCTGGAAAAAAACCGCCGGAACGCCTTTGATGGGTTCCGATACCTTGCCGTCCGGTGTGATGATGCGTAACCGGCCAACCTTCTCCGTAACCAGCACATTGCCGTCCGGCATGAACGCCATGCCCCAGGGGAATTGCAATCCTTCGGCGATCAGGCGCACGTCGAATTCGGTTTGGAGGCGCTGCGCTTGCGCGCTGAAGGAAACAGCAAAACTGAGAGCGATTGCGAGCAGGATTTTCTTAAGCGGTCGTTTCATGGCGGATAGTGTCGGATGCTTGAGTTAATGCGCTCCACTGTACCATTCCTGCCGGAGGGGCTCAATATCGGCTCAGTCAAAATACCACGATGCGCACTCGCACGCCGCCAAAGACATTGAGCGGCGGGCCGGGTTCATAGTAGCGTCCTAGTGCCGCATTGATGCGCGTGTTGGCGTTATACTGCGCGTCGAACAGGTTGTTGACGCCGAAAAACACCGAGCCGTCGATGCCGTTATATTTCTTTTCCCAGCCGAGCAGCAGCTGCCCGAGGGTATACGCCGGGTTGGATGCGGTATTGGTGTCGTTGACAAAAAACTCGCCAACGCGCTGCACGTGAATCTGGCCGAAAAAGCCGAGTGGATGCGCATAACGCAGCAAGCCTTCCCAGCGGTGCCGGGGAATACCGGGAAACGTGTTCCCTTTCAAATTGGTATCGTTGACCATGTACTTCTCGAATGCAAAATCCGAAAACGTGTAACTCACTTCGCCGCGCAGCCCTTTCCATTCCGGTGTCGCCAAGCGCGTTTCGACACCGATGCGTCGTGATTGTCCGGCATTGCGGAAAAACGCCCGGCCGGGCGACGAGGCCAGCTCGAACGGGGTGATCTCGTTCCAGGTGCGGATAAAAAACACCGCAGTGTCGAATTGAAATCCGGCGGCATTGCCGCGCCAGCCGAGTTCGTTGCTGAGCGATGTTTGCGCGTTCAGGCTGGGATTGAAGCCGCCTTTTCCGGCAGGATTGTTGATCAGTTCAGTGGTGGTCGGCGCTTCGAAAACGGAAGCGACATGCGCATAAATTTGCTGCTGGCTGGTGAGGTGATACACCAATCCGGCGGTGCCGCTGGCTTGCGACACCGTGCGCGCGCCGGATTGGTTGCCGTCACTTTTGAATTGATCTTTGACTTCATAACGCAACCAATCCCAGCGTCCGCCGAGTACCAGATCGAGTTTTTCCTTCATGCGCCACTCGTTGCGGAAAAACGGCCCGGTGCTTTGCACGCGCTCGATCTGGCTCAAATTCAACGCGCCGCGTACGCCGAAATTGTTGTTGAAACGCTGCCGATCGTCGTTCTGGATGCCGTAATCGACGCCAATCAGAAAACGATTGGGTCGGTTGAACAGAGTATGGTTGTTGACGAACTGCATCATCAATCCACCCACCCAGCGGTCAAACTGCACCTGCCCGCCGTCGAAAAACTGCTGCCGGTTTTGAAAATCGCGATGCAGCAGGTAGGTCGTCGCGGTCAATTCCTTGCCGGCGGACAAGCGGTTGCGGAAACGTAAGCCTATTTCCTCCTGGCGGATTTCCTCACCGGCGTTGAACTGTACGTTGCGCGCCGCGGCTTGCCGGGGATTATCGCGTACTTCCGCGCTGGTCAACGCGCCAGGATCTTTCGATAGCGGCGAATAAAACTCACGTAGCACCAGCATTAAGTCGGAATCCTCGCTGGTTTTGAAATTCAGCTTGGTTTGAAACAACGTGTTCTGCATCGCGCTCTGATCGCGCCAACCGTCTTGTTGCAAGTGCGAGCCGAACACGCTGTAGCCGAAATTGCCGGTGCGTCCACCTATGAATAATTCCGATTTCAGGTAACCGTATTGCCCGAACACCTGGCGCGGCATCACGACAAATTTTTTCGGCGGCGCCTCGCGCGTGGTGATGTCGATCATGCCGCCGGAGGCATTGCCGTACAGCGACGCCGAAGGCCCGCGCAGAATATCCATGCGTTCGATCAACGACGGATCGATCGAATCGAGTTGCGTCTGACCGTCCGGCAGTGTCTGCGGAATGCCGTCGACGCGCATCTGGATGCCGCGCACGCCGAACGGCGAACGCGCGCCAAAGCCGCGGATCGCAATGCGTAAATCCTGCGTGAAGTTGAACTGATTCTGAAAAAACACCCCCGGCGTGCCGCGCGCAAATTCATCCAACGTCGCGCCAGGCTGAAAATTCTGCTGCGGGTAGCGCGTGATCTGCGTGATGCTGTTCGGAATATCCGCCGGTGAACGCTCGCTACGCGTGGCAGTGATGTTGATCGGATTGAGAATCACGGATTGTGTGGTTCCGGAGTTTTGCGCCCAGACTGGCATTGCGCCTGTAACGCAACTGGCTAGAGCGATGACACAATGAATCACCCGGCGGATATGGTAATGGTTAAAACAGAAATAAGCGGCAGGAGCAAAAAACATGGCGCAGTGTACCATTCCAATGCTTGGCGTTAAATTTTGACGGTAATTTACGTTAATAGGGAAATCTGTAGCAATCTGCTACAATTTAATTCTGAATTTTTTAATGGAACCCAGCATGGCAAAAGCAGCTTCTCCGATTCGTTTGCAGGATGAGTTAATGCAAGCTGCCGCATTGACCGCCGAGCGGTTTCACCGCAGCACCGCCGAGCAAATCGAATATTGGGCGGAAATGGGGCGTAATGTCGATCACATGTTGAACCCGGACGATTTGCTGGCGATCTCGGCGGGATTGGCAAAAATTACCGTCGAGCCGGTTAGCAGCGAGCCGGTCGATCCTGTCGGTATATTTCAGACATTGGAAACCGACCGCGCCCAAGGCATTTTGCCGCAAATGGTGAGCGGAAGCGCGATTCGGTATCAGGCATCAAGCGCACATCCCGGTTACTTGGAGCAAATCCATGCGGATGGCCGCATCGTCACGGGAAAATTTCAGGATGGCGAATTTATCGCAACAATCGGATCGAAGTCTTGAGCCGAAGAAAACAGCTTTAGCTACTGGCCGGAGGCAACGGCGTGGGCAAAAGCACCTTTTACCGCACCCGGCTCGCACCCAGCGGCTTATCGTTTGTAAATGCGGATATCCTGGCCAAGCTGCTGTACCCGCAGGCACCGGAAGCGCACAGCTATCACGCCGCCAAACTGGCGGAAAATATGCGTCTGCAACTGCTGAGGCAGGGGCGCAGTTTTTGTTTTGAAACCGTATTCTCGCATCCGTCGAAAATCGACTTTGTTGCGCAGGCCAAAGCACTCGGCTATGAAATCGTTTTGGTGTTCATTCATCTGTGCGACCCGGCGCTCAACCAAGCGCGTATCGCGCAGCGCGTCAGCGAGGGTGGTCACAACGTTCCGTCCGATAAAGTGATCAGCCGGATTCCCAGGACGCTGAAGCTGATCAAAAAGACGCTACCGCTGTGCAATCACGTATACATCCTCGACAATTCCCGCGCGGATAGCCCGCTTCAACAACTGGCCGCGATCCGCAACGGCCGCATTACTTTCCGGCATGAGGGTATGCCTGATTGGTGTCAGGAATTGCTGGTGGATATGGCGGCGGATGGGTAGTATGCCGGTATGGGTGCGAAGCAGCCTTGGTGTAAATAAGGTTAACAACCAATGAGTCCCACCGTATTCAGGGAAGCTGGTTACCGTTTCTTTTTCTTTTCAAGAGAAGAAATTAGAATGCATGTTCATATTACTTCCGAAACCGGGGAAGCAATTGAAAGATATCGAATCTTGAGCGAGGTACATTACGATGGGGTTATCTCCAGCCCCGATGCCATCCGTTTCTCGGGTGGTGCCATCCCCAACCATAATTTATATTGTAGTTCCATAAATACCCAGAGCCTGGGCTTACATAGGTAGGCGCTACATACACAACGCCGGGTGGTATTCCCGGTGCAACAGGAACTCCAACTACTGGTGGCGCTATACATCCGGTTAATTGGATTATCAGAGTTGCGCCAATAGCGGCGCAGCAAAACAATTTTTTCATTATTGTAGTTTTAGCGAAATGAAGATGCCCGTTCCAGAAATTCACTGGATGTTGCGAGATATGGCAGCGGAAAGTCTTTGTGCATTTCGTCAGCAATTTTTTTCAGTGCTTGAATTGCATCGATAACGAGGTTTCGAGCAGTTGCAAGGTCTTCTTCATATACGCTGATATTGGGGAATTCAGCTACCCTACCCACGTATAGAATTTCATCGTCGATTTCTTCTTTACGAATCGTAATCGAATAGGTTTCAGGATCAAATTTCATTTCATGTGCTCCTTGATTGCGGTTTCGTGTTGTTTGACAAATTTGTATAGCTTTTTGATATACGGGCGTTTAACCGCTTCACTCTCTTTTATTGTGACCACAATTATAGTTAGGATACTCAATTAATGATACGGCTGGGTGCCGTGCGATTTTGTGGCCGGCACTGCCGCAGTTTTCTATATGGAACCTGAGGGCTAGGCTATTGCTATTAGCAGATTGGTGAATTCTTTACAGGATACGTTGGCGCTGGTGGTTAGGTTTTCGAGTTTTTTGAGGAGTTTTTCGAATTCTGACATATGTTTTAATAGCCACTTACCCAGTGATAATATGAATGCTTTAATGTACCAAGGAAAACAATGAATAAGTTGCTAAAACTAATAATGCTTGGTTTCTTATTAACTGGTTGTGCAACTCAAAATTCCCATCAGAGTAACAGACTAGAGAATCAAGAATTAAAGAACGTATATCCTAGATCACAAGGAAGTCAACCAAAAGCAGAAGAAACTTTTAATTATCCATCTAAGACTGATACCTCGGATAGTCAAAATATGAGGTATCAATATTCAGATATAACAAGTTCCCAAGCAGACATTTTATACAAACAAGAACATACGTATTTAGAGCGTGTGGACAATTAAATTATTTATATTTTTCCCTGAGAATCAGAGATTGTGATTTACTGTTTATAAACAGTTAGAGGAGGTTATAAATGGTGAAGCGCTATGGATTACGGGAC
>JBDHRU010000073.1:0-10448 GCA_039807765.1 Nitrosomonas sp. | reverse complement strand
CAAGGTATTATTGTGTCAATCGAACATATTAGAAGCTTCATCGCGCACGATATGAGCATCGTCGACGATGTCATCCGCGCAAAACTACATTCCCACGTCCTTCTGATTCGTCAAGTCAGTGAATATATCATCAATAGCGGAGGCAAGCGCTTACGCCCCGCGCTGGTGATCTTATCAGCCGGGGCTTTTGGCTACAAAGGCAGCTTTCACTACAATCTGGCCGCGGTTGTCGAGTTTATTCATACCGCTACGTTATTGCACGATGATGTTGTCGACGAGTCGCAACTGCGGCGCAATAAGGAAACCGCCAATGCGCTGTTCGGCAATGCAGCCAGTGTTCTGGTAGGGGATTTTCTCTATTCCAGAGCATTCCAAATGATGGTGGAAGTTGACAACATGCGCGTGATGCAAGTGTTGGCCGATGCCACTAATACCATTGCCGAAGGCGAGGTTCTGCAGTTACTGAATTGCCGCGATCCGGATGTGACCGAAGAAAATTACTTGCAAGTAATTCGCTATAAAACCGCCAAGTTATTCGAGGCGGCCAGCCGGCTAGGCGCAATTCTCGGTAATGCTACGCCGGAAGAGGAAAATGCCCTGTCGGTTTACGGTATGCATTTAGGCACCGCATTCCAACTTATCGACGATATGCTCGACTATACGGGTAATAATCAGGATATCGGAAAAAATCTGGGTGACGATCTAGCAGAAGGAAAGCCGACATTGCCGCTTATTTATGCTATGCGTGTCGGTACGCCGGAGCAAGCTACCATTATTCGCAAGGCCATTGAAGACGGTGGGGAAGATGGTTTTCAGCCGGTTTTGGATGTCATTCAAAAAACCGCTGCGCTGGACTATGCAAGGAAATGCGCGCAAGCTGAAATTGTCACTGCAACCGCTGCGATAACTGCCTTGCCGGATTCAGAGAATAAACAGTGTCTGATGCAATTAGCGGATTTTGCGGTTACGCGTAACCATTAATGCAATTAAAATGAGGTGTTGATCGTTTACCGGCTGGGGTCGCCATCCCATCGAAGCATTTGCCTGCACTCTCTTTACTGATCGGTATTTTTTAAGTTGAGCACTAGCTTGGTAAAGTTTGCGCTGAAGTTTTCTTTGTAATTTCCATCTGAAATTTCTCGGATATTTTAATCAAATAATATTGATTTTATTAAAATATCATTCTGTATTTTATTAATAAACCATAAAAAACCGGTTAATCGATAATTTGCCAAGAAAAAAGATTGCTATTCTGAATCAGCCGTGGCAAATGCGATGTGGTTTTTATACTCCTGATTTTTAATAGATAAATATGTTAATATTCAATGAGTTATACTGGTGTCATGGCCGGTATTAGAACTTGATATGGGAAAGTTAATTTTTTACGTACTGGTAGCGCTGCTGATTTATTGGGTGATAAAGATTCGCGTGCCTAAGCAAAGAAATGATGCATCCCCGCCGGAATTCTTTGAGGACATGGTGAGTTGCGCGCACTGTGGTGTTTATCTGCCGAAAAGTGAGGCTATCAGCAGACAGAAAAAGTATTTTTGCAGTCATGAGCATTGTAATTTGTATATAAGATCTTCTTGAGCTGATTTTTGTGCCAACCCAAACATACTCATCACAAAACAAATATTTGCCATCCTGGCCGCTGGGGCGCGCAGCAACGGCAACCGATCACAGTAATCAACATTGGCGCTCGCTTTATTATTTTAATTGCTTTCGTTTAATCATCGGCAGCAGCTTGCTCTTTGTTTTCTGGAAATCTGAATATACCAATCTCGGGTCGCATTATTCCTCGCTGTTTTTATATGCTGGCGCAGGGCATGTATTTTTTAGCGTACTGTCTGTGCTGTTTATCCGGTTACGTTTTCCCGGTTTTGATCAGCAATTGGCGATTCAGGTAATCAGTGATATCGTTTTTTTCTCAGTGATGCTGTATGCCAGCGGCGGGTTACCCAGCGGTCTGGGGGTCTTGTTGCTGGTATCGTTGGCGGGAGCGGGATTGATCAGCTGCGGCCGCCTCGCATTATTTTTTGCTTCTGTCGCAACGATCAGCCTATTGCTGCAGGAAACATACTCCTTATGGATGGTCGATTTTTACTCCGCGCAATATTCGCAAGCAGGCCTATTGAGCATGGCGTATTTTGCCGTTGCTTGGCTGGCGCACCGGTTAGCCAAGCATACTTTGGCCAGTGAGCAACTAGCCAGAGAGCGCAGTATCGATCTGGCAAACATGGCGCAGGTCAATCAACTGGTCATTCAGGATTTACAAGAAGGTGTTCTGGTGGTGGATAAACATGGTTATATCCGGCAGCGCAATAGCTATGCAGAGCGGTTACTCGATTTAAATCCATTTACGGAGGGAACGCCGTTATTGGAGTTATCTGCTTGCATGCCAGGATTAGCTGCCCGGCTTGCCGTTTGGCAGGGTGATAGTAGCATCAACTTCGATCTACTGCGCGTGGGGCATGGTAATGCCTTGGTTCGAACACGTTTTCTTCCGATACAGGCAAATTCTCGCAATGGCGTGGTCATTTTTCTCGAGGATACAGGGCGTATACAAGCGCAATTGCAGCAATTAAAGCTCGCAGCCCTAGGACGATTGACTGCCAATATTGCCCATGAAATCCGTAATCCACTGTCTGCGATCAATCATGCGGCTGAACTTTTGGAAGAGGAACAACTTGAAAATAACACGGATCCGCGATTGGTGCGCATCATTTGCGACAATACCCGGCGCTTAAACAAGATCGTTCAGGATGTTCTACAGCTCAACCGGCGTAATATTGCCAAACCGGATCTGTTCGATCTTCATGAATTCGTGAAAAAATTTCTTGAGGAATTTTGCCATGCGGAGAAAATCGAGCGAAACGCATTTGTGCTAAAAAATACTAACAATTATTTGATCAGTTTTGATCGCGATCATTTGCATCAGATACTCTGGAATTTATGCCGTAATGCATGGCGCCATTGTCGCCAGCGTAATGGCAGTATCCATATCAGACTGATCTCGGCAGTCAATGAAAATAATGTCTTCTTGGATATCGTGGATGATGGTGAGGGTGCTGATCCGCAAGAGGTAAAACAGATTTTTGAACCATTCTTTACCACAGCTGCCGGCGGTACCGGTTTAGGCTTATATATTGCACGCGAGTTGTGTGAAACCAATCAGGCTTCATTGGATTACATTGAAGGTACTGGTGGCGGGCATTTCCGGATTATTTGCAAAAGCGATCAGATATGTCTATAGATAGCGGACGGATTACCAACTTCGATCGAAAAACTTCTTCACCGCATATTCTGATTGTGGATGACGAGCCCGATATTATTGAGTTGCTTGAATTAACAATCGCCCGGATGGGAATGGATGTGTCCAGCGCGAAGTGTGTTCGTGATGCCAAGCAGCTATTACAATCCCGGCAGTTTCAATTATGCCTTACCGATATGCGGCTGCCGGATGGGGAGGGATTGGAGCTGGTTAAATATATTGCGCAGCATTGTGCTGATTTGCCGGTAGCCGTCATTACGGCGCACGGTACGGCAGAAAATGCTGTGGCCGCGCTTAAAGCCGGGGCTTTTGACTATCTACCTAAGCCGGTTTCGTTAAAGCAATTGCGAGATCTAGTTAAATCAGCTTTAAGCTTGCCACCGTTACAGTCCGAGTCAGTATCACAGGTGCAGCAGCGCGTGTTATTGGGTGAATCTCAGCCGATGCGCCAATTGCGCGCGACCATCGATAAACTTTCGCGCAGTCAGGCACCAGTTTATATCAGTGGTGAATCCGGCAGCGGTAAAGAGCTCGCGGCAAAAATGATTCATGAAAGAAGCGCGCGTCACAAACTACCTTTTGTTGCCGTGAATTGTGGCGCTATTCCCGAGAATTTGATGGAAAGCGAGTTTTTCGGATATAAAAAAGGCGCTTTTACCGGCGCCGACAAAGATCATGACGGTTTTTTTCTGACTGCTAATGGTGGAACTTTGTTTCTGGATGAAGTCGCCGATTTACCTCTGACGATGCAAGTTAAGTTGTTGCGGGTAATTCAGGAAAAACAAGTTAGAAGAATCGGTGAAACTCAAGAGAAGAACATTGATGTGCGCATCATCAGTGCGACGCACAAAAAACTCAATCACTGCGTTGAAAACGGACAATTCAGGCAGGATCTATATTATCGCCTCAATGTAATCGAACTCAATATGCCAGCACTGCGTGAAATGCGCGAAGATATTCCGTTAATAGCGCAGGCTGTTCTTGTGAAACTATGCCATGAAGCAGGCCGGCCTGCATGCAATTTGAAGGATGATGCATTGGCAGTGCTGATGGACTACGATTATCCGGGCAACGTACGTGAGCTCGAAAATATACTTGAGCGTACGTTGGCACTGTGTTTTGACACCGAAATCGGCAAAGATGAACTGCAATTATTCCATAAAGCTCGGATCACTCAAGAAACTTCTTCTACCATGTTCCCGGGTGAAATGCTTGTGAGTCTACCGCTACAGGATTACCTTGATAAACTGGAAAAAGACTCCATTATCAAGGCACTAAATGAAAGTCGGTACAATCGAACCAAAGCAGCCAAAACATTGGGGATTACCGTACGTTCGCTACGTTACCGGATGGAAAGATTAGGGTTAAATGAGAAAGCATAGTTAATTTTACTAATAATATTGATCTGTGAATTACTAAAATTCAGTGAGTTACTGTGGATTTTGATATTTCGCCTAATACTCCCGGAATCGATAAGCTCGATGCTGTTTACTTCACTGCATTCTTCTTGTGTTGAGACGCTTCGATTGTGTTAATGGGCTTTGGTGATTTTTGTCACAGCATTTTCTTATGCGGAAGATACACTATGGAATGCGAAAAATATGTATCAAACCTTGCTGCAATTAGAATTTTCTGAAGATTAATAGGGTGTATTAATTGTAGTAATGAACTATTCCTGAGTAAAAGAGTCGGATATATTGTTGGAATTAACTTTTGTTTGTGGTAGACTGAAGTCTGGTTGAGAAAAGTCTTATATTTCTTGACCTTAAATGCAGAATGGTTAATGATTCTATCACGTAGTTATGATGGTTTTTATTAACGGATATAGTACTTATTAATAAAAAACGCTTAATTTGATAATAGGAGAAAATCGATATGAATGTAATTGCGATGTTTTTTTCGCTCAATATGCGACCGAGGAAAAGTAGCAAGTTGAAATCAGTCGGAAAAATGATTTTTTCGATACATACGAAAGCTTTCCCAACCTATACAGAACGCATTTTGGAGCAATGAAAAATGACAACATTTATTTATGACTGGAGAGTACCCATCGGAAAAGTACTCAAATTATCTTCCCTGCTGTTAGCAATTGCCGTGTTAGCTTCTTGCGCGCAATTGAGTAGTTCTACGGTGGCTAAGCCAACCGGGATTTCAAGTAATGATCATAGCGCTTTAGTAAAATATTACGAAGGCGTTGCCAACGATGCAAAATTAAAGCTGCAAGAAAACAAAAAAGTACTTCAGGAGTATGAGGCGCATCCTTATTATTTTGGAAGGCATGGCCTGGATGCTCAATCGCATGCGGCAGCAAATATTCGAGCATACGAGAAAGCCATACGAGAAAGCCTGATATCCGCTGATTTCCATAGAAAAATGGCAATGGAGCAGATAGGGCAAAAGAGTAATCAAACGAAGAAGGTAGAAACAAATCAAGATCGTGACTTTACATCGGAGATCTCGGAATACTCTGAGTATTCTGGTAATACAGGACTTTGATAAAGTAACGAACAACCACCGATTTTATTCGGTGGTTGGTCTTTAACCCCTCCTAACTCTTTGCACGAATCCCTTGAACTTACGGTTAAGTTCTAATCTTAGAAAGGGAGCGTAAAATCCAGTGAAAATAAAATCTGATCCTTGTGGCCAGCGAAAGGCCGATAAGCCGCTGCATGGTAAGCATCTACTCTGTCATAACGAATATTGGGGCGGATATTGATTCTTTTTATAGGATTCCACTGAAGTTTTAGAGTCTTGGCTACCTTCCAGTTGATCCCGAAAGTTGCAGAATAATAATCCGCTGGTGTAATTGTTACGCTGCTGAGATCGCCAGCATAACTTTCCGGTCTGCCATTAACGATATTGGTAGCCGCGGCAATCCGGAACGGTGATGGATTGCGGAAACCATTTCTGTCGCGAAACCATTCCCCGCGCGCGCCGATTGATATATTTTCCGTTAAATCGTAGTACAAGTGAGCCACAACACCCATCCACTGAACATCTTTAACTATATTGGTATACTTTAAATTATTCAGTAGAACATCGTTTGCAAACCCGTGGACGTGATGTAAAACTAATAAAGTCTGAGGGTTAATTTTGTGTTGCAGCACAGTGTTGTACATTGCCCACGACGAGCTGCTATGTGTGGAGGTTTCTCCGTAGGTGCCGGTCAGATTGAGTGAAGTTGCTTGATTATCACTTGTCCATGTGATGCCCCCAATGCCGCTCCAATTGCCTAATTGTCTGTTCCATCCGCCATCCCAGCCGCCGGTGGCACTTCCGGTGACAGCGCTTCCTGAGATAGTCCAGTTACTATTAACAATATAAGTGCCTTGTATGCCGGTATGGGTAAATGGTTCACCTGCATTGAAAGAGTAAGCGCGTGTGTAAAAAAAGTTGTCCGGTGCCGGAACCGTTTCAAAGCCGGTTGGCGAATAAAAATGTCCGATTTTCAGATTAAGACCGTTTGGACCAATCGGCACATACACCTCAAGAAAAGCTTGCGGAAGCGCAATATCGTAGGTTTTAGTGGAAGCACAGCATAAATGCAGATCCCAAGAGCTTCTTTTCAAGGGCTCACCGGAATTGACATCAAAGGTTGGCACACCGAAAGCTTGCGTATAAATAGCGTCCGTACCGAACATAAAATCAACCCGCCCGCCGATATCCCATCGATTGGTTTCAGAGATGACCGGACGTTTTATGAATAAATTGAATTGATTTAATTGGAAACGATTGGCCTGATCGGCGAAAGCAACCGGGCCGTTGAATCCGCCGCTTTGGCCGGGGTTATAAGTTGCACCGCCGTGAATCCAGCCGCCAAGTTCTATTCGTTTATCTTTAAAGAATTTGACTAGATTAGTGGATTGGAAGGTATTCGAGGTTTCGGTAGCATAAAGAGTACTGGAATAAATGCTGGTAAAAAGGAGTATGCAGCTTGTTGCAGCGAATAATAGCTTTGTTGAATATGTCATCTGTGAGTGAAGATATAAATCGATTATAAAGTTTGAAAAATTCACCTTAAGCCATGAAGCCGACTCTGACCGGGAAGCGTAAAGATAATGCGGTACAGTCAAGACCTTTTATTATCAAAAGGTACGATTATCTCACAAGATAAATATTGGTATTTCTCGATTGAATCGAAATATGATTCAAATTGATGCTTGAAAGGCAAGCTTTTTCAGATCATCGGTTCATTGAGTGCACTCAATCAAACTGAATGGTATAAAACAAATCGGCTGCACTGTCTTCACCGGCTTGGGTGACGACAGTGATTTTGGGTGTCAGGTTGTAAGTTAATTTAGTGATACCCATGGTTGTAGCGGTCAAGCTGCGTTCGTAGCTTAAGTACGCGCGCGATGAGATGCGTTTGCCGATCACGCCGATTTGGCCGGTTAGCGAGCTGCCGACACCGGCTTGTTTAAACGTGATTTCATCGACACCGAGCGCTTGGGTAATTTGATCGGTAATGCCGCTGCCGGATTGACCGCCGAGTATTGATCCGGCGGCTGACAGTAGTACCGAGGTATCCAATCCACTGGTGTCGGGTTTTCTGCCCAGCACGATCCAAGACAATTTTTCCGTATCCGGAACATCCGGCGTCGATACCAGTTTCACACGCGGGTGGCGCACCGATCCGGCAATTTCGACACCGGCTTCAACCGCCAAGCCTTCCCGCACAGCCAGTACATTCAGGTTAGGATCGTCGAGCGGGCCTTGAAAGCTGACAATGCCACGCTTGACTGTCAAGTTCTGACCATATGCTTTGAATGCAGCATCTTGCGCAGCAATGGTGCCGGTCAGTTTGAGTTGCTGATTATTGTCGTTACGCATTTGTAGTTGCCCGGTCAGGCGACCTTCCAGACCGGATGCGCGAATATAGAATTTTTCACCCAGATTAAGCGCCATATCCAGATGCAATGGCATTTTCTGCGAACGCTGTGACGCAGAGGTGTTCACCAGAACAACATCGTCCGATAATCCCGGCCGGCCTTCCGGTGGTTGCATGATCAACCCGGCATCGGTGCGTAAATCCCCGCTGATGCTGATGCGGTCTTTCTGCCAGCGGGCTGCGCCGGTTCCGGAAGCGATGATCCAGTAATCGGTTTTGTGCGCGAGTGGCAATTGGTCGATAGTGAAATCAAGCTGACTCGGGTTACCGGCCAATCCAGCCTTGCCGGTGATGGTCAGCGAACCGGCTTCGCCTTTCAATGCAAGATCGCGGAACAAGCGCTTATCCGGCGGCGGTGCATGCGGGCTGGTGAAATGCAGCCGGTCGATATGCAAATCCGCTTGCTGAAAATGCGCATCCAGGGTGCCTTGCTGCAGGTGTATTCCCTGTTCCAGTAAAGCCAGGCTTAAGCCGGTGCCGGACACCTTGCCGCTGATATCGGGTTGCCGCAGCGTGCCATGAATACCGGCCTCAAGCCGCAATTCGCCATCGCTATGCAAGTTACCGCCGAGCAAAGGATTGAGCAATTTCAGGCTGGTGATGGCGGCGCGAATGTTGCCCTGTAGCGGAGATTCGCGGGAAATGGACCACTGTGATTGTGTTTGCAACAGCGGCAGCGTCACAGCCGCTGTTGCAGTGCCGAGTATGTGGCTGGTAAATTCGAACTGTCCGGATAATTTTCCTTGCGCGGCGGTTGCTTGCAGTTGCAGTTGTTGCAACCCCAGCGGTTGCGGCAGGTCACCGGGTAAATACCAGTCGCCGCGTTCGCGATGGATGCGCAGTTTACCGGTCAAGTGCGCGGCGGAATCGAAATGCCAGCGTCCGCCCAATTGCAACGGCGTACCTTGCGCGTGCTCCGGTGCGCCGGGCAGCAACGCGATGCCGGAGAAGTCACCGCGAGTTTTCCAGCTCTGCGGCGTCCAGTGCAATTGCTCGATACGAATCGATCCGCTGGAAACCGACAATCCGGTATGCTCCAATGACACCGCAGCGGCACTGACGGCTAGCGGAGCGGGGGCCAGCAGGCGTACCGGCATGCCGCCGGTGGCGGACAACTCGGTCAACTGTCCCTGCCAGCACAGCGGTTGTCCGGATTTTGCGCGGTTCAATCCGCCGGTAGCCGCTAGATGGAGGGCGATATCCTGGTTGAGGTTAGCTTTAGCCGTTAAGAGATGGTGACCAGTTGTACCGTCGAGGGTAGCGGTGAACTGTTTGACCGTTGCTTGCTCATGCGCCTGAAAAGTATCGGCCGCGATATTCAACGCAATGGCATCTTTGTGCCATTGCGCACTGGCAGATACGCCGGAGAGTCGTTGCTTGTCCGGTAAATTCAGCAGCCTGCTGGTGAGTTTCCAATCAAGGTAAGGTGCTTCGGTGCTGCCGCGAAAAGTGAGTTGGGTTTGTAGATCGCCCGATAATCCTAACCCCAATTGCGCCAACATCGGTGCATTTACAGTTAGTTGCACATCGTGTTGCGAGCCATCCATGCGGCCATGTGCGAGTAACCGGTTCGACCCTGCCAGCAATTCAGCTCTGCCGCTGAGATGTTCAAAGCCGGCAAAAGCAATTTCACCCGCACCGCTGACTGGAGATTTCGCCAATCGGCTTTTCTGGATCGTATACTGTAAAGTACCGGTTACTTCTGGTGTCAGATGACCGGATAATTGTAGCGTGGCGTTTAGATCGGAATCGACGGTTTGAATGAAGTCCGCACTATTGAAGCGGATTAATTGCCCCGACAACTCAAACGATCGCTCTTCAATCAGCCGCAACCGGCCTTGCCCGGTCAGTCGCGATTGGTTGCGTTGCAAATTGAATCGCTCAAGTGCGAGTTGATCACCGTTACGCGCAATATCAGCGGTCAGGCGCAATGAGCGGTCGCGCAGATTGATGCGCGCGGACTGCGTTTCCGCATTGCCGGAAAGTTCGATGTTCCCGGAGATTGCGGCGGTTTGCAGACGGCTGTCGATTTGCCGCGGGTCCAGTCGGTCGACTGCCAGGTTCGCGGTGAGGGCGTGCTGACTCCTATCCCAAACCAATTTGCCGCGCACGACGCCATTTTTGCTCAATTGCACATGAAGATCCGGCAGCGACAGCAATTCCGCCGTGATTAAAGTATTTGTGTGAATGGTGAAAGCCGGAACACCGTTTTGATCGAGCGGCGCGGCGGCGTGATTTTCGATGGTGATGCTGCCCGCCAACTGCCCGGCCTCGTTTTGCGCCAGCTGC
>JBDHRU010000072.1:0-10564 GCA_039807765.1 Nitrosomonas sp. | reverse complement strand
AACGGGCTTCAACTTTCCTCGGCGGCATCCACCTCGCTGCAGCTATCATTTGGCTTAATTGACCACACGCCTTAGTCTAACTCTAATTTTCTTACAAAATTACCATATTACGACCAAAATAAAATTTCAATGTATTGATATTTAACGACGCCTTCAGAAACGGAACTGGAGCCGCAAAACCCGAACGTGCGTGGCGGCCACTTTGGCGACGGGGATAAAGACCCGCTCGATGAAATCGTCCGAGCTTTCAACGAGCGCCACTTCGCAGGCTGGGAAGCCACGCCGAAAGAGCAGAGGGTGAAGTTCATCAATATCGCCAAGCATGTGATGAACCACGCCGACTACAAAGCACAGGTCGAAGACAATCCAGATAGCCAGAACCGGCAGCTGGTGCTGGAGAAACTGATTCAGCAGGCAATCAGCTTAGAGCGCAAAAAGAAGCTTGAACTCTACAAGCGCTATGCGTCTGACCCGGACTTCAAGCGGGCATTTGATGCGAGTATCTTCAGAATACTGTCGTCAAAAGACATAGGCTCTCAATTGAGTAGGGAAGATATGTAATTTCCTTTCGCCGCTTTTTTCCGTTACAGTTACAGTAAGCAAAAGCAAGTTGAACCGGTTGACGGTTGACCAGGAAGTTCATGTTTTTCTCGGCAAGAAATTTATCCCTTGCAAAATTACCCCAACAATAGAATAATAAAAAAGCGCTGATTTGTTTCGATTGCGAGCGCAATATAAATGCTGCTAAACCGGAGAACATCAAGCCCGTTCTCTAGCTTAAAGCCAGAAACGGGTTTTTTGTTTTTCATGTCGCCGATTTACCGATAATTGCGGGCGACTCATAAATACAGCTAAACGTCGCCTCTATCCTCCTCCCCCTAGGAACCGGCGTCGCCGGGATAAATGGGGGAAAGGAGATATTTATGAGTACGTCACATCAATTCAATTCTTACTCACCGAGTAAAAATTACCTGTTTACTTCCGAATCTGTTTCCGAAGGTCATCCGGATAAAATGGCCGATCAGATTTCAGATCGTATCCTGGATGCATTTCTGGAAAGTGATCCTAAAGCACGAGTAGCTTGCGAGACAGTCTTGGCTGACCAGTTCGTGTTGGTTGCCGGAGAATTTAAAACGGCAGACCCAGCAGTATTTGAAACTGTTCAAGCTAACGCCGAAAAGATAGTGCGTCAAACTATCCGGGATATTGGTTATACCCGCAAGGAAGATGGTATTGATCCTGATCGGTGCGAAGTAAGGATCGCCTTTAACCGCCAATCTTCCCACATCAGTCAGGGCGTCGACCAAACCAATGGTGAAATCGGTGCTGGCGATCAGGGATTGATGTTCGGTTATGCCTGTGATGAGACACCAGAGCTGATGCCTCTGACTATTAGCCTGGCTCATCAGCTTGTACGCAAGCAATCCAAGCTGCGTAAATCATGTGCATTAACTTGGCTGCGTCCCGATGCAAAAAGCCAAGTCAGCGTTCGCTACTTGGATGGAAAACCCGTTACAGTGGAGAAGGTCGTGCTTTCCACTCAGCATGCGCCGGACATCAGCACCCAAACATTAAGGGAAGCCGTGCGTCAGGAGATTGTCGAGACAATCATTCCGGTTGAATTGCGCTCCAAGAACTTTGAGGTACTGATCAATCCGACTGGCCGTTTTGAGGTAGGTGGCCCGAATGGTGATACCGGCCTGACTGGCCGCAAGATCATCGTGGATACTTATGGCGGCAGTTGCCCGCATGGTGGCGGCGCATTCTCAGGAAAAGATCCGAGCAAAGTGGATCGCTCGGCTGCTTACATGGCACGTTACATCGCCAAGAACATCGTGGCAGCAGGATTGGCTACAAAGTGCCTGGTGCAACTGGCTTATGCCATCGGAATCGTGGAGCCCGTGTCGGTGATGGTGGATACCTATGGCACCGGGAAACGATCTGACGAGAATCTTGAATTGATGGTGCGAGATATATTCAAACTAACACCCAGGGGCATCATTGCGGCATTGAATCTGGAGCGGCCCATCTATGCGCAAACATCAGTCTATGGGCATTTTGGAAGACCAGATGTTGTTTTCCCTTGGGAAGATACTGAGAAATGAGGATTGATATGAGTAAACGATTTCCAATCATCAATCCAAAAGCGCGCAGCGTCATCGGCCTGTATGTCAATGAGCTGGTCGATATGAATCATTCTATTGCCAGGATAAGGCTTGCAAGTACCACCAGCGCGAATTTACAGTATCAGCTTGGCGTACCTCTCAAAGTTTCAATTGAATCAACCTTGGCACATATCCGCCATTTGTACGGGGATGACATCCCTGATGCGCTTGTGCGAACTACCGTTTATTTAGTTTACGCGGAAAATACCTCGCTAAAAGTAAAAAAAACTCCAGAGGGTAAGCATACTATTATGCGATGGTTGGATCAGTGCCAGATTATTCGTCGATATTCCAAGGAGGAATATCCAAAACTTGGAGTTGGCTACCAAGGAATCGCTGGTGGTTGGCTGGAGCTTCCCCAAAATGCATCGCTAGTGGAAGTATTGGGGATAGCGATGCGTTTTGTGATGAATAACCGTGGTTTCCGGGCATACATCAGTTTGTCCGCAACCGAAGGTATCCGAGTACAACTGCCTTATGGGATTAATTCTCCTAGAGAGTATCCTCATATCTGGGTTTACGATCGTGCTTTGATTTTTCCTGAATCGACAAGTAAGGAGAAATTGATCGAAACTGCCCAAGAAATCGCTGCTGCCTGGTGTCCTACGGCGCAGGCTGTATGGTCTCCGGATGACTCAGTGAAATTGTGTGACCTGACTTGAGATTGTTCAGATTTACTAAACTCTACATCAGAGATATCATCACTTTTCACTGAGGTAGAGTTATTGCGTACTATAGTTCGATTGAGTTGATGAAAAGTAAATAAAAACTTTAACGCAATAATTTTAATAATGGGGTAGACTGGAACGAAATCTTGAAGGATATATCGATGGATAATTATCCGCAGCCCTGACAATCTCTTAACCAATTGACACACCCTTGACAGCGGTATGCCGAGCAATCGGATACCGCTGTTTTCATATCCCAGATCATTTTTCTCGTTTTGTGTCATTTCCTTGTTTCCCGGCGAGTGAAGGCCGGATGTGTATTGTTCAAGCAAAGGAGTTATTAATGCCCGAACAATCTACCAAAACCGCTTCACCCTTTTGCCTAAGATTGACACCTGAAGAGCGTGCCACGCTAGAGCGTGAAGCTGCCGGACTGCCTTTGGGAGAATATATCCGAGGGTGCGTATTTGATGAAACCCGCGCCAAACGCCGTACCCGCAATAAGCATCCGATCAAGGATCACAGGATTTTAAGCCAACTTCTAGGCGAACTAGGCCGTTTGAGACTGGCGAACAATCTCAATCAACTGGCCAAGGCTGCTAATTGCGGCCTGCTGAATCTCACTCCGGAAGTTAAAACATCATTGCTGAATGCCTGCGCCGATATCCGCCATATCCGGGAAATTCTGATGAAATCCCTAGGCCTTAACAGGTAGCTTACATGATTATCATTGCGTCTCGTGCGGCGATGCGGCCAGGCTTGCCGCACATCTGCTCAACGATCGGGATAACGATCATGTCGAGCTGTATGAAATCAGCGGTTTTATGTCTGAAACACTGGACGATGCGTTGCAGGAAGCTCGTGCCCAGGCAATGGGAACACGCTGTAATCAGTATCTATTCTCCCTTAGCCTTAATCCGCCGGAGAAGGAGAAAGTCGAAACGGACGTGTTCAAGCAGGCAATTAGCCGTATTGAAGAGCGCATGAACTTACAGGATCAGCCTCGTGTGATCGTCTTTCATGAAAAAGAAGGCAGACGCCATGCGCATTGCGTCTGGTTGCGCATCGACACCCAAGAGATGAAAGCGGTCAATCTGCCGTTTTACAAAAGCAAACTCATGGAGATTTCAAAAGAAATCTACCTGGAGCAAGGCTGGAAACTGCCTGCCGGATTGATTGAGCACGGGCAAAGCAATCCGCTCAATTTCACGCGGGCACAGTGGGAACAGACCAAGCGGTTGGATGACGATCCAAGACTGATAAAAGCAACCTTAAAAGACTGCTGGGCAGTATCGGATAGCAAGGAATCTTTTCAAAACATCCTGGAACAGCGCGGCTACTATTTGGCTAAGGGGGATCGGCGCGGTTTTGTTGCTATGGATTGGCGAGGAGAAGTGTTTTCACTATCAAAATGGCTGGATGTCAAAACCAAGGAACTCAAGGAATGGCTGGGTGATTCCGCGCTGCTTCCCAGCGTGGAGGAAACAAAAGCCAATATCGACCGACGCCTCGTTGAGCGGATGCAAAGCTTCACTGCCGAAATCCGAAAGCACAGCCACACCCGCATGGAACCGCTGCTGGAACAGAAAGCAAGAATGAAATCGCGGCATCAAACTGAACGGGAAAATCTTGCTGATACACAGAAACAGCGGTGGCAACAGGAAAGCGAAGACCGGAAAGCCCGATTAAATAAAGGCATCCGGGGGTTGTGGGATCGTTTGACCGGACAACATGGCCAAATGATGGATCAAAACGAACGGGAAGCCTGGCAGGCATTGGTACGCGACAGGCAACAGCGGGACGATCTGATTCAGCGCCAGCTGGAAGAGCGTCGTGCTTTGCAACTGAATATCAAGAATGCGCGACAAGACCGGAACAAAGAAATCGATCACCTGAAAACGATGATGTTTTCAACATTGCCGCCGGAAATGAAAACCCGGCTTCAGGAACAGTTCGAACTGCATCGATCCGGACAAAACAAGCAATCACTTCACAGGAACAACGATTACGACCTATCGATGTAACAGCGGATGGGAAGGATTCAGTGAACGCGCGGTTCAAATTCTATTTTTACCGAATAGCCGAGTGCACGGGCGTAATCTTCGACAGTAGCCAGCCTCGGTGACACATTCGAGTGCAAGCTTTCCAATCGAGAGATATTGCTTTTTTTGGTACCCAGCAAGTCGGCCATCTGCTCTTGCGTTACACCGGCCTTTTTACGCAAGGCAATCATCTGGCGTTTCATCTCGAATGCCGTCGAAAGTGCGTCGTATTCGGCTCTGACTTCGGGATCTTGTAAAGCCGTTTGCTGGAATTTATCGAATGTCGGGCGTTTAGTTGTCATCGCTTTGTACCTCTTTCAGTCGTTTTTGTACCGTTTCCATATGGTGCTTCGGTATTTTATTGTCCTTCTTGATCACCGTTAGCAGAATCACGATTTCCTTGTTTCTGACGGCGCAAAATACCGACCGGGAAATGCCTTCACGTCCCTTGGCTCGGATTTCGAATAATCCCTTGCCCAACGGGGCAGTATGGGGTCGTCCCAAATCGGGGCCGAATTCCTGAATGAGTTCCGCGATACGCAAGAAGTTGGCGAGAACTCCTGCTGGCAATGCCAGCGTTTCCACCTCGACCTTCTCGTTATAGAACGTGATCGTCCATGTCATAATTAAAGTTATCAAATATGATAATAATAGTCAAGCCAGACATTTGAATAACTGGCTTATTTCAGAGCAACCAGCAACCTCCAACTGAAAGACAAACCAATGATCAAAACTTTCTTCCGAAAGAAGAAACGGATACCGTTGTTTCTCGTACCCAAAGTGCGCAAGCGTCATGTGCTACCCATTTACAAAGACCATGAAGCGCAATAGAAGCTCTTTGCCGAAGGGGCGCTCAGGAATCAAGTGTTCCATGACGAAGTGATGCATCGGGGAAACAAGTGCCTGGCCTGTGATCAGTTACTTACCAACGGCAAGACCAAATACCCTCATATCGAAAAGCATCATCACTGCTATTTGAGGCTGTGTACCGGCAATATGCTGCCGGATGATTCAAGCGATATCTACCGGGAGGTCAGAAATGCCGAGTTCCCGCATGCTCCCGATTGCAGGCAGTGCAAGCTCAATAGCCCTGAGTATTTTGAAGGCTGCATTAAAAAAATCTTTCCCGTTCACGGCAAATGCCATGGCCATATTCATGAAGTGGAGAGATACCGGTTTGATAAGCTCGCTGAAAAATTACAGAGAGATTTTGCTTATCCCGGTTCCAGTGCGAACGAATACGTATAATTTCCGAGCATCTGTATATACAGCAACAGGTGGATCAAGCGCAGTATGCTATTGGTGTTTATGACATTACCATTCAAAGGAGAAAAATACTATGAATCTTCCATTTCAAAGTGATGCACTGGGTAAATTAACGTTGCGTCTTACCGTTGGCGTACTGATGCTATTTCATGGCGTCCATAAGGTACTCAATCCAGGCTCTCTCGATTTTATCGGCAAACAGCTTACCAGCATGGATTTACCGCAAGCCTTAGCTTATGGAGTTTATTTGGGAGAAGTGATTGCAGCGCTGATGATTATTCTGGGGATCTTCTCCCGGATTGGCGGGTTGCTCGTTTTCGGCAATATGATCTTCGCAATTGTGCTGGCGCATCGCAGTCAATTATTTACATTGACCGATCACGGCGGCTATGCGCTGGAATTGCAGGTTTTCTTCATGCTGACAGGGCTTGCGGTGTTCTTTCTAGGAAGCGGCAGATTGGCCGTTAAGCCTGATTAAACGTTGGCGAACTTGCTGATAAACCACAGATGGATTCGCCTTATCTCAATCCCGGCATGGGTAAGTGTGAGTAGTGTATGGATCTCTCTTCGGAAACAAATGCTTTGTGCTCGACGTTCTGAGGGTGGTCTTTGATATAGGCCAGCACTTCAGGTAAACCGCCATGCCGCTCGATTTCAGCAAAGTTTTTCTCGAACAGTTTCTGGGATGCCTTGACCTCAACGAGGGCGGCGACTTCCGGCGGCATATCGGGCGTAACGCTGTTTGGCAAGGCGTTAAAAGCTGCCTGTGCGTTCAGCGCCGGTTTGCGGTCAAACCATCCTGCCAGAAATTGTTTCGTTTTTTGCACGGTGTTTGTCAAACTCTCAGCGGTTTCATCGGCAAGCTGAACGGCTCCGCTTTTGATCTGCGCATAATTGTCATGGATTTTTTCCGTGAGATAGTCCGTACCGACTCCGCCGCCCAGCGCACCGATACCGGCACCGATAGCTGTTCCGACGCCGGGCAGGATCATCGTGCCGATGGCCGCTCCGGCTGCAGCCCCGCCCAGAGAGCCGAGATTGGACGCCGTTTCAATCGTGGCTGATTTTTCAGCCGCCAATAAATCGCCGCGTGCAAGATCGATCTGCGTCTCGCCATAGGGAACGGCAGCCTCATAAACCACTTGCGCGGCCTCAGCCTTCGATCCGCCCGCCGCCAGCGTGAATGCGTCCGCCAGTGTGCCAACGATAACGCTTGCCACCGGCCCGGCCTTTTTGCCAAAATCGGCGAGGCTTTCAGCGGCATTCTTCAGGCCGTTCGGAGTTTCGACTTTCAGGCTTGCACCCAGCTCGGCGTATCGTTGCGGCGCGATGCCCTGGCGCTCCAGCATGTTGGAGAACTGTTGCGGGTCTGTAGTAATAACGCTTTGTGTCGGTGCATCCCAGCGGACCGTAGGTCGTTCCAGAGTGGATGTGTCCACCGCGAGCCGTTCCGGCTCCACACCATATTGCCGCGCCAGCCCCTTGTATCCTTCGCCGCCATAAGCTTCGGCCCGGTGCACGAACGGCACGCCGTAACGGGTATCGGCTTCTATCGTCACGCCGGGGCGAAATGCAGGGTCGGATTTAAGGCGGTCGGCATAATCGGCATGCAGTCTGTTCCATCCTTTGTCGCTCAGTAGATCGTTAAGCCCCGGCACCTTCGCTGCGCCGTAATCGTGAACATCGCGGGTGTAATACTTCAGACTAGCATATTGCTCTTTTTCCAAAGCTGTTGGGAGGCGATTTTCAAGGGCAGCCCTTCTTTCAATGGCGCTCATTTCTTCATACGCATCATGCGTGAACTCGCTTGCCGCCAGCAGGTCGCGCTGATTGATCTGGATCAGCCAGATGGCCGTTCTCCAGACGTACGGTCATATTGATGTCGCGGTAATGTGTAGCGCTGGGCACAGCGAAACGGTCTTTGATCTCCACAATACCCAGCGCCGCGCGCTTTTCCGGATCGGACAGCGTTTCGCGGATGGCGCGGATTTGTTCCGGCGTATCGATCACAATGCGCCCACGCGCAATATCTGTGATGTCTGCGGCTTTTGAAAGATCGAGGCCGGGCTGCGTATCGCTGGCCAGCTTTGCAGCGGTACGATCCCAGGTCTTAACGGGTCCTTGATCGAAAGTGGCTTCTCCCAGGATGCCCGGAAAATCCCAGCGTAGGGTTTCGGCTATTTTGTTGCCACTGTCTTTCAGGAAGGACTAGGATGCGTGGCCTTCCTCGCAAAGGCGTGTGAAAGCCTTGTCACCCTCAACGACAGCCTGTTTCGGCTTTTCACTCAATACACACTGTCTCCCTTGTGCTGGCGGCCCCTCCCGCCAGCGTCCACCTAACCCATGCCCCCTCCCGGCTCAGGTCTGGCCGTTCTTTTTTGTATAGCCTGCTCACACAAAGCATAGAATTCTATTTCTGAACTATCCTCAATATGAGGGCTGCTATAGATTTCTTTCATAAAAGCCCCCCTAACAATAGAGCCTGTATCAGGATCAATAGTATCTGTACATATTTCATTGCCTTCTTTATCAATTACAAGCCGAATCGGTGTGTCTATTTGGCTAAAACCTTTTTCAAGGCGGTAATATTTATATTCTCCAAAATCTTCCTTATTTCTGAAATCCTTGATCATTTTTTCTCCGCGGTCTCTATTTCTTGTGCTGCCTGGCTCAGCTGCTCGCTCAAAGTCAATACGCGGCATATCGGCCCCAGGTCACTCAATTTTGTTATTGCTCCTACTCTATACTACGAATACTAAAATTTTGTAAAAATCCTTCTTTTCCATATTTGCAAGGCCAAAAATTTCCGGCACTTGCCCGTAATGAAGATTCAGCCAAGACGCTCAAACGCTTGCTAGCAGGATATCGGTTTGCGTTATGTAATCTTTGGAACCATCGTCGGCAACGGCCGTTGCCGACGAGCCGTACGGCTCGTGCTCGCTTGCAGCTTTGAAGTGGTTTTGGACTTTTGGCGCATTGGGTTCATAAGAACCGAATAATTCATCCGCCACGCTGTTTCTGGCAGGAATATTGTTGGTCTTGATGGGCGTATCTTCCAACGCGTCGTATTGCGCCCGCACATCGTTAGGTGCACGATCCTTTAAAGCGCCAAGGTGTTCCAATTCCTCTATTGACAGTGGATTTTCAGTATCGGTCAAGCGCTCTTTAGCGGGGTCGATAATTTCACGTTGATAGGTTTCGACTTCCTGCTTACGCCGTTCAATATCTTGGGCATGATCCCTGGCCTTCTGAAATTCCTCCCAGCTTGGGGAAGCATCAGTTAATCCCGTCATGGAGTCGCGTAGATGCGTTACATCCTCAGAATCTTCGGTATAAATACGTTCGTTCTTTGACTGAAATACCCTGCGGCCGTCGGTCAATTGCGCAGCGGCCTCTTTCAGCTCCCGAAGATGTTGCGCCGCAAGCTCGCCTTCGCGTTCGAGTTTAAGCAAGGCCCGCGCAGCCGCTCTGCCCACTTCGTCAACGGGATCGACCGCCTGCCGGTACAAACGGGCATAGTGAGGATTTTGCAGCAGATACATCAAGTTGCTGAAATTACGCTCTTTCTCGCGTTTTTGCGATTCCGGTCCTTCGTAACGGCTGGATGCCGAAAAGCGCTGTATCCTTCCCGTATTGCGCCCGGCGCTTTCATTGTTGATGTCGATGAGGTCGCGCAGCCAAGCAGGAAGAGACTCGAGCGCCATGCCGTCCAGTATCGTCAGCGGATCTTTGCGCTCATTTTCCAATCGTCTCTCCCACTGCGGCAATTTGTGGTTGAGTACATATTAGCAGCGAAAGCGTAAATAAATCGTAAACGGCCTTATTGGGACAGCAGCGGTCCACACGCTCTGGTCAATAGACCCAGAATGATCGTCGTAAGCAAAGCTGCGTGTTTCAGAAAAAATAAACCAACGCTGAAGAGGGAAAAATATGAATGACAAAAGGGTTCCTTTTTGTCCAGTCGAGTCCGACCAATGATTCCGTCCTTTATGGGCAAGAAGACAAGCGTAATGAATGAAAATACGAACAGCCAATGTCACTGATAGGATATGTAAGATGCAGCACCAACCGGCAAATGGTGTTGCAGCAGATAGATGCCCTGCATGCCGCAGGTTGCGTGCGCATTTATAAGGACAACCGTTAAAGCTACCGCCAGAAAGCATCCTGGTCTGGCAGCTGTGCGCAAAGCACTGAAGCCTGGAGATACTTTTGTGATTACCTCCATTGATCGTGCATTTCGTTCAACGATAGATGCCATCATATTTCTGGACGACATTACCAAAGACGATATTGCATTCCGCTCATTGGTACAAAATATCGATACCCGTACCCCGGAAGGCCGCAGGTGACATTGAGCATTCCAAAACGAAAGCCAATCATCCGCAGACCAACGGTATTTGTGAGCGTTTCCACAAAACCATTT
>JBDHRU010000071.1:0-10685 GCA_039807765.1 Nitrosomonas sp. | reverse complement strand
CTGTACTGCGGGCGATTCGCCGAAGAAATTCGGCAAAGTGTAAAGCAGGCCGAGTAACAGTGAAACCGCAATAATCAAGTATTGCCAAAGTGCGTAGCGGTTCATGTGTGTCAGTTAATTTATTAATAGATGATAAAAGGGTAAAAAAAGACGTGTCGTGCCAGACAGTACAATCAGCATTTTTTGCCTGCGCGGTTATTTCTTTTCGCTATTTTTTTCAGCTTCAGTATCCTTGCTGGTCGAGGCTTCTGTTGTTTCCGCTTCATTATTTTCTAATGCAGCAGCTGGTTTGGTTGTTTTGGATTTTTGTGCTTTACCTCTCGGTTCGATACTTTTTAATGTTCCTTTCGGCAGTAAAGTCTGCACCGAGGATTTCAGAACGGTGACTTCAGTGGCAGATGCTATTTCGATAATGACATAATTCTCGCTGACATTGAGAACTTGCCCGAGGATGCCGCCGTTCGTGATGACTTCGTCACCTCTTTGCAGATTATCCACCATTTGTTTTTGTTCTTTTGCGCGTTTGGTCTGAGGGCGAATTAGCAGAAAATAAAATAACAGTAGTAGTCCGAACATCGGTAGCAGACTCATCCAATCTGCAGTGTCTTGTGCCGATGAAGCGGCTTGGGCAAATGCATCATTAATCAGCATAAAACTCTCCTTTTTCTAAAAAGGGGTACATATTAGCATGATGACCCTTCAGGCCAGAAATTCTTGTGCATATTCTTCAAATTGTTTGTTTTCAATTGCGCTACGAATTTCAGCCATCAGCTGCTGGTAGTAAAACAGATTGTGCACGGTGTTCAGGTGCGCACCCAACATTTCATTGATGCGCTGCAGATGGTGCAAATAGGCACGGCTGAAATGTCGGCAAGTATAACAACCGCAGTGTTCGTCGGGCGGTGACGTATCCAGCCGGTAACGGCTGTTGCGCAATTTGATGATGCCATGACGTGTATACAACCAGCCGTTGCGGGCATTGCGTGTCGGCAGCACGCAGTCGAACATATCGATGCCTTGCGCTACGGCATGGACAATATCCGCAGGCGTGCCGACGCCCATCAAATAACGTGGCTTATCGGCGGGCAGCAGCGGCGCCGTGTGCGTCAGGATACGCTGCATGTCGGCCTTGGGTTCGCCGACGGATAGACCGCCGATCGCGTAGCCGTCAAAACCGATGGCCTGCAAACCGGCCAATGACCCGTCGCGCAAATGTTCGTACATGCCGCCTTGCACGATGCCGAACAAGGCGTTTGGGTTATCGCGATGCGCTTGCTTGGAACGTTCCGCCCAGCGCAGGCTGAGTTCCATGGATAACCGCGCAGTAGTTTCATCCGCTGGATAGGGCGTGCATTCATCAAAGATCATCACAATATCGGAATTGAGCGTGCGCTGAATCCGCATCGATTCTTCCGGTGATAAAAAACAGTAGTCGCCATTGACCGGTGATTTGAAATGAACGCCTTGTTCGGTGATTTTGCGCAGTTCACCCAAGCTGAAAACCTGAAACCCGCCCGAATCAGTCAATATCGGGCCGCGCCAACCCATGAAATCATGTAATCCGTTATGTGCTTCGATCACTTCCAAGCCGGGGCGCAGCCACAAATGAAACGTATTGCCAAGAATGATTTGTGCGTTTGTTGCTTGCAGTGCGGCGGGCGGCATGCTTTTGACCGCGCCGTACGTGCCCACCGGCATGAAAACCGGTGTTTCGACCGCACCATGCGCGAGCGTTAATGTCCCGCGGCGAGCCGCTTTATCAGTCGAATGCAACTGAAATTTCATGATTTCCTCTCAATCAACATGGCATCTCCATAACTGAAAAAACGATAGCGCTCATTGATCGCATGCTGATAAGCGCGCCGGATATTATCCATGCCGGCAAATGCCGAGACCAGCATCAGCAGCGTCGAACACGGTAAGTGAAAGTTGGTCAGCAAGCGCTCAACCACTTGGAAACGATAGCCCGGCGTAATAAAAATCCGCGTATCGCCATAGCCTGCAACCAACTGATTCTGATGCGCCGCTGCGCAGGATTCCAGCGCCCGCAGCGAGGTGGTGCCGACGGCTAGAATACGCCCACCCGATTGTTTCGCTTGCCGGATCGTATCCACGGTAGCTTGAGGAATATGGTAGGTTTCGCTGTGCATGACGTGATCGGCGATATTTTCGACCCGCACCGGTTGAAATGTTCCCGCGCCGACATGTAAGGTGACGTAGGCGATCATAACGCCCATCGCACGCAATTGATCCATCATGCCGGTATCAAAATGCAAGCCGGCTGTCGGGGCCGCGACAGCCCCCGCATTGCGTGCATAAACCGTTTGATAACGTGCTTCGTCTGCCGCAGTTACCGGGCGGCTGATATAAGGAGGCAACGGCAGTTGACCGTAGCATTCGAGCAATTCCGTGACCGTTTTTTCATGCTCGAAGCGTACAGTGTAAAATTCCTGTTCGCGCGCGATCACGGTTGCTGGTAGCACGTCTGCAAGCAGTAACGTTGAGTCCGGTTTGGGCGCATGGCTGGCGCGGATAACCGCTAAAACATGGTGGTCATTGAGTATCCGTTCCACCATGACTTCCACCTTGCCGCCGCTGTCCTTCTTACCGCATAAACGTGCTTTGATCACCTGGGTATCGTTAAACACCATGACATCGCCAGCATGCAAATACTGAGGCAAATCAGAAAATACCATATCTCGCCATTGGTTGTTATTGCTATGGAGGTAAAGCAAACGGCTACTGGTGCGTTGTTCGGCGGGGAATTGTGCAATTAGTTCGGCGGGCAGGTAGAAATCAAAGTCCTGAGTCTTCATATCGGTATTATACCGGTAGCGAATGTTTTCCGCCCGTGCGGCTTGCTGTGTTAGGGGTTTTCAGTGATAATTGCGCCTTCCGTTTATGTTGAAACGGGTAAGTCATCTTGCCGAGATGGCGGAATTGGTAGACGCACGGGACTCAAAATCCCGCGATGGTGACATCATGGGGGTTCGATTCCCCCTCTCGGCACCACTTGATTGAATCAAGAAAATCACTGTGTATACTGAGAAAGTTGTATGCAAGGCATCGTTCTCATTTAAATAATGCGGTGCTGATCTTTGGGTAGCAATGATGTGTAATTGCTAACACATTCAAAAACTATTATTTCAGCAGCAGCGCTGATCTTATAGCCAATCTTTTTCTTATTTATCAAAGTAAATCATTCATTATCCACAAATTCTGTGGATAACTTTGTGAATAATTACTCGACTTCAATACTTAACCTGCATATTTCTAAGGATTTTTATTGATCTGATTAATTATTTAACACAATAATTATGTGACATATATCATATGGTTACGGGATACTTTTCATCCTGATACGAAATTATTAAGAAGGGTTTCTATGATTTTGCCGGATTGTGGATTATTTGAAATGTCAAGGAAAAACTGAATTGCTTACCGGTTAGTGCGCATGCTGGTTAGGCCTATAAATAACCAATCTGTCCAATTGATGGCTTATTTAAGGAAGCTGACTATACGAGCGAATCACTTCGTTGCGCGGTATTCACTCTTTCACTTACTTTGTCGATATGTCCCGGTTTTTGCGTTCCGTGCGTCTCGTGCTTCATCTTGTCCGCCGGATTAATCGGCGCTTCCCTAGCGTTTTACGCCGCATATCAGAAAAATTTTCTCTTCAAAGTCTTGATATGAAGCGCATTACTTGCTTTATTCCAAGTATATATGTAGGAATCTTGAGTAATAATGGTAAGGAAGTACACCAAGTAATTTTTGTAAGATAATGATATATATAGTGTGTTTCTTTTCATCGGAAGATTGGTTACCTATATCGCTTAGGATTATTGAAAGCTGACGATGCTTATTTTTTTCTCCCGGGAAAAGACCGGTTTATTAGACCACTATAGAGAATCGTTCGAAGTTTGCCATTTCTGTGATTTTTCCGAGTGGGAAAAAAATAGAATTAATCCTTCCGCATTTATCATTGTCGGAAAAGATCAGCAATATATTTCGTCGGTTCTTGGAAAAATACGCAGAGATGATGAAGTCTTTGCGTCACTGTGTTTTGCGGCTGACTCGGTTGCTCCGTTCGATGATCTGTTACTGGACGGTCAATTACCGCAGCCGCCGGTTTTGCTGGAAGCGGTAAATCAAGTTGGGAGCTTGCTGAAATCGCTTAAGAGCAATGAAACCTACATTACACACCAGGGACGTTTCATCAAGTACCTGTGGTTGCGCCCGGATTTTGTTCTGCGGCCGCATCATGAGTGGCGGCATCCGCGCTTTTATCGCTACCCGCTGCTGGAAGCATTGAGTCAGGATGGATCCGATTCTTTCGAATGGTTACGCAATCTCGCCAATAACAAAATAATCGAAGCCTTGACGATGGTTGACCGGCAGCGGGAGTGCGCTTATTGCCGTTCAGCGCATTTGAGTTTTATCGATGTGTGTCCAAACTGTCTGTCGATCGATATTAAATTACAGGCTTCTTTGCATTGTTTCACTTGCGGCTGTGTCGATGTGCAGGATAACTTCATGCAGAGCGGCACCATCGTGTGTCCCAAATGCCATACACATTTGCGGCATATCGGCAGCGATTATGACCGGCCGATCGAGAACTATCGCTGTCAATCGTGCAGCCAGTCATTTATAGAAGGTGATGTGCGGGTCCGCTGCGCGATGTGTGAGAAAGAGACGAGTCCAGGCGATCTCATTCTGAATGAGGTACATAGCTGGCGCTTGAGCGATAAAGGCAGGATGATCGCTTTCCGCGGTGAGGTGTTCGATTTGTCTTCCGGCTTCGATCAACTCGATTTTATTTCCCGCGAATTATTTATACACGATCTCGATTGGATGATAGTGACGTCGCAACGTTATCTCAATGTACAGTTTAGTTTGTTTGGTATCTATTTTGCTAATTTGCCGGATTTGGCGGAGCTGTTTAACCATGCGCGGCTGCTGCAGATGCTCGAATCCTTTGCGCAACGATTGAGGAGTTTGCTGCGTACGCCCGATCTTTCCACGCGGACTTCGGAGAACATGTTGTGGCTGCTGCTGCCGAATACCGATGAACAGGGGTTAAATGGCTTTCAGAAACGCATCGAAAGCAGTATGAAGATGTTGTTGGAAGAAAGTGAGCACAAGCTGGATTTCCGTTTTATCGGTATTTCCTCGAAGAATATATCCAATAAGGAAAATGCCCAGCTTCTTTTGGCGCGCCTTGCGGGCGAATTGCTCTAGTTTATGGAAAGTCTCTATCAGACTTGGGCATTTTTTCTTATCGCTACTTCGCGCTATCAAGATTTGCAGTATATCTTCATGCTGATTCCATTCGTATTATTTTTTGAATTACCGCTGTATTTTCTCAATTGGATAAGTGTATTCCGCTATCTGTTTAAGAAATCGATGGAAGTACCGGAATCTCATCCGTATTATCCCAAGGTTACATGTCTGATTACTTGTTACTCGGAAGGAAAGGCGGTGCAAAGCACGGTGATTTCCTTGCTGGAGCAAGTCTATCCGGGACATATTGAAATCATTGCAATGGTCGACGGCGTGCAGAAAAATTTGACCACTTATCAAGCGCTGAAGGAGCTTTCCTTGGTCGTTGCAGATTTTACCAAGCGTTCGCTGGTCATTGTTCCCAAAACTCAGCGTGGTGGTAGAGTCTCATCATTGAATGCCGGCTTGAGCCGAGCCCAGGGTGAGATTTTTTTTGCTTTGGATGGCGATACATCGTTTGATAATCAAATGGTGAGCTCTGCTGTAGCGCACTTTCATAATCCCAGTATTGTTGCGGTCACTGGACCGATGCGTGTGCGTAATGCCCGGAGTACGCTCGTTACCCGTTTGCAGAGTCTGGAGTATATGTTGACCATGCAAGTAGGAAAACTGGGATTTGCAAAAATGAATGCCATTAATAACGTTCCTGGAGCGTTCGGTATTTTCAGAAAATCATTTATCCAAAAGATTGGCGGGTGGAATACCGGCACAGCCGAAGACCTCGATCTAACACTGCGTATCAAGCAATACCACGGGCGTTATCCACACTTGCGGATTGAATTTGAGCCCGGCGCGGTTTCTCATACCGATGCTCCGGAGAATTTCGGGGGGTTTCTCAAGCAACGCTTACGGTGGGATGGCGATCTCTGGTACATCTACTCAAATAAACACAAATATGGAATTTCAGCGGCCATGATGGGGTGGGGCAATTTTATATTTTTATTGTGGTACGGCATTCTGTTTCAGATCGCTATGCCCTTTTCGATTGTGATTTATACCGTCTATATGGCGGTGAAACTCCCCCTCCCTACTTTTTTGCTCAGTATGATATTGGTTTATATATTCTATCTAGCTCTGATTGCGTTGCAGTATATTTTTTATCTTGCGCTCATCTCGGATAGAAAATGGGAGGATAGCGAGGCTATTTTGATTCTTCCGGTTTACCCACTGTTCCAATTTGTTGCGCGTGTTTGGAGTGCTTTCGCAATCTTGAATCAGATGCTCAACAAAGGTCACTTGGATTCTGCGATGGCGCCTTTGTGGGTACTTAAAAAAGGGAAGCAATAAAGTGCGTTTTTGCTTGCTTCCGCTATTGCTGTTGATGCTGATCGCCAATGCAGCCGCCGAAGAAGTGAGAATGCTGACTGCGTTTTACGCGAATCTTGATGAGGCGGCGGCAGTGCTAAAGGCGAAAGCGGATCTGGAGGCGCAACAATCGCAATTGCACGTGCAGGAAGCGCAGAAGGGGTGGGAGGTATTTGGCGGGGTATCCGCCGGTTATCAAAAAAGCCCTTTCGCCCGGGAGCCTTTTGGACACTTCTTTGATCCGTTGGGTCGTATTGGGGTGCGCTATCCTTTACTCGGCAGCGCGGAGAGACAACAACGGGCGATTGACGATGCGGCAACTCAAGTGAAAATCGAAGGTATCCGTCTCGATTGGAGTAAGCGACTGGCAAAACTTTTTCTGGAAGAAAATTATGCCGCTTATTGGAGCGCCAAGAAGATGCTGGCTTTGACCGCAACTTACCTGCAATTGCGTGACGACGGTGTCGCCGATATTTTGTATAAACGCCATGCAGCGGGTTTGCTATTCATGTCGGATTATCTTGAATTTCTTTCCGCTTTCGATCGCGCGGAACGGTTGAAAATAGAATTCGGCAATAATCGCGATCAAGCGTTGATCCGATTGGGATACCTGACGAATGGCAAAATTTCCCCTTTCGAACCGGTGAAGCCCGAGTTGCCGGAAATTGAAGGCAGCAAGCCCATAGACATCGAGCAACTGGATCTGAAAATACTGCAAGCTCGCATAGAAAATATCCAAAATACCAAGGAAAAGGAAAATTGGCGTGGTATCGAATCCGATGTCAATGCGACGGCTTTCGGCGGGCCGGCTATTCCGCATCCATCGCCGGAATCGATGCAGCTCGGCTATGGTGGATCGGTCGGTTTTAATTTCAGAATGCCACTCGAAATTATGAGTCTGCGGAAAAATGAAGAATCCCGGCTAAACAGTCAATTGATCAGCCTGCGCGCGGATTACACGCACCGGGATCAGGAGTTGCAACATGAATTCCGCGCTTTGCTTAGCAGCTATCAACAACTGGCACAGCAAATCAAATTTCAGCATACGCGCCTGGAAGCGGCGCGGGAATTGATGCGGGAACGGAACCTGCGTTTGCAGGTTATCGACGGCGATGTGATCGAAAAGTATTTTCAGGCGGTTAATACTTATTACCGGATTGCAATTGAGAACATCGAAGCCGAATCGGAGCAATGGAAGTTGCATATCCGGTTGCGGCAATTTATTACATTGTTGGAGGCTCAGGGAAGAAACGCTCACCCGGAAATCAACATGAACGAACTGACTAGGCCGTTGCAGCAGGCAGCTTCGTTTCTTGCCGGTGACAATAGGCAAGCATCGCCAAAACATGTGAATCAACCGATTGCAGCGAATGCACAAGTTTCTTCTCGCCGATTGGCCGCGTATGTTTGGAATTTTGATCGATTAATGACGCAGCCAGGTTTATGGGAAAAGAAGCGGATTGTCGAGATCGACCGTTTTCTTGTTTCCTTGGACGAACAGCAGATTTCCATGTTTGCGGCGAAGCCCGCGCGCCTGAAAAAATTTCTAACGAATGCGCACCGGCGAGGAAAAAAAGTCGAATTGCTGCTAGGGGACCCTGACTGGATTTTGCCTGCGCAGCGCGGCAAGTTATTGCAACTGGTTAAAAAGTTGAGCGGCATCAATTTTGACGGCCTGCACCTCGATATCGAGCCGGATCAATTGGTGGCGGATTTGTCCGGAAAAGCACGGCTGGAAGCATTGATCGAAACGGTGCGGCAAGTATCCGCCGTTTCTCCGTGGTCGGTAGGTATCAGCATTCATCCACGCTATCTGACGCAAGCGGCATCGTTTGGTCTATGTGTTCCGTGCGAGCTGAAAGCGAAAGGTGTCAACGAGATTACCGTCATGTATTACTCAACCAATCCGGTCAATATTGTCGCTGCGCTGAAGCCGGTGATGAGCCAATACCCGGATCTGTCGTTCAGTTTGGCGCAAAGCCTGGAATCTGGATTGGGTGCGGAAAATAGCTATGTGCACAAACCGAAAACCATTTTTATCCAGGCGATGCAGCAATTGCAGGAGCAACTACGAGCCCCTAATTTTACTGGGCTCGTGATTCAATCATGGCAAGACTTGGAAAGCTATCTTCATGAAAATACGCTTTAATCAACCGGAAAATAAAGCTCCGGATATCGACCGGGGATTACGGGTTCAATATAGTGCAGCCAAACGATCCGCCAACCCGTGGCGTTGGTACTTGATTATCGCAGTATCCAGTCTGCCGATTGTTTATTTGCTGGCGGTGATTGTTTGGGAAATGATCAATATTGAAGCCAATGGCCGTATCCGGGTGCCTAATTTTACCGTGCGTACGGCTGTCGACGGCTACGTTGAGCAGTTATTTGTGGCGCCGTTGCAAAAGGTTTCCGAAGGTACGCGATTGGCTGAACTCGTCAATGCTTCATTGCTCGATAACCGGGACCGGTTGCAAGTCGAACTTGATGGACTCGTGCAAGAGAAACGGAAAATGCTATTGCGAGCTGATCATTCCAAAGCCAATGCAATAGAGTTGTTGAAATTTGCCCAAGAGCAGAAAAATTTTTCCTATCAGCGCTTGCGCCAATACGAATCGCTATTCAAGCAGGGCGCTGCAACGCAAGCGGAAGTTGCGTCAGCTCGGAGTCAGTATAATTCGGCGTTGGAGAATCTTTTTGTGCTGGAAAGAGCCGAGCGCCAAGATCGTAACAGGCTATATGGGCAGGAGCGCGGCCAATCACCGGAGATGTTCGTAATCTCTAACCGGATCAGTCAGTTGCAGTTGGAATTTGACAAGACTCAAGATCAGATTTATCAATTGAACCTGATCGCACCGGCGGGGGATGGGGTGGTGACAGAATTATTTGCGCAGCCCGGCGAATTTCTGGGCCGTGGTCAAGCTTTGCTGGAAATCATATATCCCGAGAAAGTGTATATTGATGCCTTCATTCCGCCAAAATACCAGGATTATGCGGTAGCAGGCAAAACCGTTCTGGTCAAGTTTCCTAACGGTGAGAAAGTCAAGGCTACAATAGTATCCGTTCCGGGGGTCATGCAAAAATCAGCTACCGCTGAAATTAATCCGCTGGAGACGGTTCAATTCGCGATACTGGCACAATTGGAATTTGCCGGGAATGCCAAAAACCAGTTAATCAATGGAATGCCGGTTACGATCTATTTGCAATGAGCGAGCATATTCAAGCCAATAAGAAATCGGCTCAGTAATACCGTTGCGCCAAGAAAATTGACTCCGGTGCGTAAGCTATCGCCTTCTTAACTCTCTGTAATTTTTATTTATCCACATTTTCTGTGGATAACATTGTGTATAAGGCGCGTCTTGAGTAATTAACTTAACGGACAATAAGGAAAATTCCCAATCTGCTTAATTATTTAACAGTTTCGTTATGTTTTAATTATCATGTGGTTATATGTTGTTTGGTTTTTGTGAAGCAGCTGTATGAGTGCTATGGTGCGTACTGATCCGGTTTGTTGCAAACTTGGATAAGTTGATCATTCATATCGTGTATGATCGCGCATTTCTTTTCTTTAGTTGCTTGATCGGCAGTACTAAAATTTTTAGACGTTATGCTGAATATTCAGTCTTTGACCTATTTGCAAGGCGGGACTCCACTACTGGAAAATTGCCATTTGCAGGTTTTCGTCAATCAACGCGTGGGGTTGGTCGGTAAAAACGGCTGCGGTAAATCTACGTTGTTCCGGTTGATTCGCGAAGTAATCAAGCCGGATGGCGGCGAAGTCAGTTTGCAAGCCGGTAAGACCGTTGCGTTCGTCGAACAGGAAATCGCTAATTCAGAACAATCGGCCATTGAATTTGTACTGGACGGCGATGTTGAATTGCGTCAACTGGAAAAGATTTTGGCGCAGGCTGAGCACGACGCCGCCTGGTTTGAAGCGCAGCAGCGTTACGAAGCCATCGAAGGGTATACCGCACCAGCGCGCGCGGCACAACTATTGCGCGGATTGGGTTTCGCCAATGCTGCACTGGAGCGGGCGGTCAACCACTTCTCGGGCGGCTGGCGCATGCGTTTGAATCTGGCGCGCGCTTTGATGCATCGCGCCG
>JBDHRU010000070.1:0-10744 GCA_039807765.1 Nitrosomonas sp. | reverse complement strand
ACTTGATTGAATCCTTTATCCAGAGCCGAACCGGCAGCCGCCAGATCCAGTGGCACGGATACCGCTGCTGCTCCGGTGATGAGTTCCTTGGCGCGCTCGCCTCGTTCGCCCAGCCATTTCAATAGCGCATTACCGCCTAGCGACACTCCTATAACATAAACCGGTTGCATTGATTCCGTTGTTTGGGTCTGATCGATAATGCGCCGTACCATCCAATCGATTTCATTGGAATCTCCGGCGTGATACGCGCGCGATAAGCGGTTCGGTTCGCCGGAGCAGCCACGGAAATGAATGACGGCGCTACGCCAATGATGGTGCCGCAAGCGATTGATCATGCTGAGGATGTAGTGACTCGACGAGCCGCCTTCCAAGCCGTGGAAAAAAACGACCAGCGGTGATTTTCCGGAACCATCGCTCCAGTCGACATCGATAAAATCCCCATCGTCGAGTTCCCAGCGTTCGCGCCGGTAAGTAAATCGCTGCGCCGGTTTTTTAAAATAGGGGTAGAGTGTTTGCAGGTTGCCGCCAGGCAGCCAGGAGGGTGCGGTGTAATTGCCTGTGTATCTGGGAATTGTATTTTCATGCAGAGGAATTATTTTTTGTTGCGGCATTCGGATGATCTATCGATGTTGAATTCCGCTCAATATACCGGACTTGCGCCAATTCTAAAACAGCAATGGCCAGTTGTTACGCTGGCCATTGCTGTCGAGACGCTAACGAAGCTCTGGAGTCATGAGTCTTTTCTAAAATTCACTCCATTCGCTATTCTCACCGCCAATCGCAACCTTTTTTCTTTTACGCACCATTGCGCTGCTTGTGTGCACAGGATTGTTTTCATCGTGTCCGGAGGATTCCGTATTCTTCTTGCTGGCGAGATGAACAACGGATCCCGATTTTTTTACGCCACTTTGCGACAGATTGAATATGGAGATAGCGCCAACCAATTCGTGTGCTTGCTGTTCCAGCGAGGCGGCAGCAGCGGCAGCCTGTTCGACCAGGGCGGCGTTTTGTTGTGTGACATCGTCCATCTGTGTCACAGCCTGATTGATTTGCTCGATGCCCGAACTTTGTTCCCTGGAAGCGGAAGTGATGTCCGACATGATATCCGTTAAGTGTTTAATTGCCATGACAATCTCATCCATTGTTTTGCCTGTTTTTTCAACCAGTGCGGCGCCATCCTCGACTTTTTTTACCGAGTTATCGATCAGCGCTTTAATTTCTTTCGCGGCTGTTGCACTCCGCTGCGCGAGGTTGCGGACTTCTGTCGCTACTACGGCGAAGCCGCGGCCTTGCTCACCAGCTCGTGCCGCTTCTACCGCGGCATTGAGTGCAAGGATGTTGGTTTGAAAAGCAATACCGTCGATAACACCGATAATATTGGCAATTTTGCCTGAGCTTTCGCTAATTGATGACATCGTTGCAACGACTTCTTTCATCATTTCGCCGCCTTTGGCTGTGATGTCGCTGGCCGTCATTGCGATCTGGTTAGCGTTGATGGAATTGTCCGTGTTTTGGCGCACGGTAGCGGTGAGTTCCTCCATACTGGATGCGGTCTCTTCCAATGAGGATGCTTGCTCCTCGGTGCGCTGCGAGAGATCCAGATTACCCGAGGCAATTTCTCCGGAAGATTGCCGCACCGATGATGCGTTTTTCTGTACATCCAATACCGTTGCTCGTAAATTGACACCCATTTGACTCAAGGCTTTCAATAGTTCGCCAAACTCGTCGCTGCGGCTGGTGGAGAATTTGTACGTCAAATCGCCGCCGGCTAGCGTATTGGCGATGTCAATGGCTTGCTTAAGCGGCGACAGCGTATTCTTTATCATGTCATAGGCAATATAGGCGATCAGAGCGATTCCTGCTGCCGTTATTGCAGCGATCACGCTATCCAACGAAGCGGATGCCTGGGTTTGCGACAAGCCCCACCAGCCGATGCCGCCTACGGCTGATAATAATAAAGCAGGCACAACCATCGCAAGTGCAATACGCTTTTTCACGGTCATCTTGAAAAAATCCAGCAGTTTTCCAATGAAATCGGTGCGCACGATTTGGCCTTTCTCGATTTTCAGGTTTTTTGCTTTACCTTCCAGGATTCGTTGATAGATGGGCGCGGCGCGTTCGATTTCCACGCGCGATGCTTTGGTGCGAACCGATAAGTAGCCGGTCACCTTACCGTTTTCAATGAGAGGAGTCGCATTGGCGCTGATCCAATAGAAATCGCCATTTTTACGGCGGTTTTTAACCAATCCGGTCCATGGCAAGCCTTGTTTGAGCGTTTTCCACAAATCTTCGAATGCTTCGGGGGGTACATCGGGGTGACGGACGATATTATGCGCTTTACCAAGAAGTTCATC
Source organism: Nitrosomonas sp. (assembly GCA_039807765.1). Lineage (GTDB taxonomy): Bacteria > Pseudomonadota > Gammaproteobacteria > Burkholderiales > Nitrosomonadaceae > Nitrosomonas. The sequence continues at coordinate 8,390 of JBDHRU010000070.1, read as the reverse complement.
CGCGGAGAAGCCGCTAACTTCGATGAAGGTGGGATTGATGTAGGTTATTCTGCCTTTGGTGTCTGTGGTCGAGACGATTAGCGTATCGTCATCAATGGGATACTCGGTATTAGTCACTGGAAGATTCAGTCTCATGATTTGTCCTTTGAGCAATTATTTGCTTGCGTGAGATTGAATTTACGGTTTATGAATTAATATATTTTGTCGGTAGCTTCTTTTTTCATGAGGAAGACAGTCGCGTTTTGTTGAGAGATTTATCCTACTCATCTTCCGTGCTATTGGGGATTTGATGTTAAAGATCATTGGGTACAGGTTTCAGTATCAAGATTTCTTTGTAAGTTTGGAATATTAATGAATTGACTGGTTTCAGGAAATCGTTGGGCGATTTGTCGGATTAGCACGTAATTGAGAAATTGTCGCTGTCGTGGTGAATAACAAAATTTTGACGAATCGGAATTTCGTTTCATGCAATTTTTGTGATGACAACACTTAAATATCAACTAAATTTTATTGAATAAGATTAATAATTTAATTCAATGAATGGAAAGTGTGATCAGAATATTCCTATGGTTTTTAATCCACTGGGAAGATACCATCTCGGGTTATTGATTATTGGTGTGAACATGCATTGATAAATCATCTGATGAGAAAGGAATCGCTCGTGCGTGGATGGTGATGGTGAGGAACAAGTATCCAGATTATGTATGGATTAATGGCGAATGAATGCACAAAAAGAATCCCGCTGGATTGAGAAATTTTACCCGAATGTGTTGCCGGATGCGGTGTTTGATGGGAGTGTCCGCCCTAAAGAAGGATCAAATTTGAATATGATAACGCACGGAGCTCCATCAGCTTCTCATCATTATCTGCCTGACGGGAATGGTTACCCGGGGGCAGTGGAGTTTATAACGCATGCACAGCTAATCAAACTGTCGTGTTTATATGAAATTTCCCGTGTCATGCTGACTGCGCACGCGGTCGATGATGTGTGTGGGCGGATTATTGAGCTTATGAAGTTTGCGTGGCCTTCGTGTGATCAAGTTTTTCCTTGCATTGAAATCGATGACAAATGCTTTGCAGCAAGTAATTCCGTGCATCATGTAACGAACCGATATTTAGTACCGGTAATGGTTAATGGCAACATAGTGGGGCAAATCGGTATTTTTTCTAAAAACATCAGCGCAACACATTGGCCGGATACTGTAGATATTTGGTTTTTGAAGAATATCGCACAAGATCTCGGATCATGGTGGCAACAAAACAGGCTGATAGCGGCACAGAATTTATTGTTAAGCAAAGTAAGCATCATTGAAGATGCATTCAATGCCCATGCCATCGTCGCGATAACCGATAAATCCGGGAAGATACGCTATGTCAATGAAAAGTTTTGCTCGATTTCAAAGTATCCGGCCAATGAATTAATCGGGCAAGATCATCGTATTGTCAATTCCGGTTATCATCCCAAAGCGTTCATGTCGGACTTATGGGCAACTATCACGAAGGGTGGCGTATGGCGAGGAGAAATCAAGAATCGCGCCAAAGATGGCACATATTATTGGGTTGATACGACGATAGTACCGTTCCTCGACGATAATGGAGTTCCCTACCAATATGTGGGAATACGTACTGAAGTAACGAATTACAAGCAACTGGAACAAAGAATGGAAGAGCAGGTAACGGAGTTGGCCCGCTCAAATGATGAGCTGGAACAATTTGCCTATGTCGTTACGCATGATCTGCAGGAGCCGCTTCGCGCCATTAATAGCTTTGTTCAGTTACTCAAAAAATACTGTGGTCATCAACTGGATGAGCGAGCGAACGATTTGATTTCGCACGCGGTAGCCGGCACTAGCCGCATGCAAATGCTGATTGATGATTTATTAACATATGCGCAAGTTAACGCGAATAAGACGCTCAATGAAATTGATTGTGAACAGTTACTAAAAAATGTGTTGACAGATTTATCGGTTGTCATAAGCGAGTGTAAGGCAATTGTGACACACGATAGACTACCGGTGGTCAATGGGATTCGCTTTCAGTTTATTCAGTTATTCACTAATTTGATCAATAACGCACTCAAATTCCGTAGAAATCAGCCGCCGCAAATACATATCGGAGTTGAAGAAAATCAGCGTGAGTGGATTTTTTCCGTTACCGATAACGGCGTTGGAATCGAAGAACAGTATCTGGAACGTATTTTCCGGGTGTTTCAACGTTTGCACAGCCGGCGGGAATATGCCGGTACCGGCATTGGCTTAGCCATCTGTAAAAAAGTGGTAGAACATCACGGCGGGAAGATCTGGGTCAAATCGACACCCAATGTGGGCTCCTCATTCTATTTCACAGTTCCAAGAAACTGATTAATTATCATGATGTCTCAAATAAAAATTGCACGTCCCAGAATAATTCTGATGATCGATGACAATCCAACCGATATTTTATTAATTAAAGAGGCTTTTGCATTCTGCGAAGCAAATAGTGAAGTGCATGTAGCCGAGGATGGTGTTTATGCGCTGGAGTTTTTGCAGCGGCAGGGCGAGTATTCGAACGCACCGCGTCCGGATATTATCTTGTTGGATCTCAATATGCCGAGAAAAGGCGGATTGGAAGTCTTGATGGAATTAAAATCGAATCCCAAGCTGAAAACCATTCCCGTCATTATTTATACATCTTCCATCACGCGCGAAGACGTGAGAGCGGCATATGACAATCATGCTAATAGCTACATTAGAAAATCGGTCGATTTTGACGACTGTATTCGAACTGCGAAATCGATTAAGGATTTTTGGTTTACCGTTTCCATTCTATCCGAATCCTGATTGAATCATGAATGCATCCAAAATTCATATTTTATTGATAGAGGATAACGAAACGGACTCCCTGCTGGTTCAAAACGATTTACAACAAGCAATGGGCGATCAGATCACCTTGATTCATACCGAACGGCTAGGTTCGGCGCTTGAATTAATCCGGCAGCACTCATTTGATTTGATTCTGTCGGATCTGACTTTGCCGGATAGCGATGGCGTTACAACGATCGATCGATTGCGCGAACATGCGGCGAATATACCGATTGCCGTCTTGTCGTTCAGAAACGATGAGAAACTTGCGATCAAAGCGATCAAAGCGGGCGCTCAGGATTATCTGGTCAAAGGTAGTCTGAGCGAAGGCGTTCTGGCGCGCGTCATCCGTTATTCGATTGAGCGCAAGCGCATCGAAGAGGACAGCAGAAAAGCGCAAAAGCGGTTCCAGACTGTTTTTGAAAAAGCGCCGCTCGGCATCGCCCTGATCAATTTGCATACGGGGAAATATTACGATGTGAACCCCATGTATGCCTGTATCGCGGGTAGAAGCGTGGATCAACTGCTGAGCATCCATCAGGCGGATATTATTCATCCCGATGATGTCTTGTCTTATCAACAGGATATTCGACTTTTTATCCGCCACCAACCGCACGATAGTAAAATAGTAAAAAGGGTGTTGCGTCCGGATATGTCCATTATCTGGGTCGAGATGTCGCTCGTTCCGTTTGAAACCATGAATAATCATGAGGTCTGTTATTTATGCATGGTCGAAGACGTTACGGAGCGCCAGCGGATGATAGAGAATTTGCGCCATTTGACGACACATCTGCAAGATGTCAGAGAAGAAGAAAGAACCCGGATCGGCCGTGAAATACATGATGTTCTGGGCGGGACTTTGACAGTCCTGAAAATGGACCTGGATTGGCTGTCAAAAAAGATCACGGCAGATCCGATGCATGAGCGGGTGAAATCACTCTATGTCTTAACGGGAGAAGCGATTGAGACTGCGCGAAGGGTGTCAGTGAATTTGCGCCCCAATGTGCTGGATAATCTAGGATTGTATGGTGCTATCGAGTGGCTGGTGCGCGAATTTGAACAACGCACAAATATCAAATGCTACTTGGAATCGATCATATCGACTATATCTTGCAGTAACAAGAACTTTGAAACCAGTATTTTTAGAATTATTCAAGAGATACTTATCAATATAACCCGGCATTCGCAAGCTACGAAAGTAGAGATTGAACTCATTGAAGATGATGACGATATTGTGATTACCATCAAAGACAATGGCGTTGGCATAATGGAATCGCAGATATTGGATCCGGAATCATTTGGAATTATTGGCATGAAAGAGAGAACACAGCAATTTGGCGGCAAGCTTGAAATATCCGGTGAACCGTTTAAGGGGAGTATAGTGACGCTCAAAATACCGCTCACCATTGCAGCAACGAATATTGGAGAATTAATTCATGATTAAAGTCCTGATTGCAGACGATCATGCTTTGTTTCGCGATGGCTTGAAAAGGATATTTGATGAAACGGACGATATCGATGTGGTTGCCGAAGCTATCGATGGCAAGGATATTATCAAAAAAGCACGGGAAGTTGACTGGGACATCGCGCTGCTGGATATTAATCTGCCCGATATCAATGGTCTGGATATATTGAAGAGAATTTTATCGGCCAATGCATCGTCGTGCGTATTGGTTCTCAGTATGTACCCTGAGGAAGAGTATGCGATCCGAGCTATCCGTTCTGGAGCATCCGGTTACTTGACAAAAGATAGTCCTACGGATCAGCTGATCAACGTGGTTCGCCGTCTGGCAAAAGGCGGAAAATACGTTAATCCTGAATTAGCTGAGAAGCTGTTATTCAATCCGGTCATGGAACCGGATAAATTGACACATACCACATTCTCCGATCGGGAGTTTCATGTTTTTAAACTGATCGTTGCCGGGGAATCGCTGACATCTATCGCCAATAAATTGGCGCTCAGTGTAAAAACGGTTAGCACTTACCGTTCGCGTATTCTGGAAAAGATGAATATGAAAAATAATGCACAACTGGTTCGTTATGCCATTCAGCACCGGCTGGTCGAATAAAACCCGCTGATCGTTTCAGATTCTGTGCGCGAAATGATCGAAAACCAGTCGCTTGAGTAGCGCCAGTTTGCCGTGAAAAAAATGTCCCGTGCCGGGTACGACCAAAATTGGTTGCGAGGCCGGTTCCGCCCAGCTTAAAACCGCTTCGGGTAATACCACATCGTCTTTATCGCCGTGAATGATCAGAGCGTATTGAGTCGTCTCCGGTACCGGTGGCGCTCGCAGATTAACCACCGATGGCGCGACCAGGAGTAGGAACTCGGGTGCTAGTTTCTCCGCCGCATGCAGCTGAACAGCACCACCGAATGAAAATCCCGCCAGTAGCAGCGGAATATCCGCAACTTGCTGAATGAATTGATCGCGAATGGTTTGCGTTACTGCCAATACATCCTCGATTTCACCCACACCGTGATCAAAGTGACCTGCGCTGCGGCCGACCCCACGAAAATTGAATTTTACCGTGATGAATTCAAGCTCTAGCAAAGCGCTGAATAAGGTATGTGCGACTTTGTTGTCCATCGTTCCGCCGTGCAACGGGTGCGGATGGGCAATGATGGCGACTCCTTTGGGTGTAGAGCGAGGTTCGCCCAGAACGGCTTCCAGCTTACCTACCGGGCCGTCGATGAAAAATTTCTGAGTAACCGCAGGCAATCTGTTGACCTTAAGAATGCAGCAAAATCGATGAATATCAAATTTTCAGGCGTTCGACGACATTGCCTTTAATCAAGTGTTCGTCAATGATTTCGTCGATGTCGTCCTTGTCGATGTAGGTGTACCACGTCTCTTCCGGGTAAATGACGATCACCGGACCTTCGTCGCAGCGGTCCAGGCAGCCGGCGTTGTTGATGCGGATTTTTTTCTTGCCATCCAGCTTGAGCGATTTGATGCGTTGCTTTGCGTAATCGCGCAATTCCTGTGCGCCGAAATTGTTGCAGCATTTGGCGCCGCCTTCACGTTGATTGGTGCAGAAAAAAACATGGTGCCGATAATAGCTCATGGGTATTCCCGGAAAGAATTTAAAAGAGGGTAAGTTTAACGCAATTTTATTTCCGTCCATATGCGGCTGAGTATCCGGCGTTGCTGATGATTCAGATCGGTGATCATTTCTAGCCGCGCCAAGGTATCGTCGTCCGGAAATATCACTGGGTTGCGCACCAGTTCCGGCCGGATGTACGGTTTTGCCGCCATATTCGGATTGCCGGATCCGATCAAATTGGTCAGTTCGGCGGAATTTTTTCCGTCCAGTATGAAATTAATGAATTGGTGCGCCAAGCCGAGATGCTTGCCGCTTTTGTGCAGCACCATGCTGTCCAGCGACATCACCGCGCCTTGCTTGGGAATGGTGTAATCGATGGTGAAAGGGCGTCCGGTTTTTTGGGCATCCAACGCGGCCTGAAACAAATCGTTGGAATAACCGTGCACCACCCATAAATCACCAATGGCGATTTCGCGGATGTAGCTGGTGTTGCTGAATGCCGCCCAATAGGGTTTTGCGCGGATAATCAATTCCTTGGCTTCATTCCAATGTGCCTCATCGTGGTCGTTCGCCGCATAACCTAGGTATAGCAGCGCCGCAGCCATCAACTCGCGTGGACTGTCCAGCACGGTGACGCGTCCCTTTATTTTTTTCAGGTATTCCGGTTCGAAGATAAGCGCCCAGGTGTCGGTCGGCAAACCCAACTCGTCGATTTTATTGCTGTTGAATCCCAATAACGTGAGTGTATAAGCATATGGGACAGAATATTGGTTGTCCGGATCGAATTGCGTTTTCAGATAGGCGGGATGAATATTTTTCAGATTCGGCAGCAAGGTTTTATCCAGCGGTACCAAAACACCCTGGCGTATCAGCGTATCCATGGCGTTGCCGGTCGGGACGATCAAATCGTAACCGGTAGCGCCGGCAGCCAGTTTCGCCAACATTTCCTCGTTGTCGGAAAAATAGTCTTGCTCGACGTGACACTCGCACAGTGCTTCGAAGTGCTGCACGGTTTGCGGTGCGATGTAATTATTCCAGTTGAAGAGCTGCAGAATGTTCGCACTGGCGTGACCGGAAGCGGCGGGGTGCTGCATGCAACTGCCCAGCATCAATGAAAGCGCGAGAATTACCGCCATGAGCGGAAGTTGCGACCAGTGGCGCATGATCACCTGGATTCACCCAGCATACTGCTGTCGAAACGTGAGGCGATGATAATCAGCGTCAATGTCAGCAGCATCATCAGAGTGGAAATGGCATTCACTTCCGGCGTGACCGCCACCTTGATCATGGTGTAGATCTGGATTGGCAGAATCGGCTCGCCGACGCCTTTGGTGAAGAAAGTAATGACGAAATCGTCGATCGATAGCGTGAATGACATTAAAGCGCCGGCAATGATAGCCGGTCTGATCAAGGGCAAGGTGACTTGCCGGAAAGTTTGCCATGGTGTTGCGCCGAGATCGCGTGCGGCCTCGAAAATCGACTCATCCATACCTTGCAAACGCGCACGTACGATAATCGCGACAAATCCGATACAAAAAGTGGTATGCGCAATGATGATAGAGACCATGCCGAGGGTCAGGTTGAGCACTTGCAGAAAGAACAGCAGCAGCGAGACGCCGAGCAGGATCTCCGGCATGGCCACCGGGGTGAATGCCAGCACCGGCAATACCTTCAGTTTGTAGCGATGGATCGCCAAACCGGCCATGGTGCCTAGGATTGTGGCGATGGTGCTGGCGCTGATGGCAATGAACAATGAGTTGCGCGCGGCCAGCAGCATTTCATGATCATGCAACAAAACCTGGTACCAATGCAGCGTGAACCCCACCCACTCGGCGTTGAGTTTGGAGTCGTTGAAGGAAAATACGATGACGATGATCAACGGGATATACAAAAAGGCGTATACCCCGATCGACACGATCCACAAAGCAGTCATCCGGCGCGGCATGGTCAGATGATCTTGGTGACCGGCTTGGCGAGCCAGGAAAATAATCCGGCGATAATCAGCACCGCCAGCGTCAGCATGATCGACAGTGTCGAGCCGAACGGCCAGTCCCGCGTGCCGAGAAACTGGTCTTTGATCAGATTGCCGATCATGATATCGCCCGTTCCACCCAGGATATCGGGAATGGCGAACATGCCGAGCACGGGAATGAACACCAGCGCCGATCCGGAGAAAATACCCGGCAGCGATTGCGGCCAGGTGACGTACCAGAAGCGCTGCCAACGGTTCGCACCCAGATCCTGCGCGGCATCCAGCAGAATCGGGTCGTGCTTTTCCAAATTGGTATACAGCGGCAGGATCATGAACGGCAAATGCACATAAATCATGCCGATCAGAACCGCAAACGGTGAAAAAAGCAGCGTCACCGGCGCGATGCCGAAAACACCCAAGGTATGATTGATCACATGACTGAGTGCCGATTCCGGACCGAGAATGATCATCCAGGCATAAATACGGATGAGAAAATTGCTGGCGAACGGCAGCACGACCAGCATGATCATCAG
>JBDHRU010000069.1:0-10787 GCA_039807765.1 Nitrosomonas sp. | reverse complement strand
AAAGTAACCATATTGGGTTACGGCTCGCAAGGGCATGCGCATGCTAACAATTTGAGCGAATCCGGTGTGAAAGTGACCGTTGGGTTGCGTAAAGGCGGGTTATCCTGGAGTAAAGCGGAAAAAGCCGGATTAAAGGTTATGGAAGTTGCCGAGGCTGTCAAGGACGCCGATGTCGTCATGGTTTTATTACCCGATGAGCAAATTGGTGTGGTATATAAAAGAGAAATCGAACCCGGTTTGAAGAAAGGCGCAACCTTAGCATTTGCGCACGGTTTTAGTGTGCATTACGGACAAGTAACGCCGCGTGACGATCTCGACGTCATAATGATTGCGCCTAAAGGGCCGGGCCATTTGGTACGTTCGACCTACCTACAAGGCGGTGGTGTGCCGACACTGATTGCCGTGCACCAGGATAAATCCGGCAAAGCGCGGGATCTGGCGCTTTCTTATGCGGCTGCTAACGGCGGTACTCGCGGTGGTGTAATCGAAACCAGTTTCCGTGAAGAAACCGAAACTGATTTGTTTGGCGAGCAAGTGGTGTTGTGCGGTGGTTTAACTGCGTTGATTCAAGCCGGTTTTGAGACACTGGTGGAAGCCGGTTATGCACCAGAGATGGCATATTTCGAATGCTTGCATGAGGTGAAGTTGATTGTCGATCTGATTTACGAGGGCGGCATTGCCAATATGCGCTACTCGATTTCAAATAATGCTGAATATGGTGATGTATCGCGCGGCCCGCGTATTATTACTGACGAAACGCGTGCAGAAATGCGCAAAATTTTGCGCCAGATTCAGACCGGAGAGTATGCGCGGGAATTCATTCTGGAAAATCAAGCCGGTGCACCGGTACTGAAAGCGAGCCGCCGTATTGCATCCGAACATCAAATCGAGCAGGTAGGCGCCAAACTACGCGATATGATGCCATGGATCAAGAAAAATAAACTGGTTGATCAAGGAAAGAACTAAAGAGTTACACGGTTCTTTATAATTCCGGCTTTGGTTTTTTGCCTTTCAAGCTTTTGTTGTAATTAATTTATGGCTCATTATCCTCACCCTATTATTGCCCGTGAAGGCTGGCTGCATATTGCAATTGCATTGGTTGTCGCCATTGGTGCGACAGAATTTCTCGGCTGGCTTTGGGCGCTTCCATTCTGGGTAATCGCATTGTTTGTTTTGCAGTTCTTTCGTGATCCGCCGCGCGAGATACCAACGGATCGCAATGCCATATTAGCGCCGGCGGATGGCAGGATTGTAGCGGTGGAAAAAACGCGAGATCCTTATCTGGATCGCGAAGCGCTCAAAATCAGCGTGTTTATGAATGTATTTAATGTGCATTCCAATCGCAGCCCGGTTGATGGTGAAGTGCGTAACAAGTGGTATTTCCCGGGTAAATTCATTAATGCGGACTTACCCAAGGCTTCACTGGAAAATGAACGCAATGCGCTATGGATCAAAACGGATCATGGCGCCGATGTGACTTGTGTACAAGTGGCCGGGTTGATTGCCAAACGGATCCTTTGTCACGTAGCGCCGGGCGATCATTTGGCGCGTGGTCAGCGGTTCGGTTTTATACGGTTCGGTTCGCGAGTGGATGTTTATTTGCCGCTGAATACTAAAGTGAACGTCAATATCGGCGACAAAGTGTCGGCGACACTAACCGTATTGGCGGAATTTCGTGTAGAAGCCAAAGCCGCAGCCTGATAAAAGAGATGCGGATCTAATTTTTGTACGCACCAGTGTCAAGAACTATGTCAGACATAAATCGAGCTTTTCTGGAGGCTCTGTTTTAATTTTTTGCGTGATTTCCGTTATTCCTATCCTTTTATGAAACGCTTGTGATGTCCGATTCTCTACCAGAACGTACCGTCCTGAAAGCCCGGTTGCGGCGGCGCGGCATCTATTTGTTACCCAATTTGTTTACAACAGCTGCATTATTTGCCGGATTCTATGCCATTGTGCAGGCGATGAACGGAAATTTTGAATATTCGGCCATCGCCGTTTTTATTGCTATGGTGCTGGATGGGCTTGATGGCAGGGTGGCGCGATTGACCGGCACACAAAGCGAGTTCGGCGCGGAATACGATAGTTTGTCGGACATGGTTTCATTTGGTGTTGCACCGGCATTGATCGTGTATGAATGGGCATTGAAGGAAATGGATCAATGGGGCTGGATCATCGCATTTATTTATTGCGCCTGCGCGGCTTTGCGGCTGGCGCGTTTCAATACCAATATCGCAGTGGTCGATAAGCGTTTCTTTCAAGGCTTGCCCAGTCCGGCAGCGGCTGCATTGATTGCTGGATTGGTTTGGGTGACGATTAATTTTCACATACAAGGAAGCGATGTAAAGTGGCTGGCTTCTATTGTGACTTTATTCGCAGCATTAACGATGGTCAGCAATATCCCTTACTATAGTGGTAAGGAGTTTAATTTGCGTCGCCGCGTGCCGTTTTTCACAGTCTTATTAATCGTACTGTTCTTTTTTGTATTGATTCCGAGCCATCCGCCGCTGGTATTGTTTATTTTGTTCGGAGCTTATGCTTTTTCCGGTTATGTCATTAAATTATGGCGTTTGGGTAGAGGCAAAAAGAATAACGAAACACCGGGCGCCTGAAGATTGCCTCTTGCATCGAAAGAAAAAACTATTTATATTCTCGCCCACCATGTTTGCTAAAAGTTATATCCATTCACTGCAGTTTATCCCGGTTCCGATGGCTCTAGCGGAACTGTTACTGCGCCTTGCGCGCTAAAATTTTCTTTCCCTATTCCCCTTTCTTCCCGATAAAATTCGCATGACGAGTTTTATGATTCATTAAGGTTTTCTTCCTCAAGCGGAGAGCATAATGCAAAAGCATTTGATTATTTTTGATACGACGTTGCGTGACGGTGAACAAAGCCCCGGCGCATCCATGACGAAAGAAGAAAAGGTACGCATCGCCTGGCAATTGGAGCGTATGGGGGTCGATGTCATTGAAGCCGGTTTTCCGGCAGCTTCCAATGGTGACTTTGAGGCTGTCAAGGCGGTCGCCGATTCAGTAAAAGACAGCATTGTGTGTGGATTGGCGCGAGCGATTGAAGCGGACATTCAGCGCGCCGGCGAGGCATTGAGAGGGGCGCAAGCAGCACGTATTCATACGTTCATTGCGACCTCGCCGATTCATATGAAGAAAAAATTGCGCATGTCGCCTGATCAGGTCGTCGCACAGGCGATAAAAGCGGTGAAATGGGCGCGCCAATACACCGATAACGTGGAATTCTCACCGGAAGACGCCGGCCGGTCGGAAATCGATTTTCTGTGCCAGATTCTCGAAGCCGTGATTGACGCCGGTGCAACGACGTTGAATATTCCGGATACGGTGGGTTATACCATGCCTGATCAATTTGGCAAGCTGATTCGAAATTTGCGCGAGCGCATTCCTAATTCCGATAAAGCGATTTTTTCGGTTCATTGCCATAATGACTTAGGGCTGGCTGTAGCGAATTCACTGGCTGCCGTGATGAATGGCGCACGCCAGGTGGAATGCACTATCAATGGTCTGGGAGAGCGCGCCGGTAACGCTTCGCTGGAGGAAGTTGTGATGGCCGTGCGCACCCGCCAGGATTATTTTCCGTGCGATACAAAGATCGATACCACGCATATTGTTTCAGCCAGTAAGCTGGTGTCAGGGATTACCGGTTTTCCGGTGCAACCCAATAAAGCGATTGTGGGCGCCAATGCTTTTGCACATGAATCCGGCATTCACCAGGATGGTGTGCTGAAACATCGCGAGACCTACGAAATCATGCGTGCGGAGGATGTCGGCTGGGGAGCGAACAAGCTATTGCTGGGAAAACATTCCGGCCGTAACGCGTTCCGTAACCGTCTGATGGAATTGGGGATTGAGCTGGAATCGGAAGAAATGCTCAATAACACTTTCATGCGCTTCAAGGAATTGGCGGATAAGAAACATGAGATCTTCGATGAAGACTTGCAGGCGCTGGTTTCCGACGAAGTGCTGGTGTTGCAGGAACGCTACCGGCTCATATCGCTCACGGTGCATTGCGAAACCGGCGAGGTGCCGTATGCGCGCATCGTGATTTCCGATGACGGCAAGGAGATGCATGCGGAATCGGAAGGCAGCGGTCCGGTGGATGCCACTTTTCGCGCGATTGAGAAGTTGCTGTCGAGCGGAGCCAAGCTGCAATTGTATTCAGTGAACAATATTACCAGTGGAACCGATGCGCAAGGCGAAGTGACCGTACGGTTGCAGAAATCCGATCGTATCGTCAACGGTCATGGTTCGGATACCGATATTGTCGTTGCTTCGGCGAAAGCTTATCTGAGTGCGTTGAATAAATTGCACAGTAAGCTCGAGCGGGCACACCCGCAAGTTTAACCGGGAACTGGGATGACTGATCGTTGAATGGGAACGCTGGCGACATGAAGATGAAATATAAATTGATCGTATTATTTTGTGTGATTGCCATGTTACTGAGTTTCCAGGTGCATGCATTCCAGTTCCAAGATGTGACCGGAAAAATTCATAAACTTTCGGAGTACAAAGGGCGCTGGGTGCTCGTTAACTTCTGGGCTACTTGGTGTCCGCCCTGTCTGAAAGAAATTCCTGATTTGATCGCGTTGTATGAGCAGCGCAAGGATCTGGTGGTGATCGGTGTGGCGATGGATGTCGATGATCCCAAAGTGGTGATGGATTTCGTGCGATCAATGTCGATCACATATCCCATTGTGCTAGGCAACCGGAAGATTGCTTCTCAGTTGGATGAGATTTCGCTGTTGCCCAGTACATATTTCTTCGATCCGGAAGGAAATCCGGCGGCGCGCCAGCAAGGGATTATTTCACGCGAGAGTATTGAACAGTTTATTGAAACGAAATCCGCTGATAATAAAGATGTCAACCGGAAACACTGATGGATTACGCCGATTTTCCAGATGGGATTGACTTAAATTGGAAGAATCCGGTTATGAAGCAGTGTAGCGCCATGTCGTTTGCCATTTATTGAATATCAGTTGCGGATAAGCGGCTTCGCCCAGACTCCCGTTATAGCGCCCCAAAGCGCGAAAATAATCGCCTTTCTCTTGATCCAAATAATGACGCAAAATGGTGCAGCCGTAGCGCAGGTTGACGCGTAAGTGAAAAAGATTGTGATCTTGGTGACCGATGACGCCAACCCAGAAAGGCATGACTTGCATATAGCCGCGCGCTCCTGCATATGATATGGCATATTTCTTAAAACCGCTTTCTACCTGAATAACGCTGAGCACGATTTGCGGATCCAGTCCAGCGCGTGTTGCTTCGTAAAAAACGGTTCGTAGAAATTCTTCCCGTTCTAATGTATCGGGTATGTATTTTTCCAAGCGCCGGCTCATACTGACGAGCCAAGCGATATTGTCGGCAACGGCGGCGTATTCGGTGTACGACACAGCCTGATCGCTGATGCCTTGAAATATGACAGTCTGTGTGCTGGCCGTCAGCTGTTCATACTGGCTATTATTGGCATGACTAAAGCCGGACAAAAGCCCTAAGACTGACAGATAGATTAGTTTATGCATAGCTTGGTCGTAATCAATGAGAAAATTTCGTCCATGGGAACCGTTTGTGCAGCTTGATCGTTCCGTCCTTGGTATTCAACAACCGATTGCTTCAATCCTCGTTCTCCGATAACGATTCGATGTGGAATACCGATTAATTCCATGTCTGCGAACATGACGCCGGGGCGTTCGTCGCGGTCGTCCAAAAGTACCTCAATGTGCGCTTCCGTGAGTTGCCGGTAGAGTTTCTCCACAGCATCTTTAACAAGTGCGCTTTTTTGCAATCCGATCGGCACGATCGCAAGCTGAAAAGGTGCAATGGCATCTGGGAAAATGATGCCGTGTTCATCGTGATTTTGTTCGATGGCAGCTGCAACGATGCGTGAAATGCCGATACCATAGCAACCCATTTCCATATTTCTAGTTTGGCCTGTTTCATCGAGATAGGTGGCTTTCATCATTTCCGAATATTTGGTGCGTAACTGGAAAATATGGCCGACCTCAATTCCGCGGCAAATTTCCAGCTTACCTTTGCCGTCCGGCGAGTCGTCTCCCGGAACAACGTTACGGATATCAAAAACATGATCCGGCAGTTTTAGATCGCGGATAAAATTTACTTGGATCAAGTGAAAACCTTCTTCATTTGCACCGCATACGAAGTTGCTCATGTTCATGACGGCTTGATCGGCGAGCACGCAAGTTGGCAAACCGATGGGGCCGATGTATCCGGGTATTGTTCCTGTTTCGCGTAGAATATCCTCTTCGCTGGCCATCTGAAAGGTCGATAAAAAGGGTATTTTTCTCACTTTTAGCTCGTTGAGCTGGTGATCGCCGCGCAGCAGCAATAAGAATAATTGGTTATTGGCTTTGACTGCCAAGGTTTTGACGGTTTTTTGCAAAGGCACTTTTAGAAATTCAGCCACTTCGGCGCAAGTCTTTTTACCAGGAGTGGCAATTTTTTGCATATCACCATCCGGTGCATTCTGTTCCTGAGGTGTGAAGAGTGATTTAGCCAATTCGATATTGGCGGCGTAGTCCGAATCGGGGCAAAATGCGATGGCGTCTTCGCCCGAATCCGCCAGCACATGAAATTCATGCGAACCGCTGCCGCCGATGGCGCCGGTATCGGCTGCAACCGCACGGAATTTCAGCCCAAGGCGGGTGAAAATACGGCTGTAGGTTTCATACATGTGCTGGTACGTTTGCATCAAACTGTTTTCATCGGTGTGGAATGAATAGGCATCTTTCATGATAAATTCGCGTGCGCGCATGACACCAAAACGCGGCCGGATTTCATCGCGGAATTTTGTTTGAATCTGGTAGAAATTCAGCGGTAACTGACGGTAGCTTTTGATTTCCTTGCGTGCAATATCGGTGATGATTTCTTCGTGTGTGGGGCCGAAACAGAAGTCGTGCTCATGACGGTCCTTGATTTTTAACATTTGCGGCCCGAAAACTTCCCAGCGGCCGGTTTCTTGCCATAATTCGGCAGGGTGAATGGCAGGCATGAGAACTTCGATGGCGCCGCTTTTATTCATTTCTTCACGCACAATGTTCTCAATTTTCCGCAATACCCGTAGACCTAACGGCATCCAGGTATACAATCCGCTGCCTAAGCGCTTGATGAGCCCGGCGCGCAGCATGAGCTTATGGCTGACGAGTTCCGCTTCGGCGGGAGCTTCCTTAAGGGTTGAAATAAAAAATTGCGAGACGCGCATGAAGTAATTCCATTAATGATAAAAAGTGATGGCAATTTTACCTTGAAATACTTGGTTAAGTGGGGATAAGTCCCTATATAAGGCAAACATATGATTTGATTTATTCGGACTGGTGGAAATTTTATAAGAGGTGGATTTTTATTCCATAGGCACTTTCAATCTACAGAAAAGTGTGAAAAAATCCACTCATTTGATTGGGTCAAGTGAGTATTCCGTATGATTGACCGAAATGGATATCGCCCCAATGTCGGAATTATCCTCTTGAATTCAAAAAATGAGGTTTTCTGGGGCAAGCGTATCAAGCAAAATTCTTGGCAATTTCCGCAGGGCGGCATTAAGTCGGGAGAGAGTCCCGAACAAGCTATGTATAGGGAACTGAGCGAAGAGATAGGATTGCGTCCAAATCATGTGGAGATTGTTGGGCGTACACGTGATTGGTTGCGTTACGAAGTTCCCGATCGCTGGATTCGGCGGGAATGGCGTGGGAATTACAAGGGACAGAAGCAAATTTGGTATTTGTTGCGTTTGATCGGGCGCGATAGCGATGTTTCATTACGCCGGAGCACGCATCCTGAATTTGACGCTTGGCGTTGGAATCAGTACTGGGTTGAATTGGAGTCGGTCGTTGAATTCAAGCGCAAAGTATATAAGCAGGCACTGACCGAATTGTCGCGCTTGTTAAAAACGGATCCTTGCCAAAGTATTGGGGCTGGTTATGATCAAAGAAATCTGGTCAATGGAACCAAGGATATTCTGATTAATCAGCTGGAAGTAATGAATAATTCAAAAATTTGAAAGGTTTTTAAGCTTGCTCTGCAAATCGAAGATACGGGACTGAGCCGCTCTGCCGCGTTTTTACAAATTCCCATTTGTGGGTGTTTCATCAGGCGTAATCGGCTGCGCCATAACAGCCGTTTTTTATTTACTTAGGGAGAATACCGATGAAGATGCGTACACTGGTTGCGTCACTGTTATCGATTGGCGCTCTTGTCACTTCGATGGTTGTTTCAGCCAATGAACCTATCCAGCCCATTAAAGCCGCCAAAGTAGCAAATGCTGATATGGTTGAACTGGGCAAGATGTTATTTTTTGATCCCCGCCTGTCAAAATCAGGATTCATTTCTTGTAATTCCTGTCATAACTTAAGCATGGGCGGAACGGATAATATTCCAACTTCGATTGGTCATGCGTGGCAGCAAGGTCCAATCAATGCACCGACTGTATTGAATGCCAGTATGAATTTGGCGCAATTCTGGGATGGCCGTGCTAAGGATTTAAAAGAGCAAGCCGGTGGTCCAATTGCAAATCCGGGTGAGATGGCTTCAACGCATAAAGCGGCTGTTGAGGTATTGCAATCAATGCCGCAATATCGCGCCCATTTCCAAAAAGCATTCGGCACGGATCAGGTTGATATTGACCGGGTAACCACAGCAATCGCAGCGTTTGAGGAAACCTTGGTAACCCCTGGCTCACGCTTCGATAAGTGGCTGGAAGGCGACAAGAAAGCACTGAGCCCTCAGGAAATCGAAGGTTACGAATTATTCAAAAGCAGCGGTTGTTCAGGATGTCATAACGGTCCTGCTGTGGGGGGGGCGCTTTATCAAAAGCTTGGCGTATATCATCCCTACAAAACAACCAGCAAGATAGAAGGCAGAAAAGCGGTTACCGGAAAAGATACCGACTTGAATGTTTTCAAGGTGCCAACCTTACGCAATATCGAATTGACCTATCCGTACTTTCATGATGGCGCAGTCGCAACACTGGAGGATGCAGTTAAAACGATGGGTAAGCTTCAATTAGATCGTGATTTTAATAAGAAGGAAATTGACAGCATCGTTGCGTTCTTAAAATCATTAACGGGTGAGCAACCGAACTTTAAGCTGCCAACTCTACCACCTTCCAATAATAATACACCAAGGCCAGTGCCGTTTTAGTGTTTGATCGCTATACTGGAATCGGCGATCTTGCTATTGAAAAAGGCGAGGAATTGAAATTGCAGGCATTCGGAGTCGCAAAAATAAACCGGATGCCTGTACGACAAATCTTGGTGCGTACAAGTAGTATGATGGCTTTGGCTTGAGAGATTGAGACTAGATTAATTTATTAATAATGAAGACTTTGCTGCATTAATGCGATCAAGTATGGATTTGCATTAAGAAATGAAGTAGAGTCACTGTTCCGAGAACTAATAATTAGAATAGGGAGTTACCTATGGGTAACAAGGGCCAATTGTTGCAAGATCCATTTTTAAATATATTGCGGAAAGAGCATATTCCGGTATCGATTTATTTGGTGAATGGGATTAAATTACAAGGACAAATTGATTCCTTTGATCAGTATGTAGTGCTATTGAAAAACTCGGTTACGCAAATGGTATACAAACATGCAATTTCCACTGTAGTACCAGCAAGGGCCGTTATTATTCCTATCGAAACGACGGATACACGTGATGCCTGATGTTTGAATCAGGTATGGAATCTAGCGCTGCTGATGCAGCCATACTCGTTAGCGTTGATTTTGGCAGCAGTACCTATGTAGAAAGCCTGCATGAATTACAGCAACTGGCTATCAGCGCAAAACTTCAAGTTGTGGCAATTGTAGAAGGGAAACGTTCGCGTCCGGATCCAACCACCTACATCGGTAGCGGTAAGGTTGACGAGATTTCGCAGCTGATATCACAGAATAAAGCTTCAATTATCATATTCAATCATGATTTATCTCCGGCGCAACAGCGTAATTTATCACTGCGTTTAAATTGCAATGTCATAGATCGTACCAGTTTGATTCTGGATATTTTTGCGCAACGTGCGAAGAGTCACGAAGGAAAATTGCAGGTTGAGCTCGCTCAACTTGAACATTTGGCTACTCGTCTGGTACGCGGTTGGACTCATCTTGAGAGGCAAAAGGGGGGTATAGGTTTACGCGGTCCGGGTGAAACCCAATTGGAAACAGATCGCCGTTTGATCAGGAAGCGAGTTAAATTACTTAAAGAAAGACTTGCAGCGCTGCAGCGTCAGCGTGCCGTCCAGAGGCGTTCAAGGCAACGCACAAATGTGTTGTCAGTATCGATTGTCGGTTATACCAATGCCGGGAAATCAACCTTGTTTAATAAATTGACACGCGCGCAAACATATGCTGCCGATCAGCTGTTTGCCACGTTGGATACTACGACACGTAAATTATTTCTTGCCGAAGGTGGACCAGTAGTTATTTCGGATACGGTGGGATTCATTCGCGAATTGCCCCACACATTGGTTGCAGCATTTCGCGCGACACTGGAAGAAACTGTGCAAGCCGATGTATTGCTTCATGTTGTTGATGCCAGTAATCCTAATCGCGACGAACAAATTGAAGAAGTGAATAAAATTTTAAAAGAAATTGGTGCTGATGATATTCCGCAAATTTTAATCTTGAATAAGATTGATCTGGCTGACTTAGCGACGGGTAGTAAAGGTTGCGTGCGAGATGAATATGATAGAATATCGCTCATTCGTTTAAGTGCAAAAACAGGGGAAGGGATAGAATTTGTAAGGCAGGCATT
>JBDHRU010000002.1:0-45114 GCA_039807765.1 Nitrosomonas sp. | reverse complement strand
TTTTTCATGTCAGATAGTCGTGTTAATCAACCCATTCTTTGGACACAAGCGCTTAGCAAACAAGTCAGTACCGGCGATCAGCAATTGACTATTCTGCAAAATATCGAGTTGCAGGTAAATCCGGGTGAAGCAGTCGCCATTATAGGCGCATCGGGCTCAGGCAAATCCACATTGTTGGGTTTGCTGGCGGGATTGGATTTGCCGACTGCCGGGAAAGTTCATCTGGATGCGGTCGATATCTTCGCGTTGGATGAAGACAGTCGGGCGGCTTTGCGTGGCCGAGTGCTCGGTTTTGTGTTTCAATCGTTTCAATTGTTACCGGCATTGACCGCGCTTGAAAACGTTATGCTACCACTCGAGCTTGCCGCAAGCGGGGATGCGGAAACAATCGCGCGCCGGTTGCTGGAACGCGTTGGGCTGGGTAAGCGCTTGCATCACTATCCCAAACAGTTATCCGGCGGCGAACAACAGCGGGTTGCCATCGCGCGTGCGTTTGCGACAGCGCCCAAATTGCTGTTGGCCGATGAACCTACCGGCAATCTCGATTCGGCAACCGGCGTGCAAATCATCGAACTGATGTTTGAACTCAATCGCGAGCATGGCACGACCCTGGTGCTGGTCACGCACGATGAAGCGCTGTCGCGGCGCTGCTCGCGCCAAATCCGCCTGGCGGACGGCAAGCTGGTGCAATGACCGGAAAATTATGCGTTATGGTTAGTGTTCGATATTTTTCGACAGGTAAACTTTGTAGATGAATCATTTCAAACTGTCGTTGCGCATGCTGCACCGGGATTGGCGTGCAGGCGAACTCAACGTTTTATTGCTGGCGCTGATCATCGCGGTAAGTGGTATCGCCACGGTCGGTTTTTTTGCCGATCGCGTGGAGTTGGCGCTGGCGCGCGAGAGCAATCAACTGTTGGGGGCCGATTTGCTGGTCATTTCCAGCAAACCTTTGCCGGAGCACTATGCCGATGAGGCCAAGCGCTTGGGTTTGGCGGTTTCATCGCTGATCAAATTTCCCAGCATGATTTCCAACGGTGACAGTAATCTGCTGACCGAGATCAAAGCCGTCACGGCAGGTTATCCATTGCGCGGACAGATTCATTTGGCGAATCAAGCGGCGGAAAACTCGGCTGCCCGGAATAAAGTGCGAGAAGCCGATGGAATTCCGTCGCCGGGCACCCTTTGGGTCGATGAAAAAGTCATGATGCGATTGGATCTGAATGGCGGCGACACGGTCGATGTCGGTGCAACGCAATTGAAGGTTACCGAACTGGTCATGCGCGAACCGGATCACTCGGTGGGGTTTGTCAACATGGGGCCGCGCGCCATTATCAATGCGGCGGATCTGGAGAAAACCGGCCTGATCCAGGAAGGCAGTCGCGTGTCTTATCAATTGCTGGTGGCGGGCGAAGCCGAAACAGTGCAGCAATTTCGTGATTGGGCGAAGCCGCAAATGACCAAAGCGCAACGTATGGAAGGCATTCGCGACGCGCGCCCTGAAATCAAGGCAGCGTTGGAACGCTCGGAAAAATTTCTTAGCCTGGCGGCATTGGCCAGCGTGGTTCTGGCAGCGGCGGCAATTGCCCTGGCGGTGCGCCGCTTTACCCAGCGTCATCTGGATGGTTGCGCGGTGATGCGCAGCCTGGGTGCCAGTCAGCGCCAATTGCTCTATTTGTATCTGTACTATTTCATCGCTTTGGGTGTGATCGCCAGCAGTATCGGCTGCTTGGCCGGTTTTGCCGCGCAGCAGATTCTGACGCACTGGTTGAGCGGCATCATCGAAACGGAATTGCCTTGGCCCAATGTGTTGCCTGCTTTGCAAGGCTTGCTGGTGGGGTTGGTATTGTTGCTGGGGTTTGCGTTGCCGCCGGTGCTCAATTTGCGCAGTGTGCCGGCGTTACGCGTATTGCGGCGGGATATCGGATTGTCCAATAAGCACAGCATCGCGGGCTACTTGCTCGGGTTGGCGGCCTTATCGCTGCTGTTTATCTGGAAAGCGCAAGACCTAAAATTGGGATTGTATATCGTAAGCGGATTTATCGCGGCCATTGTCGTTTTCGGTTGCTTGGGGTGGCTGCTGATCCGCGTGCTGGCGGGTTTGCGGCATCAAGCCGGCGGTGCCTGGCGCTACGGTCTGGCTAGCATCCGCCGCCGTGCGGTTTCGAGTATTTTGCAAGCGGTGGCGCTGGGTTTGGGATTGATGGCCATGTTGATGCTGACGTTGATCCAGGATGATTTGATCGACGACTGGCATACCAGTTTACCGCCAGATGCACCGAATCATTTTCTGGTCAATATCCAGGCGGATCAATTAGAATCGCTGCACGATTTTTTTCAGCGCTACGAAATGGAGCAGTCGCGCATGTACCCAATGGTTAGGGGTCGGTTGATCAAGATCAACGGCAACGATGTTTCAGCGGAGGATTATGCCGACGATTTGCATGCGGAACGTCACATCCGGCGCGAATTCAATCTAACCTGGAGCGATGAATTAGCGGCGGATAACGAGGTAGTGCAGGGACGCTGGTGGGGCGCCGGTACCTATGAAGCGGAATTGTCGATCGAAGAAGGTATTGCCAAAATCATTCGTGTCAAACTGGGCGATGTGGTGACTTACGATATCGCCGGCAGTCATTTCTCCGCGAAAATCACCAATGTGCGGAAAGTGGATTGGGATACTTTCCGTGTCAATTTCTTTGTCATCGTGCCGCCCGGTTTGCTGGAAAATTATCCGGTCAGTTATATCACCAGTTTTTATGTAGCGCCTGCGGAGATTCACCGAGTACACGAGCTGGTCAAAACGTTTCCGAATATCTTGGTAGTCGATGTCGCCACGGTCATCGGTCAGGTGCAACAGATGATTCAGCAAGTTTCGCAAGCGATCGAATTTGTTTTCCTGTTCACGCTGCTGGCAGGCTTCGCCGTACTGTACGCGGCGATTGCCGCGACGCAGGATGAACGTATTTACGAAGCAGCTATTTTCCGCGCTTTGGGTGCGCGGCGTGAGCAATTATCGCGCGCATGGGCGGCGGAATTTACCATTCTGGGTGGACTATCCGGCTTATTCGCTTCGGCTGGCGCCAGCGTGCTCGGGTACGTTGTCGGTAAGCATGTGCTGCATCTCGATTACACATTTGATCCTTGGATCTGGGTGGTGGGTGTATCGACCGGTGTGATCGGGGTATTAGCCGCCGGTATGCTGGGCACGCGCTCGGCATTATCGAGCCCGCCATTGTTGACGTTGCGCAAAATCGGATAGATCGATGATTGGTTTGCCAACGCCGAGACTTAAAGCGCTGCCGCCGCTGAGTCTCTATATTCATATTCCGTGGTGTTTGAAGAAATGCCCTTACTGCGATTTCAATTCGCACGAGATTCGCGAGCAGGATAACCAAACACCCGAAGATGACTATGTGGCGGCATTGATACGCGATCTTGAATTCGCTTTGGCCGATGTTTGGGGGCGGCGGTTGAGCAGCGTGTTTTTCGGTGGGGTCACGCCGAGTTGGTTCAGTGCGCGTGCCATCGATTCGATTTTGACGGCAGTGCGCACGCTGCTACCACTGGAGTATTTTGCCGAAGTCACGCTGGAAGCCAACCCCGGTACGTTTGAAGCGCAGAAATTCGCCGATTTCCGCCAAGCCGGGATCAACCGCTTGTCGATTGGTATCCAAAGCTTTAACCCGCAACACCTGAGAGCACTGGGGCGAGTGCATGACGACCGGGAAGCGCATCGCGCCGTCGAAATTGCGCTGCAGAATTTCGACAACATCAATCTTGATTTGATGTATGCGTTGCCCGAGCAAACATTGCAGGACGCGCGAAACGATATCGAAACCGCGTGTACACTGGGTGCAACGCATGTTTCCGCTTACCATCTGACGTTGGAGCCGAATACGCTGTTTCACCGCTTTCCGCCGCCGTTGCCCGACGACGAGCAAGCGGCTACGATGCAGGATATCATCGAACAAACTACCGCGGCCCAGCGCTACCGCAATTACGAAACCTCCGCCTTTGCGCATCCCGGCAAGGAATCGCAGCATAATCTGAACTACTGGCTGTTCGGCGACTATCTCGGTATCGGTGCGGGCGCGCACAGCAAGATCAGTTTCGCCGACAAAATCGTGCGCCAGATGCGTTTCAAGCAACCGAAGGAATATCTCGCCAAAGCGCAAGCGGGCGAGTCTTTGATTCAAATGCGGCAAGAGCTGACCGTCACGGATCGCGGTTTTGAATTCATGATGAATGCACTGCGGCTCACCGGCGGATTTGACACCGCACTGTTTCAGGAGCGCACCGGTTTGCCTATCAGCGCCGTGCAAAAACAATTGGATGAAGCCGAACAACGCGGCTTGCTGGTGTACGATCATCTGCGCATCAAACCGACTGTGCTGGGCAGGCGCTTTCTCAACGATTTATTGCAAATCTTTTTGCCGGAATCGAACGCCCAATAACGCGCTTTCCGGTTTGATTCAGAGATGCGTTAAAATCCTCGCCATTCAAATCACTCATGGGAGTACACCAACAATGGCGTATGTGAAACCGGAAGAAGTCGTCGAAAACATGCTGCTGGCGGGCGCCAAGAAAGCGAGCTTGCCAACCCAACAATTGCTGATCCGCGGTTTTTTGTCCGGTGCTTTTCTCGGTTACGCCACCACATTGGCGATTCTGGCGGCGGCGCAAACGGGCTGGGGAATCGCCGGTGCATTGCTGTTTCCGGTCGGTTTCGTCATGATCGTGCTGCTTGGATTGGAACTTGCCACCGGCAATTTTGCGCTGATCCCGATCGCCGTCAAAGACGGCCGGGTACCCTTCAGCCGCTTGTTGAAAAATTGGACCTGGGTATTGACTGGCAACCTGATTGGCAGCGTCACGTATGCGTATTTGTACTGTGTCGTAGCGACCAAAATGGGCTCCATCGACCCGGCTACTATTCCTGCATTGCAACGCACCATCACCATCGCCGAAACCAAAACACTGGAATACGCCAAGCTCGGCTTCGACGGTACCATTGCCGCATTCATCAGTGCGATATTGTGTAATTGGATGGTAACCTTGGGCGCTGTCATGGCGTTCACCTCGACCAGCACGATCGGGAAAATCGCCGCGATGTGGCTGCCGATCATGACGTTCTTCGGCTTGGGTTACGAGCACGCCATCGTCAACATGTTCGTCATCCCTGCCGGTATGTGGCTCGGCGCGGATATCACCATCGCGGATTGGTGGCTGTGGAACGGATTGCCGGTGATTGCCGGAAATCTATTTGGCGGGATGATTTTTACCGGGTTTATGCTGTATTGGAGTTATGGTAAAACAAAATAGCGAATGAATGATTCAGAAACTAATTGATGGAACGAATCATAGAATTTGCTACTAATTGTAAATTAAGGAAATTGCTTATTGTTTTGATATTAGTGCCATGTTAGCTTTAAAAAGGATGTTTTGGTTTTCTGGTTAACTAAAAAAATAAAGTTTTATAAAATCAGCCATCCAAGTAGTTATTGCGTACTTAATATATGTTTTATTTTTTAATTTTTTGGGGATACAAAATGAAAAAAATGACATTAGTTTTAGGTGCTGCTCTGCTTGCACCTTTCGCAGTACAAGCTGGCACGTCGATTACTGGTAGCCTTTGGCATGTTCCTGAGGCGACTACTTACGGTGCAGTGCCTGCGAATGTTCCCGGAACAACGCCGGATGTTACGTTTTCTGTGGATTCATCGGCGATAAATCTTTTTGGAACTAGCGTATCAGTTGGAACGTGGCTAGCGAACGGCGGCGCCACCGGCATCACCGAGAATACAGCTGGTACGCTGGCCTCATCTATGGATAATGGTGTCGTCGGAACTATCGTTGAGTTTTCTGGTATTGCGCATGTCTCTACTGGAGATAAATTTACTTTTACGCATGATGATGGAATGACATTGATAATTGGTGGAGTAAATCTTGGCTTCTTGTCTGGTCCTACTTCCCCTTTTGCAGAAAGTCATACTTACACGGGCGCGTCGGGAGATTTACCGTTTCAATTGGTCTATGCAGAATGCTGCGGCGGTCCGGCTGAACTTCGTGGCGCTATTCCGGCAGTCCCTGAGCCAGAATCTTACGCCATGTTACTAGCTGGCTTGGGTTTGTTGGGTTTCATGGCATACCGCAAGAAATATGCATAGCTTAGACATAGCTAGACAACCCCGCTTCTGTAGCGGGGTTTTTTTATTCATGATTTTTATATCGCATTAAATGTAAGACATACTGCATTTAGTAGCATATTTCCTTGTCACATGTTTTATTCAATAAAATATGCCCAGAACCGGTGCATTACTCTCATTATCCCGTGAGCATCACTCCTCGCTGGTGATCGCACGCGCTGTGCGGCAAGCGGCAAATAGCGGCGACAGTGCGGTTTTTTCAGCGATGGTGCAGCGTATCGAAGAGCATTGGCAAACCGTATTGCGTGAGCATTTCGCATATGAAGAGCAATTGCTGCGTTTGGCGGCGGATGCAGTGGATGCCGAATCGGCCAACCGAATCTTGGCCGAACATGCGGAACTGCGCTTGCTGGCTTGCGGGCCTTGCGAGCTGGATTTATCGGCGCGGTTGCACCGGTTTGGTGAATTATTGGCCGCGCATGTGCGCTATGAAGAGCGCGTACTTTTTCCGCGATTACAATCGCACCCGGGTATCGGCTCCACATATTAAGCCGGAAGTCCAATTTGTGAGGGAATCGGGCATTCTTAGCCATTTATGCCTGGTGCGCCGAAGGCGCGCTCTGCAACATTGGCGTATGTTCGCATCACGTATCACATATGGATTCGAGTTTGCCATGCTTTCCATCGGTAAACCGCTGTTCTATATTCCTGCCAGTAGCATTCTGAACAAGGTATCGCACAAAGATCTCATTCTGTATTCAGCTGCGATTCAGCGCAAAGATCACACAATGACACACGAAATACCGCAATCGATTGCGGTATTGGGTTGGTGTAGAGAAAGCAATCTTAGAAACCGGCAATAGCAATGACTACCCCGGTAATTGATCTTGGAGAAATATGATGCGTACAGAAAAAATTCTGGTCCCCCTTGTCGTCGCTACCATTATTTTTTTAGCGGGTTGTGTGGCTACGCCCTACTACGGTGGCGGAGGATATTACCGTGGCGCGGTATACAGTGGTTATGGTTATCAGTCGCCGTATTATGTCGGTCAAAGCTATTTAGGTGGATTTGGATATAACAATGGCGGTCACAGACATTCGTATCGACACGATGGTTATCGTTCTCATGCAGGGCAGCATGGTTATATCGGCGGTGGTCATCAGGGCAGCCATCGCGGCGGACATCATCACCGGAGATGAGAAAGACAGTTCGGAATTGTATCGTGAATGCGCAATGGCCAAAGTTTAAGGAAGCGCTGAAAAACGACTGTGTTCGATCACACTGTGTTGGAATCAGGTTCAGAATGCTCACTTACAACCTGTAAACTGCGCTCTTTCACTTGATTTCGCTTTGCCTGACATCGCTCGCTATCTTTTTTCGGAGCTTCCTAAAGGATTGAGAAATGGCTTTACTGTGCACCGTGCATCATTTTTAGCAGTGCCTTGGTCAGTGTGAACAAAATGATCGCTGCGAGTCCGGATAGGATTACAAAGATTATGAAAAAATCGTACAGGCTGGTGATTTCGAAGCCTGCAAAGGCCGGTGCCGCCGGTAGAGCCGGATCGGGGTATAGAGCACTGAGCATACCGGCGAATTTGCTCGCTGCGGCCATGGAAAGAAACCAAACACCCATTAATAGCGAAGCGAATTTCGCCGGTGACAGTTTGACCACCATTGCCAAGCCGATAGGCGACAAGCACAATTCGCCGATGGTGTGCAGCAAATACAAGCTGAACAGCCACATCATGCTGACTTTGGTTGCAGGATCCACGTCTTTGACACCAAAGGCGATTACCCAATAACCGATCGCCAGAAACAATAATCCCCATGCTTGCTTGGCGGGCGATGAAGGTTCCCGGTTATGCCGGCCAAGAAATGTCCAAATAGCAGCGAACAGCGGTGCCAATACGATAATCAGCACGGCATTGATCGATTGAAAAAAACTGGTTGGAATTTTCGTTCCGAATACACTCCGGTCGGTTTGTTCCTCGGCGAAAAAGGTCAATGACGCTCCTGCTTGCTCGAATGCCGCCCAGAAGAAAATGACGAAAAAAGCCAGGATGTAAATAACACCTATCCGCTGCTTCTCGATTGTTGTCAATGTCTTGTCGGCAATGATAGCGGCGGGGCCGATAATCGTAATGGAAAAAATGACTGACCCGATGATGCCCAGTTCCATAACACTATAAAATGCAACGAATAAAACCGCCGCGGCAGTGAGCCAGCCGCATAACTGAACGAGCGGCATGGCAGATGTTTCGATCTCATTATCGTGTAACGGTTTTTTATTGGGAGTTAGTCCGATACCTTCGCCGGTTGGGGTGACAATGAGTTTATTTTTGAGCAACTCGAAAGACAGAATACTGATAATCATACCCACGCAAGCAGCCAGAAAGCCCCATTTGAAATCCGCCGCATTGCCAGTATCGCCCAGGCTGCCGCATATCAGCGGCGCGAGAAAGGCACCGAGGTTAATACCCATATAAAAAATCGTGAATGCGGCATCGATGCGCTGATCGCCTGCCGGGTAGAGTTGACCCACCATCGTAGAAATATTGGGTTTGAAAAAACCGTTGCCAAAAATGAGAAATCCCAAACCGAGAAATAGCATGGGTTGCGCGAAGGTGGCATCATTATAATTGGCAGCGGACAAGAACATGCAAAAATGTCCGGTCGCCATCAACAGGCCGCCTGCAAGAATCGCGCGCCTGTTGCCCCAATAACGATCCGCAACGTAACCGCCAATGAGCGGGGTGAGATAAACCAAACCAGTGTAACTGCCATAAATTTCGGATGCCAATGCTTTGTCGAGCAGCAGCGCTTTGATCATAAACAAGGTGAAAATAGCGCGCATGCCATAGTAACTGAAGCGTTCCCACATTTCGGTAAAGAATAGGAGATATAAGCCTTTAGGGTGTCCGGTCGGGTTCATGGTTTAAATCTAGAGAAGCTTTGAAATAGTCGTGAGCGGCGGCTGGGCAATGCGCATTATGAGTCTGATTTTAACGCCGCGTGTCCGGGTGTCGTAGTTTTTATGTCTACGCTCATTTTGCAGGATTACTCATCCCCGAGGATTGTATTGTGGTGGAGTCGGCCGGATACGGTTTGGCGATCCAGTAGCCTTGTGCATAGTCGACAGCAATATTTTCGAGAAACTGCAAGGTTTGATCGTTTTCAACCCATTCCGCGATGGTTTTGAGTTGCATGGCATGACCGATGTTGTTGATGGATTCAACCATCGCTTGGGAGACCGGATCGGAAAGTATGTTCTGGATCAATCGGCCGTCGATTTTCAGGTAATCGAGTGGAATGTTTTTCAGATAGCCGAACGATGATAAGCCGCCGCTGAAGTTATCCAGTGAGAAACGGCATCCAAGTTTTTTCAACCGGGTTAAAAACCGCATCGCATGCTGTAAATCGGCTAGCGCGATTTGTTCGGTGAATTCAAAACAAATATTAGCGGGATTTAGCTTGCTGGCTTTGATCGTATTTACGGTGAAATCGAGAAAATCGGTATTTTCCAGCACTTGAATGGATAGATTGATGGCATATATCGCATTGGGGTGGTGCTGCGTTTGCGCTTTAATCAGCTTGACCGATTGTTCGAGCACCCAGCGGTCTATCATCAGTGTGTGATCGTGCCGTTTCGCAGCCGGTAGAAATACACTGGGTGTCACTAAGCGGCCGTGATCATCTTGCAGACGCAGCAAAATCTCGCCGTGCTCTTCCATGTTGTTGCCGGAGAGCGACCGGATCGGTTGAAAATACAAACATAAACGCTGATCGGTCATTGCTTGCCGCAGGCGTGATAACCAATGCGTTTCTTCCGGTTTTTGCTGCGATGAATCCGCCTGAAAGACATGCACACGGTTGCGCCCTTGCTCTTTGGCGGCATAGCAAGCGCTATCCGCCGCATTCAAGGCAAAAGCAAGACCTTTATTTTCATGTGCGATGGGAAATAATCCAATGCTGACGCCAATGGTGAAAGCTTTATCCTGCCAGTAAAAGCGGAAGTTTTGCACCAATTCGCGCAGTGCATGCGCCACTTGCAATGCTTCATTCTGTGGACAGTGTTCCAGGATAATGCCGAATTCATCGCCGCCCAGCCGCGCCAGCGTATCGCGCGCGCGTAGCTTGGCATGTAGCAGCGAGGTGACTTGCCGCAGTAATTCATCGCCGGCGCTATGCCCGCAGGTATCGTTGATGATTTTGAATTGATCCAAATCGAGGAACAATAGGGCATGCGCATCATTTTTGCGTGTTGACGCCAGAATTTTGCTCAGGCGAGTTTCAAATTCCTTGCGGTTCAGCAGGCCGGTCAATGAATCGTGCGCGGCTTGATAGGCGAGTTTTTGCGTCAGTTTGCGTTGTTCCGTCACATCACGGAACGTAATGACGGTGCCAATGACTTTTTTTTGCGCATTCTGAATCGGTGCGACGGCATAATCGATAATCCATTCCTGCTTGTCCTTGCGAATGAGCAAACATTCGTGATGGCCTTGTAAATTTCCCGATGAAGCTTGATTGATCAGCGGATCGGGTATGGTTGTCCGGTTGACGGTATCGAGAATGTTAAATACTTGCAGCAATGGTAATCCGCTCGCATCCTGATTGTTCCAACCGGTAAATATCTCCGCGATTGGGTTCAGATAGGTGATGTTTCCATCGGCGCCGGTCGTGATGACTGCATCGCCGATACTTGCCAAAGTGACTTGAAACAATTCCTTTTCCTGATGTAGCACATCGTTGGCCAGAGCAAGCGCCTCGGTGCGCTCCGTAACACGCTGCTCGAGTTGTTCTTTGACGGTACGCAATGCCTGTTGTGTGCGGTCTTTTTCGGCGATTTGTGCTTGTAATGTCCGGTTGATCGTTTTTTGATGATTCCTTGCCTGCATCAAACGCTTTAACAAGTCGAAGTTATCAAAGCGGAATTTGAGAGATTCTGTAACTGTTTTATACAACCGGTGTGAAATGCTGCCCATGGCAAGAACGAAGAGCAGGTATGTCAGTGCAATCGTAAGGTGTGTGTCGCTTCCGTGTGTAATGATCTGGTAAGTGAAGGGAATCGCAACCGGTATTGCGAAGGCTGGAAATGCGCCGCGATAAGAGGATAAAGTCGCCATGGCGCCGGCGATTATGCCAGCAAGGAGGTAAGCGAGAAAAAACTGATGCGTGGCACTGCCGCCGGTAAAGAAAATACCGCCCGCTATACCCCAAAGTACGCCGGAAAATAATATGCCGGCGAAAAAACGGCGCCCCCAGATTGCCGATTCCGCGGCTGCCGGGTTTGCGCGGAAATAAGATCTGATCAGCAGAAATCTGGCGAACGTTAATAAATAGATGGCGGTTAGCCATCCTATGATCCATTCTCCAGCAACATGATTCCAGAAAATAAAAGCAAGCGCCGCGGCTATGACCAGTGTGACGACTAGCGCCTTGGGGGCTTGCTGATAAAGCAGTTTGATTTGTTCTGCCAGTAATGCGGTGGAATGGTTGTGTTGATAAAAATAGGAATCCGCATTGCGGTTCTCGAATCTGGGATCCGAATAATCATTTTTCATCGCGGATAGATTGTGAAAACTGTTCCCGGTTTGTTGGAAGATTTTCCAGGAAATTAAGAATTATTTGCCCAGTACGAGAAGAATATCCGCAATTTAAAACGAAATGAGATATGAAGATTTGTATGTATTTTATTTCAATGACATAATGTTGCCTCAATGGTGGATGGGAATTGATCATTTCTATACGCGTAGGAATATTCTTATTTTCTTTAAGAAAATTATACTTAAAAAATTTTTTAAGTAAAGCAAACCATTATGGCGTCACGGATAATAAAATAATAGTGATGAATCTTTAATTATTCAAGAAAATTAAGGAGAGAATCTATTAAAGCGCCGCGTGTAGTTGATTGTTTTTTCTATCGATATGCTCTCCGCTTTGCCGGTTTATTGTTGTTGACAGCGGCAATTCCGGTATGGAGCTCCGGTATTGCCGTGATGGAGCAAAGTGTCAAGGAGATGGGGCAAGCTTTCTCAGGCGCTCCGGCTAACACTGACGACGGCAGCATGGTGTTTTTCAATCCGGGTGCGATGAGCCAGGTGCGCGGCAGACTGGTTTCGGTGGCAGGCTATATTGTCGCACCTTCCGCGGTATTTTACGACAGTGCCTCACATTTGAGTCCATTGCTGGGAGGTGCGCCACTGAAAGGCGGCAACGGCGGCGATGCCGCAAATCTCGTTTCTGTTCCCAATGTATATTATGTGCAGGAATTGACAAACCGCATTGCCTTCGGATTCGGGTTTAATGCGCCGTTCGGCTTGAGCAATAGCTATCAGCAGGATTGGAAAGGACGCTACCAGGCGCTCGATTCGGAAATTTTGACTTTTAACTTCAATCCATCGCTATCTTTTAAGGTAACTGAAAAATTTTCATTCGGCGCCGGCTTTAATGTGCAGTATATGAAAACCAGATTAACCAACGCGATAGATCTCGGTCCCGCGTGTTTTTTGGTTTTAGGGCCTCTGCCTTGCGCCAGCCATGGAATTTTACCGCAAGCCGCGGACGGACATGTGTCAGTGAAAGGCGAGAGTGTTGGATTTGGTTATAACTTCGGCGCTTTTTATACGCTGAATCAGGATACACGCTTGGGTGTCAGCTACCGGTCCCGGGTAGTGCACGATATCCGCGGCAATGCTGACTTCTCCGTGCCGGACAAAGCGGTTGCAATGACGCACGCTAATATTCTGGTTGATTCCAATGCGCGCACTTCGGTTACTATGCCGGATTCCGTGTTGTTCGGTTTTACGCATCGTATCAATCCGCGTTGGGCTGTTTCCGCGGATGCGCTTTGGACGCATTGGAGCCTGGTGCGGGAATTGCGCACCAGTTTTTCATCGGCGCAGCCAAGTGACGTACAGAATCTGAGATTAAACGATACGTGGCGGTATGCGTTCGGTGCAAATTATTTTGCTGAAAACGATAAATGGATATGGCGCTTGGGATTTGCCTACGACGAAACCCCGATTTCAAGCGCACAAAACAGCTCGCCGCGAATTCCCGATTCCAACCGCTATTGGCTGACGGCAGGAGTGACTTACGCCCTCATGAAGAATATCAATATTCATGCCGCGTATGCACACTTGTTCATGAGTGATGCCGCCATCAACCGCAGAGGTTCGACGGGGGATGTTCTCGTAGGTCAATATTCCGAACAAATCAATATCGGCGGCTTGCAGCTCGACTGGCGTTTTTAATTGAAACCGCGGCGCTGATTGCTTGCTGCAACTTATGCAGGTTTGCAGTATCTTATGACGGCAGCCGGTACTGCTATTCACGATACTTATAATCAACAAAAATTGAGGTTAGGCAATGGATAAACAAACTCATTTCAGTATTTGGTATGTCATAGTTGCGCTGTTGAGTGTGCTGTTGATACAAAATCTATATTCGCAATACACACAAGTAAAACCCATTCCGTACAGCCAATTTCATCATTTGTTGGAACAGGGCAGCATCGCAGAAATTGCGATAACGCAAAATCAAATTTATGGCACGCTGAAAGAAAGAAATGCGGATGGCATGAAGGACTTTGTCACCACGCGCGTAGAACCCGGATTGGCGGAAATACTGGATAAACATAACGTTGTTTATACCGGTGTTGTGCAAAGTACCTGGCTGCGCGATTTACTTTCCTGGATAGTGCCCACGGCAATTTTCATCGCGATCTGGCTGTTTGTCATCCGCCGCATGAGTAGCGGCATGGGTGGTGGGTTGATGTCGATCGGTAAAAGCCGCGCCAAGGTTTTTGTCGAGAAAGAAACCAAGGTTACTTTCGATGATGTCGCCGGTGTGGACGAAGCCAAAGAGGAATTGGTCGAGATCATCAATTTCTTGAAAAATCCTGCAGATTACGGCCGCTTGGGCGGGCGCGCGCCCAAGGGCATTTTGCTGGTCGGCCCGCCGGGAACGGGAAAAACCTTGCTTGCGCGCGCGGTGGCCGGAGAAGCTGGTGTGCCGTTCTTTTCTATTTCCGGCTCGGAATTCGTGGAGATGTTTGTCGGTGTCGGTGCGGCGCGTGTGCGCGATCTGCTCGAACAAGCGCGACAGATGGCGCCTGCAATTATCTTTATCGATGAATTGGATGCGTTGGGCCGTGCGCGCGGCGCTTATGGCGGTTTCGGCGGTGGTCATGACGAAAAAGAGCAAACATTGAATCAATTGCTGTCCGAACTGGATGGTTTTGATCCGAGCAGTGGCATCGTGCTACTGGCGGCGACCAACCGGCCTGAGATTCTCGATCCGGCGTTGCTCCGGGCCGGGCGCTTTGACCGGCAGGTATTGGTGGATCGTCCGGATAAACTGGGGCGCGAGCAAATTCTGGCAGTGCATGTGAAAAAAGTGAAATTGCACAGCGATGTAAAACTGGATCAGGTTGCTGCGCTCACACCCGGATTCAGCGGAGCGGATCTGGCGAATCTGATCAATGAAGCGGCCTTGCTGGCGACGCGCCGCGCCGGTGACGCGGTGACGATGGCGGATGTGACCAGCGCCATCGAGCGCATCGTGGCAGGCCTGGAAAAACGTAATCGTTTATTGAACCAGAATGAGCGGCGGGTCGTGGCTTTTCACGAATTGGGTCACGCCATGGTGGCGCTGGCGTTACCCGGTACCGATGAAGTGCATAAAGTATCGATCATTCCACGAGGTGTCGGCGCATTGGGGTACACTATTCAGCGTCCGACGGAAGACCGTTTTTTGATGACGCGTGCGGAATTGCTCAACAAAATGGCGGTATTGCTGGGGGGGCGGGCAGCCGAACAAGTCGTATTTCAGGAAGTTTCCACCGGTGCCGCGGACGATCTGGTGCGCGCCACCGATATCGCACGCGCCATGGTGCTGCGGTACGGCATGAGCGAAGCATTGGGCAATGTCGCATACGACCGTGAGCAATCGGCTTTTCTGCAACCTAATCCGGGGTTGCCGCAGCATCGCAACTACAGTGAAGAAACTGCGAACAAAATCGATACCGCCGTGCGCGTGCTGGTTGATCAAGCCTTGGAACACGCCGTTAATATTCTGCAAAATAACCGCGCACTGTTGGATAAAACAGCAGAACAACTGCTTAAAACCGAGACGCTGAATCAACCGGAAATAGCCCAATTGAAGCAAGCGATCATTGCCGATACGCACCACCCTCGGAAATGATGAAGAAAGTAGGGGAGATCCCCTGCTGCTTTGATTCTCAATTTTGCCCAGTTTAGTTATGGAAGCGCTGATTAATTCGGTGAACAAGATGAAGTACGAGGCGCACGGAACACAGCAATCGAGACCTATCAACAAGATAGGCGAAGGAGCGAGTACCGCGCAACGAAGTGATTCACTCGTATAGTCAATTAATTAGTGTTTCCCTAACTGGATCCTGAGATATTTCCTGGCCATGCGATTGAAACTCGAGATTGTATTACGGGTGGTATACGGAAACCTGGTTGCACCCCTCGGATTTAGCCCGGTAAACGGCTTCCGCAGCGGCTCTCAGCAGATCGGCAAAACCACTGAGTGAATTTGAATTGGATTGCAATCCGGCAACACCCAGAGTTGCGGTGACATTGATATCGGATGGTTGCAGATTTTCGATCGATTGGCGTATTTTTTCGGCGATCATTGCCGCACCCGAGATATCGCAATAGGTCAGCAGCAGCGCGAATTCTTCTTCACCGTAACGGGCAGCGACATCCTCTCTGCGAACAGAACCGGTGAGTATTGCGGCAATTTCCTTCAATACCTTGTCTCCACCGACAAGACCGAATTTTTCATTGATGGATTTGAACCGATCGATGTCGATCATGATCAGGCTGCAGGGAATGCTATGCCGAGCGGCTTCGCTCAGCTTCGACGGCGCCGTTTCCAGCAGGAAGTGGCGGTTATATAAACCGGTGAGCGGATCTTTCATTGCCAGCTCGTGCATTTGAGCCAATTGCGAGACTGCTTTGCTTGACAGCTTCCTATTACTGATCAGCGTATTGATTCGCGTCAGCAATTCTTCCTGAATCAGCGGCTTACTGACGTAATCATTGACACCGGAACGCAGCAATTCCACTTTACGGGTTGTATCATCAGAAACCGAAAAGACCAGCAGCGGTACATCTTTTTGCTCGCTTTCGAGACTGCGAATCGCTTTTATAATCGCCTGACCATTGAGTCTTCCTTTCAACAAAGTATCAGCGAGCACCAGATCGTAGTCATTGCCTTGGAATGCTTGTAGCCCTTCCTCGCCGCTACTGAAATGATCGACCGTATAGCCGCAATCCGTGAGCAATGAGATCACCGTGCCGGTCGTGGGTGAGCTGTCTTCAAGATACAAGATGCGGCCGCTCATGGCTTTGCCGCATCTTTTTCTGGAAAATTGCACGGTATAACGGGTGATTTTATCCAGTTCGTGCTTGGAAAATATTTCTGTCACACCGGCGGAAAATGCTTCGTCCTGAAATTGCTTATCGTCATTGGTGGTAATCATCACCAGCGGAATTTGCCGGGTGCGGGAATCGGCGCGCAATTGCGATGAAAACATGGGACCATCCATATCTTGCAAGTGTGTGGCGATGAAGACCAAATCGAAAGGTTGCTTCTTCAGCAGCGATAGCGCTTCACTACCGGTTGAGACCTGTTTCGTTTCCAATCCACCCGATTCAATCGCAGTTGAAAGCAATTTTTGGTAAGTTCTGGATGGTTCAACGATAAGTCCTTCCATATTGCGTACTCCTCCAATGACATCAATCGGATTACGATCGATAGAGTTCTGTGGATTGCTTGCCAGGAGCATAGTTATCGACATTTCCGCAGGGTTTTTGAGAAAATTCTTCTTTGGCATTTCTTAATACCGGTGATCCGGTTATTCATGCGCAATCCCTGCTATGAGCATGGATTTGTCTGATGAGTTGTGAAGAGGTAAACTGCTGGGGAATTTTTGCTTATCTTCTTTCGTGAGCAGAAATCAATTTTTAAAACTGTATAAAGGAGATTTGTTAATGAGGAGCATTGTTAAACTGTCTTTGGTGCTTTCAATATTGTTCCTTTTCTCGTCCCAAGCTATCGCCTCCGATAGTTATGTGAATAACTCGGCTGAGAAACTAGCAAGTGGTGTTGCCAATACATTAACCGGCTGGCTGGAGTTACCCAAGAATATTATTTTAACCAGCCAAAAAGAAGGACCCGCTTACGGCGTTACTATCGGGTTGGGGATGGGCGTGATGCATTCTGTCGGCCGTACCTTGGTGGGAGTATTGGATGCAGTCACTTTTTTGGTTCCTACAAAACCATCGGTTAATCCGCCCTATATCTGGCAGGATTTTTCACGGGAAACTTCCTATTGATGAGGCTGCTATAAGGTTTCTTCTTAAGGAAGCTCTGAGAAAGGTAGCGAGCGATAGCCAGGCAAGGCGAAGTCAGGCGAAAAAGCGCAGTTTACGAGTGATAAAATGAGCATCTTGAACCTGATTTCAATGCAGCTTGAGCGAACACGGTCGTTTTTCAGAGCTTTCCTTAAAGTAATGAAATGACATAGCAGCAGGCAATTAAAACGCCGTACAAAGTCATCGTACGGCGTTTTTTTGCACTCACTAACGTGAAGACTCTTATTATCGTGCTTCCAAAGCTGCGATTCTTTCTTCCAAAGGCGGGTGCGACATGAACAAGCGTGAGAATCCGTTACTACTGCCGGAAATGCCGAAAGCAGCGAGCTGATCGGGTAAATGTGCTGGCTCATGAATCATTTGCAGGCGCCGCAGAGCAGCAATCATTTTTTCCCTTCCTGCTAAGCTCGCTCCGCCGGCGTCGGCGCGAAACTCGCGTTGACGGCTGAACCACATAACGATGATGCTGGCCAGTACACCGAGTACGATTTCGGCAATGATGTTGGTAACCCAAAAAGCGGGGCCATGGCCTTCTTCCGTTTTGAAGATGACGCGATCCACGGTATGACCAATGACGCGCGACAGGAAAATGACAAAGGTATTAACAACACCTTGGATCAACGCCAGTGTGACCATATCGCCGTTGGCGATATGACTGACCTCATGCGCCAAGACGGCCTCGGCTTCATCCTGACTCATGGTATTCAGAAGACCGGTACTGACTGCAACCAGCGCATCGTTCCGTGACATGCCGGTAGCGAAAGCATTGACGTCCGGCGCATCATAAATCGCGACTTCCGGCATGCCGATGCCGGCTGCTTGAGCCTGGCGTTGTACCGTGGTAACCAGCCAGTGTTCTTGTGCATTGCGCGGCATTTCGATGACTTCTGCGCCGGTAAAGCGCTTGGCAGTCCACTTGGAGAGCGCGAGCGATATCAGAGAACCGCCGAATCCGAATACCGCTGCGAATACTAACAGCGAGTTAATATTCAAGCCGGTTCCTTGTGCGTCCAGTATTTTTTCAACACCGAGTAATCGCAAGGTAATGCTTAATACGACGACGATCGCCAAGTTAGTTGCTAAAAAAAGAATGATTCTTTTCATTTCTTACTCCATGGTTTTTATTGAATTCAAAACGAAACGAGCCTGATATATGAATCACTTGTCACTTTTCAAGCGAATTATAGGTGAAATTGTCCGATTAAACCGGATGATCCAGTGCTGCTCGGCTTGCGATCGTCCGGTTTGATTTTAGGTGCTTAATTTCCCGAGGAGTTCACGAAAATTATTGCGCTGGCTTTTGTTGGGAATTCCTGACAATCTGAAAGAGTATCTCGCCTTCCTTGATCATGCCTAAATCGCTGCGGGCGCGTTCTTCGATGGCTTCGAGGCCTTGTTTCAAGTCATTGACTTCGGCCTCGAGCTTATTGTTACGGTTTTGCAGTTGCATATTTTCCGCTCGCACCGCAATCACTTCCTGATCCACTTGCCAGACTTTCAGCCAACTGGCTTTGCCAAACCATAATGGGTATTGCATTGCGGCAACCGCCAGTAGCAGGATGAAACTCAACAATTTCATTATTTGAGCTGATAAAACGCTCTCCGCCCGGCGTAGCTGGCCGAGTTCCCCAAATCCTCCTCGATGCGCAGCAATTGATTATATTTCGCCAGACGATCGGAGCGGGATATTGAGCCGGTTTTAATTTGCAAAGCATTGGTGGCGACCGCGATGTCCGCAATGGTAGTATCTTCGGTTTCACCGGAGCGATGCGAAATGACGGCGGTATAGCCGGCGCATTTCGCCATTTCAATGGCAGCGAAGGTTTCGGTCAATGTGCCGATTTGATTGACCTTGATCAGAATGGAATTGGCGATATCGCGCTTAATACCTTCCTGCAGGATTTTTGTGTTGGTGACGAAGATATCGTCACCGACCAATTGAATCGATTTGCCTAACTTGGCGGTCAGCAGTTCCCATCCGGCCCAGTCCAGTTCGCTCATGCCGTCTTCAATACTGATAATCGGATATTTATCCACCCACGACGCCAGATAATCGGCAAATTGCGCAGATGTCAGATGCAAGCCGTCCGATGCCAGGTGGTATTGGCCATCCTGATAAAATTCCGAACTGGCACAGTCGATGCCGATGGCGACATCTTTGCCGGGTTGATAGCCGGCCTGATCGATGGCTTGCACGATCAATTGCAAGGCTGCTTCATTGTTTTCCAGATTGGGGGCGAAACCGCCTTCGTCACCGACGGTAGTGGGCATGCCTTTACCGTTGATGAGCTTCTTCAACGTGCTGAAAACTTCCGCGCCGCAGCGGACGGCATCACGGAAATTCGCAATTCCCAGAGGAACAATCATGAACTCCTGCATATTGATGTTGTTGTTGGCGTGCGCGCCGCCATTGATCAGATTCATCAAGGGCACCGGCATCGACATCGGAGCGGCGCCGCCGAGGTAGCGATATAGCGGTAAACCGGATTCTTCCGCAGCTGCTTTGGCAACTGCAAGCGATACTGCAAGAATCGCATTGGCGCCGAGCCTGGATTTATTGTCAGTGCTGTCCAGGTTGATCATTTCCTGATCAATGAAGTTTTGCTCGGTGGCATCCAATCCCATTAATGTTTCGGAAATTTCAGTATTCACATTTTCTACGGCTTTGAGCACACCTTTGCCGGAGTAGCGCTGCGCATCGCCATCGCGTAATTCCATTGCCTCCCGCGTACCGACAGATGCGCCAGATGGAACCGAGGCGCGTCCGAGCACACCGGATTCGAGCAAAACATCCGCTTCAATGGTTGGATTACCGCGAGAATCGAGAATCTCGCGCGCGATTACATCTACTATTGCACTCATGCTACTTTTCCCTGTGTTGACTGTGATTTTTAAGCTTGTTAGTTTTGCGATCAGAATTGATTGATTTAGTTGTTGCGCACGGCGTGTATTTTTTCATCTCCGGTATGCTGGCGATGTTCGCCGGCAAAACGAATGGCGGCTTGAACATAGGATTTGAACAGCGGATGACCGAGTCGTGGCGTAGAAGTGAATTCCGGGTGAAATTGACAACCGAGAAACCACGGGTGATCAGCTTCAGGAAGTTCGATCATTTCGCATAAATTCTCTTCCTTGGAAAAACCGCTGATGCAAAGCCCCGTTTTTTCCAGTTTAGGAATATAAAGGCTGTTGACTTCATAACGATGGCGATGGCGCTCGATAATGGTATCCGCTCCATAGGTTTTCCAGGCGAGCGAATTTTTTTGCAAAGTACATTCCTGCCCACCCAGACGCATACTGCCGCCGATATCGGAGTTTTCATCGCGTGTTTCGATTTGTCCGTCGCGCGTGCGCCATTCCGTGATCAAACCGATCACCGGATAGGGGGTGTCCGGATTGAATTCCGTGCTATGCGCCCCTTTCATGCCAGTTTTATTGCGTGCATATTCGATGACGGCTAGTTGCATACCCAAGCAAATACCTAAGTACGGGATGCGGTTGGTGCGGGCGAAATTGATCGCCATAATTTTCCCTTCTACACCGCGTTTACCGAAACCACCGGGAACCAGGATCGCGTCCATGCCAACCAAGCTGTCCGTACCTTCTTTTTCGATTGTTTCGGAATCGATGTAGACGATATTAATCCGGCTATTGGTGTGAATGCCGGCATGAATCAAAGCCTCGGACAGCGACTTATACGATTCGGTTAAATCGACGTATTTGCCGACAATGGCAATGGTGACGGTATGTTTCGGGTGTTCCAACGCATGTACCAGTTTCTTCCACACGCTTAAATCCGCAGGTTTGGCTAAGATACTCAGTTTGTGGCAAATGATTTCGTCCAGCATCTGTTCATGCAGCAGCCCTGGAATCTTATAGATACTGTCGACATCGATCGCGGAAATAACTGCTTCTTCCTGAACATTGGTGAAAAGTGCTATTTTTCTGCGCTCTTCTTTCGGCACCTCGCGATCCGAGCGGCATAACAAAACATCGGGTTGAATGCCGATTTCGCGCAATTCCTTGACCGAATGCTGGGTCGGTTTGGTTTTCAATTCGCCGGCCGAACCGATATAAGGCAATAGAGTGAGGTGGATGAAGCAGGTATCGGTGCGCGGATTTTGCACCGCCATTTGCCGGATGGCTTCCAGGAACGGTAGCGACTCGATATCGCCGACCGTGCCGCCAATTTCAATAATTGCTACTTGTGCATTGCCAACACCCATCTGAATGTAGCGTTTGATTTCGTCGGTAATGTGCGGAATTACCTGCACTGTGCCGCCAAGATAATCACCGCGCCGTTCCTTGCGGATCACGCTTTCATAAATCTGACCGGTGGTGAAATTATTGTGCCGCGTCATGCGCGTGCTGATGAAACGTTCGTAATGTCCCAAATCCAGATCGGTTTCTGCACCGTCTTCGGTGACAAACACTTCACCATGCTGGAACGGACTCATGGTCCCGGGATCCACGTTGATATAGGGATCCAGTTTGAGCATGGTGACTTTAATACCGCGCGATTCCAATAACGCACCCAGAGACGCGGCGGCAATCCCCTTACCCAAGGAAGAAACAACACCACCAGTCACAAAGACATACTTGGTCATGAGCGGTTATCGTAACAAGAAAAATTCATGAAATCAGCAAGATTGAGCGAATGATGTATGTATATTAATGAATTTCAGCAAGCAGCATGTTTATCATGCATTCAGCTTGATGGCGATAATTGCCGCCAAAAAGATTCACATGATTCAGAATATGATAGAGATTATAAACGTGTTTGCGGCTATTATAACCGGAATCCAACGGATAATTATAGCGGTAAGCGGAATAAAAATCGGCTGGGAAGCCGCCGAAAAGTTCGGTCATGGCGATATCCGTTTCGCGATCGCCGTAATAGACCGCAGGATCGAATAATATCGGACTACCACTATCATCATAGTCATAATTGCCGCTCCACAGATCGCCGTGCAACAACGACGGGGATGGCGGCGCATCGGTGAAAAATTTATCCAGATCGTTTAATAGCTGCTCACCCAATGTTTGTAACTTTCCGATGAATCCGTTCCTTTGCGCCAGATTGAGTTGATACCCCAGGCGTTGCGTGCGCCAGAATGCTATCCAATTGGAAGACTGTAAATTTATTTGCGGTGTTTGTCCGATAGTATTGTCGCGATACCAGCCGTACTGCGGAGAAGTGATGCGATGCATGGCGGCAAGCTGCTCACCCAGATCAGATGCTTTGCCTCGTGCACGGTGACCGAGGCTGAGATATTCCAGCACCAGCCATGCCATCTCATTGTTGTGTCCGCAGCAAATGGGTTGCGGCACACGCATCGCACCCGATTGCTGGATTTCCTCGAGACCGGCGGATTCTGCCGCAAACATTTCAAGATTGCCGGCGGAATTCAATTTAACAAAAAAATGCCGTGCACCATCGCTGATGCGATAGGCTTGATTGATACAACCGCCGCCGATCGAACGGGATTCTTTGACCTGGAATGGTGTATTGGTTGCAGCGGAAATTTGCGTGCTGATCGGATTCCACGAATGCACGGCTTAATCTGCTATCAGACTAACCATTTGCGGGCTTGCTCAATAGCGGCCTGTACTTGCTCAGGTGCCGTCCCGCCGGTGTGATTGCGGCTTTGCATCGAGCCTTCCAGCGTCAAGACAGCGAAAATATCGGCTTCGATCTGCGAGGAGAAGGTTTGTAATTCGCTCAGTTCCAATTTGCTAAGATCGCAGCCTTTCTGTTCCGAGTACTGTACCGCCCGAGCGACGATTTCATGCGCATCGCGAAATGGTATGCCTTTCTTGACCAGATAATCCGCCAGATCGGTGGCGGTGGCATAGCCTCGCAGTGCCGCCTGGCGCATCTGATCGTGATTAACACGCACGCCGCCGAGCATGTCGGCATAGATCCGCAGTGTATCCACTAAAGTGTCGACGGTATCGAATAATGGTTCTTTGTCTTCCTGGTTATCCTTATTGTATGCCAGCGGCTGTGCTTTCATCAGCGTTAATAATGACACCAGGTGACCGTTAACGCGGCCGGTTTTGCCGCGCACCAATTCCGGCACATCCGGATTTTTTTTCTGCGGCATGATCGACGAGCCGGTGCAGAAGCGGTCGGCGAGCTGAATAAAACCGAACGACGGATTCATCCACAAAATGAATTCTTCCGACATGCGCGACAAATGCGTCATGATCAGCGCCGCGCAGGCGCTGAATTCGATGGCAAAGTCACGATCTGACACGGCATCCAGCGAGTTCTGGCAAACACCTTCGAAATCGAGAATCTGCGCCACCCGTTCGCGCTTGATCGGATAACTGGTACCGGCCAGCGCGGCGGCGCCCAGTGGCAATTGATTGACCCGTTTGCGGCAATCGCTCAAACGCTCAGCGTCGCGC
Source organism: Nitrosomonas sp. (assembly GCA_039807765.1). Lineage (GTDB taxonomy): Bacteria > Pseudomonadota > Gammaproteobacteria > Burkholderiales > Nitrosomonadaceae > Nitrosomonas. The sequence goes on along the minus strand of JBDHRU010000002.1, from coordinate 21,142 downwards.
TTCAGCATCTCGAAATACGCCATCAAATGATGACCGAATGACACCGGTTGCGCTACTTGTAGGTGGGTAAAACCGGGCATCACCGTATCAATATGCTGTTCCGCCAGATTAAGAAGCGCAAGCTGCATGGTTTTGATCAAGCCGATGATTTCATCGATCGCAGCACGTAAAAACAGGCGAATATCGGTTGCCACCTGATCGTTGCGCGAGCGGCCGGTGTGCAGCCGTTTACCGGCGTCGCCGACCAGCGTGGTGAGGCGTTTTTCGATATTGAGATGCACGTCTTCCAGCTGCTGCGACCAAGTGAACTGATGATTGCGTATCTCTTCCTGGATTTTCTGCAAGCCGCGCTGGATATCGAGCAGATCCTGACGGCTGATGATGTGTTGCTCTGCCAGCATTTGCGCGTGCGCCAGCGATCCTTGGATATCGTATTCAGCCAAACGTTGATCAAAACTCACCGAAGCCGTGTAGCGCTCCACCAGCGCGGACACCGGTTCGTTAAAACGTCCCGACCAGGTTTTTTTATTGTTCTGCTTTTCCGTTGCTGCATTGTTATCCATGACGTTTTTATCTCCGGTTTGCGGCGTCTAATATGCTGTAACCGTGCATTATAAAACATAACCGCGCAAGCGGTTTAAGCCTGAGCGGGATTTTGGAGTCGTGCGATTTTATGATGCATAAATAATGAATTATGCGTGAAACCGTCGGCTAATTGGAGCGCGCCACTTTTCCTCCTTTCAGGATTCATGGATAATTCGGGTTTGTCACTGCTATTCATAACACAAGGAGTTATCCATGACGGATTACAACAAACAAAACCCGAATCAACAATCCAAAGCTGAAAACTTACTCTCGTCATTCAATGCCAAGTTTGAATGGATCGAGAAAATTCCGACCACACAACTGCCCGCCAAATATTTTGCGATGCTTGTGGGACTTTTGCTCGCTGTCATCGCATGGAAATTCATTGCTGTCGGTAAAGTGGAATCCGATCTGGCGAAGAAACTTGAAAGCGAGCGCGCTCTAATTACGCAGCAGGCTCGTGAATACGCTGATCAGCAATACGTGAAGGAAGAAGAGCGCTTCGGGCAGGTTTTGTCTTGGGCGGTGCGCGGCGAATTGATCCGCAACAATATTGATCAAATCGATCAATATTTGAGCGAAATCGTCAGAATGAAAGATACCGAACGGGTAGTGTTGATCGGTGAAGACGGTCAGTTGCTGGTTTCCACGGATAAACGCCTGGAAGAAACAAAAGGCACGGAAATTTTCCCGAAAGAAATTCTGAGTCTGCAAAAAATTTCAGTTAAATCCGATGCCGATGGTAAAAAAATTCTGGTTGTTCCGGTGATGGGATTGAACAAGAAAATCGCCACATTGGTTGTCAGCTACAAAAAGCCTAAGCTTTAAAACTGATTGGCCGCGCGTGCGGCTAAGATTGGTGTGTTTATGAAAAGGCTTTTGCCATGGCAAAAGCCTTTTTTGTTTATTGGCTGCGGCGGATTTGCGCGCCAAGCGCGGATAGCTTCCCTTCGATATTTTCATAGCCGCGATCCAGATGATAAATGCGGTCAATCACCGTTTCGCCTTGCGCAACCAGACCGGCAATGACCAAGCTGGCCGAGGCGCGCAGGTCGGTTGCCATCACATTAGTGCCATCGAGCTGTGCGATGCCGGTGACAATGGCGGCATTGCCTTCCACTTCGATATTGGCGTTCATGCGCTTTAATTCCTGTACATGCATCAGGCGGTTTTCAAAAATAGTTTCGGTCATGATGGCAGTACCGTCGGCAATGCAATTGAGCGACATGAATTGCGCCTGCATATCGGTGGGAAAAGCCGGGTAGGGCGCAGTACGGATATTGACGGACTTCGGCTTCGTTTGCATTGTAAGATTAATCCAGTCTGCAGCGGAATCAATCCGCGCGCCCGCTTCGGTGAGTTTATCCAGAACCGCATCGAGCAAGTGCGCATCGGTATTTTTTAAATGAATTTCACCGCCGGCAGCAGTAGCGGCGACCAGAAAAGTGCCGGTTTCGATGCGATCCGGCATGACCGTGTGCTCCGCGCCACGCAACGACGAAACGCCTTCTATTGTGATGATATCCGTACCAGCGCCGTGAATCCTTGCTCCCATCGCATTCAGACAGTTGGCGAGGTCGATAATTTCTGGCTCCCGCGCGGCGTTTTCAAGTACTGTCGTTCCTGCCGCCAAAGTTGCCGCCATCATCAGATTTTCCGTGCCGGTGACGGTGACGATATCGAATACGATGCGTGCGCCGTGCAGTTTTTTCGCCACGGCATGTATGTAGCCGTGCCGGATAGCGATTTCCGCGCCCATGGCTTGTAATCCCTTGATATGCTGATCGACCGGGCGCAAGCCGATGGCGCAACCGCCGGGTAAAGAAATCTCCGCCTCTCCGGCGCGCGCAAGCAAGGGGCCAAGCACCAGAATGGCGGCGCGCATGGTTTTGACCATTTCATACGGTGCCAGTGGGTGCGTCAGCGCAGCGGCAGACAACACAATTTCACCGTTGCCATGCTCGGTCACATGGGTGCCCATTTGCTTGAGCAGCGATACCATGGTGATGATGTCCTGCAGTGCCGGAACGTTTTTGATTTGTAGGGATTCTTCAGTCAGCAACGCCGCACAGAGAAGTGGAAGTGCAGCATTTTTCGCGCCTGAGATGGAGATCTCGCCGTGTAACGGGAAGCCTCCCTGGATAATCAGTTTTTGCATGAAATGGAAAATTCAAAAGAAGATTCGATTAAAATTCCTGCTGGGTTGAAACGCGCCAAAGTTCGCTGCATCATACCGCAGTCGTGCGATTTAGTTTATTCGCAGGCGCCAACTATAACAAAAAAACATCAAATCAATTTCATCAGGAGAAGAAATGACCAAACAAATCATCCATACCCCAGACGCGCCACAGGCCATCGGTACCTATTCACAGGCCGTGCGAGTGAAGGGAGGCGGGTACACTGTTTATTTGTCGGGACAGATCGGGTTGGATCCGGTCAGCATGCAGATGCCGGAAGATATCGAAGCGCAGATTCGGCAGGTTTTTGCTAATTTGAAAGCAGTGGCGGCAGCCAGCGGCGGCAGTTTCAGCGATGTTGTGAAACTCAATATATTTCTAACCGATTTGGTGAATTTCGCATTGGTCAACGACATCATGGGCAGTCATTTTTCCCAACCCTATCCGGCGCGCGCCGCCGTCGGCGTCAAAGCTTTGCCGCGCGGCGCACTGGTGGAGATGGATGCCATCATGGTGTTGCCAAATTAAACGCAACTGCACAGCGGTAAGATCACGAGCGGTGCGATGACTGCCCATTCCGCCGTGCAGGAAAAGCTGTCTCGCCTGGGTATTCGCAACGATCTGGACTTGATTCTGCATTTACCGATCCGCTACGAAGATGAAACGCGGTTGTATGCGATCGCAGATGCGCCGTCAGGACAAACGGTGCAAGTCGAAGGCGTCATCGTGCATGCCGAAGTTGTAACCCGCCCCAGGCGGCAACTGGTTTGCCAGGTTGAAGACGGCAGCGGGGTGCTGGTCATGCGTTTTCTGAATTTCTACAGCAGTCAGATCAAAACCTACGCGCAGGGTAAGCGTGTGCGGTTATTGGGCGAGGTGCGCAGCGGTTTTTTCGGCGCCGAAATGGTGCATCCCAAATGCCGTATCGTACGCACGGGAGAGCCGCTGGCTGAAGCGATGACACCGGTTTATCCGGCGACTGCCGGTTTGTCACAAAAGATTCTCGGCAAATTGATCAAGCAAGCTTTGCAACAGGCGCAGCAAGTGCTGAACGAAACTTTACCCGAGCATATCATCCGCAAATACCGGCTGGCAGGTTTTCGCGATAGCGTGATGTGCTTGCACAATCCGCCCCCCGATGTGTCGCTGGAAGCACTGCAAGCACGCACGCACCCGGCCTGGCGGCGTATCAAGTTTGACGAATTGCTGGCGCAGCAGTTATCGATGCGCTTGCATTACCGGCAGCGCCGCAGTCATGTCGCGCCGGTCTTGGCGCAAAAGGACGGACTGCGGCAAGCGTTTCTCGCGCAACTGAGTTTTCAATTGACCGTTGCGCAGATGAGGGTGGTCGCGGAGATCAGCCGCGATTTGGCCTCTCCTTACCCGATGCAGCGCTTGTTGCAAGGTGATGTCGGCAGCGGTAAAACGATCGTGGCTGCGTTGGCCGCGCTGCAAGCGATTGAGAATGGTTTCCAGGCGGCAATCATGGCGCCGACTGAAATCCTGGCCGAACAGCATTTTCAGAAACTGGTAAGCTGGTTTGAACCGCTGGGAATTGTGGTGGCTTGGTTGTCCGGTAGTCAGAAGAAAAAACAAAAGCAAGCCGTACTGGAAGAAATTGCCTGTGGCAACGTGCAACTTGCCGTCGGCACGCATGCCTTATTTCAGGAGCAGGTAGTGTTTCAACAATTAGGTTTGGCGATCATTGACGAGCAGCATCGTTTCGGTGTGCATCAGCGGCTGGCGCTGCGCATGAAAGGTGCGCAATCCGATCAGGTGCCGCATCAATTGATGATGAGTGCTACGCCGATACCGCGCACGCTGTCGATGAGTTATTTTGCCGATCTGGATGTGTCGATCATTGATGAATTACCGCCCGGACGATCGCCGGTCGTTACCAAGTTGATCGCCGATAATCGCCGCGACGAGATCATGGTGCGGATTCAGCAGGCTTGCGAGCAAGGTAAACAAGTCTACTGGGTTTGTCCATTGATCGAGGAATCCGAAACCTTGCAACTGCAGACCGCGCTGAAAACTTGCGAAAATTTAACCCGAGTGTTTCCACATGTGCATATCGGTTTAGTGCACGGGCGCTTACCGCCGCAGGAAAAAGTATTTGTCATGACAGCATTCAAACAAGGGGAAATTCAATTGCTGGTGGCAACGACGGTCATCGAAGTCGGCGTGGACGTGCCGAATGCGTCGCTGATGGTGATTGAAAATGCCGAGCGCATGGGGTTGTCGCAATTGCATCAATTACGTGGTCGTGTCGGACGCGGTGCGGAAGCCAGCATTTGCATTTTATTGTTTCAACAACCGTTATCCGAAATCGCGCGCCAGCGGCTCAAAATTATTTTTGAATACACCGATGGTTTTGAAATTGCCCGCCGGGATTTACAGCTGCGCGGCCCCGGCGAGCTTCTCGGCGCACGTCAGAGCGGCGTGCCGATGCTGCGTTTCGCCGATCTGGAGCAAGATGGTGAATTGCTTAGCGCGGCGCAAGCTGCCGCCGAGGAAATGCTCAATGATCATCCGGAGATGGCGCAGCGGCATATTGTGCGTTGGTTGGGGGACAGGACGGCGTATTTACGGGTCTAGGGAACTCTGAAAAACAGTTGCGTTCGGCAGCACACTGCGTTGGAATCACGTTCAATATGCTCATTTACAACTTGTAAACTGCGCCTTCACCTGACCTAACTATCGCTCAACCATCGCTCGCTATCTTTTCAGCGCTTCCCTAGCAATAGGTGATGCGAACTCATCAGTCTCCCGTCACAACTCGGTTTCGCCCCAGCTCTTTCGCTTGATACAGCCGAGTATCGGCAATCGACATAAAACTATCGACTGTATCCGTTTTGCCGGGTATGCGCGTGATTGATCCGATGGAGACGGTTAAATACCGCGCTGTATTGCTATATTCATTGTGAATGCTCAGATTTTCTATTCCCTTCCGGATAATTTCAGTAAACTCTGTTGTACCTTGATAATCAAGATTCGCTGCCAGGATACCGAATTCTTCGCCACCCAAACGGAAGGGGAAGTCGCCGGGCCGGTGACAGATTTCTTTTAGTTTTCGACTAATCTGTATCAATGCGCGATCGCCAGCGCTATGCCCGTAATGGTCATTGATTTTCTTGAAGTGATCGATATCCAGTACGATCAGCGCTAAAGAGATCTTATCGCGCTTGGCTCTTTTTAATTCGCGTGCAAATATCGTGTTGAAATGCCGGCGATTGAACAAATCGGTAAGCTGGTCGGTTACCGCCAGCGACTCCAATCTTAAATTTGCTTTTCGTAATTGCTTATTGGCTTTATGCAGCTCTTTTTCAATTTGTTCCCGCTTATGGCTTTCACGCATGAGTTCCATCGTGCGTGAGGATAATCTATCGTACATTTGCATCACGGTTTCTATGACAACCCGGATTGAACCGCTCATTTTCTTATCGGAAGCGATTTTGGCTTGATCAAAAGGCAATCCGCTATTGACATATTGAATAAGAAGCGCCATACGTTTGTCGCTGTCCAGAATGTGGAATGCCAACCAGCGAATCAGAAATAGAATGATCCCTTCAATGATTTCGTTTTGCGATTTGTTTTTTTCACCTTCCTTCAGCTCGATTACTTTGGGTAGGAACGAAGAATGACTCAACTGATGTGAAGATAACCAGGAATCATTGCCAAAGTGTTCGAGCCAGATAGCTTCTTCAGTATCAAAATGAAATTCGGCATATTGTGTCAATTCGGTAAAAATATCGTTGGTTTCAATCGGGTTGCCGCGCGCCAAAGCGGCTGCTAACTGATTTAATAAAAAAACGAGCTTTTTATGCTGCTCATCGATGATGACTATGCCGGTATCCAGATTCTCATTCCATGGGAATACTTCAAGTTTATCCAAGAGGCGATTCATTCAATATTTCTGAGTGTTGATGGTTAAAAAATCTAACAAACGGAGCGAGCCAGCGTCATCTAAATTCTACTTTCACTATGATAAATTTTATCACTCTTGGCATTAGGGGAATGCACTGAATTACCGGTACGGTGAATCGCCGCCGGATGATCGGGTTATGCAATGCCTGTATGAAGTCTGTTGTATAATCCGCTGCCAACAGTTCTCAAAATAACTTTGCCGGATCGCAGCATTAGAATTTCCATCATGCAACCACTCCATTGGATAACCTTGCGGTAATGAATCAAGCGCATCCGCTGGCATGGCATTCAGAATTGATATCCGTCTCATTCCATCAACGCATCTGGTTGCAGGATCGCGGCTCCTTGACGCGTCGTATTCAAAATCGCTGCAGCGAATTCCGTGTGCAGCCGGTATTTCAGTCGTTACACCGGGTTTATGACGATGAGCAGGATGTCATGCAGTTGCGCCCGAGTGAATTGGCGTTGGTGCGGGAAGTTTATCTGTATTGCGGCGATACTCCGGTGGTGTTCGCGCATTCCGTGGTGGCGCGTAAGAATTTGCGCGGAGCGTGGCGAGGGTTGAGCGGATTGGGCAATAAATCTTTGGGGACGGTGTTGTTTACCAATCCGAGCATCAAACGCACGCCGCTACAGTTTAAAAAAGTGAGCAGCGGACATTTTTTATACGATCGCGCTTGCAACCGTTTAGCGGAGAAACCGGTGAATCTGTGGGCGCGGCGCTCGTTATTTACCTTGCATGGCCAATCGATTTTAGTGACTGAAGTATTTTTACCCGCTATCTTGAATTTACCGTTATGAACGTGGCAGATCGAATCAAAATCTATGCGCAATTGATGCGGCTCGATAAACCGATCGGTATTTTATTGTTGCTGTGGCCGATGCTGTGGGGGCTTTGGTTTGCGGCGCAAGGGTTTCCCGATGGATTAATCCTGGTTATTTTTGTGCTGGGTACGGTGTTGATGCGCTCCGCAGGTTGCGTCATCAACGATTTCGCCGACCGCAAAATCGATCCGCATGTCGAGCGTACCAAAAACCGGCCGATGGCGGCGGGGCGGGTGAATTCCAAAGAAGCTTTACTGCTGGCAGCGGGATTGAGTCTGATTGCGTTCCTGCTGATCCTGCCGTTGAATCAATTGACGATTTTGTTATCGGTACCCGCGCTTTTTTTGGCTGCTTCATATCCGTTTACCAAACGTTTTTTCGCTATGCCGCAAGCTTATCTGGGCATTGCATTCAGTTTCGGTATTCCCATGGCTTTTGCCGCGCAAACTGGCAGCTTGCCGCCGATCGTCTGGATTCTGATACTTGCCAATTTGTTCTGGGTGATCGCTTATGACACGGCATACGCCATCGTCGACAAACCGGATGATCTGAAAATCGGCATCAAAACCTCGGCGATTACTTTCGGTCAGTTTGACGTGCTGGGTGTTATGGTGTGCCATGCCTGCTTTCTTGCGATCATGCTGGTGATCGGACAACTGCAACAGATGAATCTGGCATATTACGCAGGCTTGGTCGCGGCAAGCGGCCTGATTGCCTATCAATATACGTTGATCCGCAACCGCGATCGGATGCTATGCTTCAAGGCTTTTTTGCACAACAACTGGGTGGGAATGACTGTGTTTGCCGGAATCGCACTCGATTTTGCCATTTTTCCGCATTAAGGATTCCTCATGCAATATAAAGACCTGCGCGATTTTCTGGCGCAATTGGAAGCGCTGGGAGAGCTAAAGCGCATTCAAACCGAAATCGATCCCAAGCTGGAAATGACGGAAATTTGCGATCGCATTCTCAAAGCACAGGGGCCGGCGGTGTTGTTCGAACATCCTAAAGGCCACACCATGCCGGTGCTGGGTAATCTGTTCGGTACACCCAAGCGCGTGGCGCTGGGCATGGGACAGGAGTCGGTCGAAGCGTTACGTGAGGTCGGCAAGCTGCTGGCCTACCTGAAAGAGCCCGATCCGCCGAAAGGATTGAGAGATGCCTGGGATAAATTGCCGGTGTTAAAGCAAGTATTGAACATGGCGCCGAAAGAATTGAGCAGCGCACCGTGTCAGGAAATCGCCTGGGAAGGCAATGATGTCGATCTGAGTCGGATTCCGATCCAAACTTGCTGGCCGGGCGATGTTGCACCGCTGATCACCTGGGGTTTGACAGTGACACGGGGACCGAATAAAACCCGGCAGAATTTGGGTATTTACCGCCAGCAAGTGATTGCGCCCAACAAAGTGATCATGCGCTGGCTGGCGCACCGTGGCGGTGCGCTGGATTTTCGTGAATTCAGTCTGCAAAATCCCGGTAAGCCTTATCCGCTCGCGGTGGCTTTAGGCGCTGATCCGGCGACCATTCTCGGCGCCGTGACACCGGTACCGGATAGTTTGAGCGAATATCAATTTGCCGGGCTGTTGCGCGGCGCCAAGACCGAAGTGGTGAAATGCATCGGTAATGATCTGCAAGTGCCGGCCAGCGCCGAGATAGTGCTGGAAGGCGCGATCCATTCCGGTGAAACCGCATTGGAGGGACCTTACGGCGATCATACCGGTTACTACAACGAACAGGAAACCTTCCCGGTTTTTACCATCGACCGCATCACCATGCGCCGTAATCCGATTTATCATTCGACGTACACCGGTAAACCGCCCGATGAGCCCGCCATCCTCGGCGTAGCGCTGAACGAAGTATTCGTCCCGTTGCTGCAAAAGCAATTTCCGGAAATCACCGATTTTTATTTGCCGCCGGAAGGGTGCTCGTACCGCATGGCGGTGGTTAGCATGAAAAAACAGTATGCCGGACACAGCAAGCGCGTGATGTTCGGTATCTGGAGTTTTTTGCGCCAGTTCATGTATACCAAGTTCATCATCGTTACCGACGACGACATCAATGTGCGCGACTGGAAAGAAGTCATTTGGGCGATTACCACCCGGGTCGATCCGGTGCGCGATACGCTACTGGTGGAAAATACGCCGATCGATTATCTCGATTTCGCCAGCCCGATTTCCGGGCTGGGCGGCAAGATGGGGTTGGATGCGACCAATAAATTTCCCGGTGAAACCAATCGCGAATGGGGCACGCCGATCATGATGGATGATGCGGTCAAGCAGCGGGTCGATGCCATTTGGCAGGATCTCGGAATTTAACACCATGCGCGAGGTTTGGCATACCATCCTGTTGCTGACGATGAGCAACGTGTTCATGACGTTCGCCTGGTACGCGCATCTGAAAGAATTGAACCATAAACCGTGGATAATCGCCGCGCTGGTCAGTTGGGGTATCGCTTTCTTCGAATATATGCTGCAAGTTCCCGCCAACCGGATCGGTTATTCGGTGCTTTCAGTCGCACAACTGAAAATTTTGCAGGAAGTCGTGACGCTGACGGTATTTGTACCCTTTGCACTCTTTTATTTGAAGGAGCCGTTGAAGCTCGATTATCTCTGGGCGGCGTTATGCATGGTGGGTGCGGTTTATTTCATGTTCCGCGCACGCTCATGAAATTTTGCTTTTCCTATCATGCAAAAACCCTACTTTTCGATGGATCATCAAATGCGAGAAAGAGTACAATACGGAGCTACTCAAAAGGATTACGAATAATTGAATCAGATGGATAGGTATTGCGCAATAAACCTGGAATGAAGATGCACATCACTCGGCGGTTACTCATTCTGGTTTTATTACTCACTTTACCGTTGACTGGGTGGGGCAGTTGCGTTGTCCCCAAAACCAAGAGCGAAGGTGAGAGTGATAGCGAACATAAGCCTATCATCAAGCCACAGAAAAAACCGGTATTTATTGAAGCTGACCGTATTACCGGTTACTACAAACAAGAAGTCGAGGCGACCGGAAATGCCGTTCTGAAGCAGGGCGACAATACGCTCAGCGCGGACCGTATGAAATACTACGAACAAACCGAAGATGCCGAAGTCGAAGGGAATGTACGTCTGGAAAGACCCAAGGATGTTCTGAAAGGCAAAAAACTCGAACTGAATGTCGAAACCGAAGTCGGTCAATTAACCGAACCGCGTTATTCAATGAAAAAGGGAAGAGGCCGCGGTGCCGGCGATATCTTATATCTTGAGGGTAAGGATCATTACCGTGTAACGGAAACCAGCTATACGACATGCCCTGACAGAAGGCATGACTGGTATCTGCGTGCTAAAGAACTTGAAGTCGATAATGCGAAAGAAGTCGGCACCGCGCGGCATGTCAGTGTGGTGTTCAAAGACGTGCCGATTCTTTATTCGCCGTGGATAAATTTTTCCTTCAGCGGTAAGCGTAAAACGGGATTTTTATCACCCGTCACGGGTTATAACGCGAAAACCGGTTTTGATATGGGGTTACCCATCTATTTGAACATCGCACCCAACATCGATGCCACGATAACTCCCAGAATCATGAGCAGGCGTGGTTTTATGCTGAGTAATGAAGTGCGTTATATCGGCCCTAACAACATAAACGGTCATTTGCTGCTCGATATTCTACCGGTGGATATTGATACCAACCGAACCCGTTGGGGGGTGTTATATACGCATACGCAGGATTTCGGCAGAGGTTGGCAAGGTTTTGTCAACTATAATCAAGTTTCCGACGACTTGTATTTCCGCCAACTGACTCCCAATGTGGCGCAGGTCAGTTTGACCAATCTATCGCAACAAGGCGGTGTGGCCTATAACGGCCGCTGGGGTAGGGATGGCGCATTGCAATTCACCGGATTCGCGCAACGCTTCCAGACCATTCAGGATCCATTGGCGCCGTTTGTGCCTCCCTACGAGCGCTTACCGCACTTTTCTTTGAATGCGATGAAATATAACGTAGGGAAAATGGATTTTGAGTTGAAAAGCAGCTGGACCAACTTCTATCACCCGGCGTTCGTAAACGGTAACCGCCTAGTCATCTACCCGAATGTCAGTTTGCCATTACGCAACGAATTCGGTTACATCACGCCTAAAATCGGCTTGCACTATACGCACTACAATCTGGACCAGCCGGTCGGCGACAAAGGGGAAGTTGTCGATCGAACCATTCCCGTTTTCAGTTGGGACAGCGGTGTCGCATTTGACCGGCAACTTGAAATCAGCGGTGCGAAATTTATCCAAACACTGGAGCCGCGTTTATTTTATGTTTACGCGCCTTACCGCAACCAGGATTATCTACCCAACTTTGATTCCGCGGTCAATGACTTCAGTTTCGCCCAAATACTCACGGAAAACCGTTTCAGCGGCAGTGACCGCATCAATGACGCCAATCGTGTCGTGACTGCCTTGACATCGCGATTTGTTGAACAGGGAACAGGAATCGAATATTTGCGGCTTGCAATCGGGCAACAGTTTAATTTCAACGATCCCCGGGTGCAATTGCCTTTCCCCCAAGTGACCAGCGGCCGGTCGGATTTCATTGCGGCGATATCGGGGAGACTGTCGCGGAGTATCAGTACCGACACCAACATACAGATGGATGAAGCGCATCTGCAGGCTGAGAAAGTCCGTACTGGCGTTAGTTATCAACCGGAAACCGGTAAAGTGCTTAATTTGGGTTATCGTTTTACCCGAGGTGTACTGGAGCAAGTTGATACCTCGATGCAATGGCCGCTCGGCGGGAATTGGCATGGCCTTACCCGAGTCAATTATTCATTGTTGGACGGTAAAATTCTGGCTGGACTGGCGGGCCTTGAATATAACTCGTGCTGCTGGGCTTTGCGCTTAGTAATGCAGCAACTGACGACTGCAACACATACGGCAAATACCACTTTTTTTGTGCAGCTTGAATTGAAAGGCTTGATGGGAATCGGCAACAATCCACTGCAAGCACTGCAACAAAGTATTCCCGGTTATACCAGTGTTCATTGATTGTTGATTATTTCTAGAGAAGCCCGGAAAAAGGTAGCAAATCATGATCAAGCAAAGCGGAATCAGTGAAAAAAGGCAGTTTACGAGTGAATAATGAAGCTTTTGAATCCGTTTTCAATACCGCATGGTGGGGCACAGCCATTTTTCAGAATTTTCTCAGCGCACTTATCCGGCTTTGTCGCTTTATGCATAAAAGCAATGGTCTGTGCATTTTCTTTCTGTCGATCGTATTGCTGGCGAATCCGCTCGCGGCACAAGAGCTGCGTTTTGTTCCGGCCGCAAAACCAATCGATCATATCGTGGCCGTTGTTAACGAAGATGTCATTACGCGTCAGGAGCTTGACGATGCGGTTAAACTGGCCATCAACCGCTTTCAGCAGCAAGGCGTTCAATTACCGGACCGGCATACTTTAGAGAAGCAGGTGATGGAATCGGTCATTATGAAACACATTCAATTACAGCATGCCAAGGAAGTCGGTTTAACCGTCAGCCAGAGCGAGTTGGACGAGACCATACAACGGATTGCGGCAGATAATAAATTATCGCTACCGGAATTTCATGCGGTATTGGAGAAGGACGGGATCAATTACAACAAATTCCGCGATGAAATCCGTGAAGAAATGATTATGGCGCGGCTTAAAGAGCGTGAAGTTAAGCATCAAGTTAATGTGACCGAAGGGGAGGTGGACAATTATCTGCACACGCAAAAAACCACTTCCGAGGGACAAGACGAATACCGTCTTGCGCATGTTTTGATACTGGTACCAGAAAATACCGCGCCGAGTCAGATTCAACAAAGAGCCGAGCGGGCAAAGCTGGCCTATGAAAAAATTAAGCAGGGAGTAGATTTTTCCCAGGTTGTGGCGGAGTTTTCCGATGCACCCGATGCCAAGACCGGCGGCATCATCGAGTGGCGTCCAATCACCCAAATGGGGCCGACTTTTGCGGAATTACTGAAACCGATGCAGCCCGGTGACGTGACGCCGGTAGTGCAGAGTCCAAGCGGTTTTCATATTTTCAAGCTGCTCGGCAGGCGTGCTCAGGAAACACAAACCGTCATCATCGATCAGACGCACGCGCGGCATATTCTGATAAAAATTAATGAACTGACTTCGGAAAACGATGGCAAACAGAAAATTCTTCAGATTAAGGAGCGGTTGGATCGGGGAGAGAATTTTGAAGAAGTCGCGAAACTGTATTCCGAAGATACCAGCGCATCTTCCGGCGGCGATCTCGGCTGGCTCTCGCCGGGCGATACCGTACCGGATTTTGAGCGGGCGATGAATGCACTGTTACCGGGTCAAACCAGCGAACCTGTCAGGACGCAATTTGGTTGGCATTTGATTCAAGTGCTGGAACGCCGTTCGCAGGATATCAGTCAAGACCGGCGGCGCCAGGCGGCAAGACAAGCGATACGATCACGCAAGGCCGATGTGGTGGTGCAAGAATGGTTACGGCAATTGCGCGATCAGGCTTATGTGGAATACCGGTTGGATGATGAACATGAGCACTAGATTTATTCCGGCACTGGCGCTGACGCCCGGCGAACCTGCCGGTATCGGCCCCGATCTATGCGTGCAGATCGCGCAGCATCCGCTGTCGTGTCGGCTGATTGCCATCGCGGATGGCGATTTGCTGCTGGCGCGAGCACGGCAACTAGATCTTCCGCTGAAACTGATCGATGGTTCCGTTGCCGCTCCCGACTTGCACGAACCGGGCAGCTTGCAATTCATCCATGTGCCGCTGGCGGAACCGGTTGTTCCGGGCGTGCTCAATCCGGCGAATGCTCAGTATGTGCTGGAAACTTTGCGTTTCGCAGTTGTGGCTTGCCAATCCGGCCGCTTCCATGGCATGGTGACGGCGCCGGTGCATAAAGGTGTGATCAATGATGCCGGGATTCCTTTTACCGGTCATACCGAGTATTTGTCCGAGTTGCTGCACAGTCCAGCGGTGATGATGCTGACCGGCGGCAATATGCGGGTAACGCTGGCGACCACGCACTTGCCGCTGAAAGATGTAGCGGCGGCGATTACGGCCGATAGAATCGAAAGCAAATTACGCATCATTCAGCGCGATCTGATCACACGTTTCCTGCTGGACGAGCCGCATATCGCCGTTGCCGGACTTAATCCGCATGCCGGTGAGTCCGGTCATTTGGGGCGGGAGGAAATTGACATCATTATTCCCGTGCTGGATAAACTGCGCGCGGAGGGCATGCGACTGACCGGCCCGGTACCGGCGGATACTTTGTTCAATCCGGCGCAGCTCAAACAATACAACTGTATTTTTACCATGTATCACGACCAAGGATTGCCGGTTCTAAAGCACGCCAGTTTTGGCGGCGGTGTGAATATTACGTTGGGGCTCCCGATCATCCGCACTTCGGTTGATCACGGCACCGCGCTGGAATTGGCCGCAACAGGCCGGGCGAATCCGGGCAGTCTACTGACGGCGATTGAGATGGCCATGCAGCTGACCAAGAATCAAGCGCAATTTTTCCGCGATGCACCATAATCCGCGCAAGCGCTTCGGTCAGAATTTTCTGGTCGACCAGCATATGATTGCGCAAATCATCGCCGAAATTCATCCGCAAAAAAGCGACCGGTTGATTGAGATCGGCCCCGGCTTGGGTGCATTGACGCGCCCCTTATTGCAAGCCGCCGGTCATTTGGATGTTATCGAGATCGACCGCGATATCGTGGCGAGATTGCATAAGGAATTTACCCAAGATCAACTGACTGTGCATGCCACTGATGCGCTGAAATTCGATTTTTCCGCATTAGGTGACAAATTGCGCATTGCCGGTAATTTGCCTTACAACATTTCGACACCTTTGTTGTTTCATCTGAGCCAGTTCTCAGAGCATATTCTCGATATGCATTTCATGTTGCAGAAGGAAGTCGTGGATCGTATGGTCGGCGTACCCGCTACATCCGATTACGGGCGGCTTTCCGTCATGTTGCAATACCACTTCGATATGGAATGTGTGCTCAGTGTTCCGGCGGAATCGTTCCGGCCCATACCGAAAGTCGAATCGGCTATTGTTCGTATGATTCCGCGCGATTCGCTGACACGGATCGTTCAGGATGAAGCGGTATTCTCACAAATTGTCAGTGCGGCATTCTCACAACGCCGTAAAACGCTTCGCAACACCTTGCAACAGTATTTGACGAGCGATGATTTCAGTGCGTTGGGTATTGATTCGGGGTTGCGCGCTGAAAATTTATCGGTGGACGAATTTGCGGCGATCGCAAATTTTTTATCTTGAGGGTTTGTACGGTATTCCTGTCAATTGCAATTGACAATGCTGACTCTCCGCTGATTTATAACACAACGGGTTTGTTGGAAAGCTCATTGCTATCTTGCGTAGGATCAACCGGAAAATATTTCTGCAAGTGCCCGCCAACGGCATTAATTCCCGCGATGACACCGGTCTCGAACCGTTGTTGCTGGAATGCCGATTCCATCGTGCGGCAGATAGTCTGCCATTCCGCGTCGGAAATTTTGGTATGAATGCCGCGATCGGCGATGATTTCCACAGTACGATCGGCTAATAATAAGTAAATCAGCACACCGTTATTGTGTTCGGTGTCCCAAACCCGTAACTGTGAAAATACTTCAAGGGCGCGTTCCCGGGCGGTCTGGTTTCTGAGCAGCGGAAGCGTATTCAGCGCCGCTTCCACGGCGAAACATATTTCACCGCCGTGTTTCATTTCCGACTGTACAATCGCTTGCTCGATAGCGGTAAGCGATACAGCTGGGAATATACGGCGCTGCACCCATTGACCGGTTAACAGATGACGCAAAATACGCGCGAGATTCATTTACCACCTCCCCGAGGCGCCACCACCACCGAAGCCGCCACCACCGCCACCGAATCCTCCGCCAAAACCGCCGCCGCGATCGAAGCCGCTGGAGCGGTAGTAACCGTGATCCGACCAACCACTGCGGCCGCTTCGATAATAGCCGCTGCCGCCGCTCAAAAAAAGATTGATAACGAATACCACGACGGCGATAAGAGCGGCAGCCGCTATGGATGAAAAAGATAGCCAGCCGATGAATCCGACACCGAGGCCGGTAATCGTTGCGCCGATCAGGCGGCCAAGAAATACTTGCAAAACTCTTCCCAGTACAATCGATCCGATCAGGATGGAAATGAAGCTTTCCAGAGGGGTATGCGTTTCCGCAGTGTCAGCGCCGCTGTGCATGTTTTTGGGCAGCGGCAGCGGTTCGCCTTGAATCAGCTTGATGATGGCTTCAATGCCGGCATCGATGCCTTCCGCAAAATGGCCTTGTTTGAATCGTGGCGTGATGATTTCCGCGATAATCCGTTTCGCCATCGCATCCGGTACCGCACCTTCCAGGCCATAACCCACTTCAATGCGTAAGGCGCGATCGTTTTTGGCAATAAGCAGCAAAATACCATCGTCTACGCCCTTGCGTCCCAATTGCCAGGCTTCCGCCACACGCATCGAATACTGTTCGATGGTCTCGGGCTGTACCGTTGGAACGATTAACACCGCAATCTGACTGCCTTTGGCTTTTTCAAATGTAGCTAATTTTTGCTCCAGATGCATGGTTTCCCTGGTGGAAAGGGTGGCAGTCAAATCGGTGACATGCGCTTTTAGCGGCGGAATGGTGGCATCGGCCATCGTTGCAGTTGAAAAGAAAAACAGCACGATGGCTAGCAACCATGTTGTAATTTTCAACCGGAGGATCATTTTTGCGGGAGTCATGCTGGCTTATTTTGCCGCAGGGATGGGAGCGCCAAAATCCACTTTGGGTGCAGCGGAGATTTCTTGCTCGTTCTCCACCGTGAAACTGGGTTTGGTTTGATAGCCGAACATCATCGCTGTCAGATTGCTGGGGAAAGAGCGCACCACGATATTGTATTCCTGCACGGCTTTGATGTAGCGATTGCGCGCCACGGTGATACGGTTTTCGGTACCTTCCAACTGCGCCTGCAAATCGCGGAAATTTGCATCGGATTTCAATTCGGGATAATTCTCAGTAACGACCAGCAGTCTCGCAAGCGCACTCGATAATTCGCCTTGTGCGTTTTGGAATTTGGCGAAGGCTTCCGGGTTATTGATCAGCTCCGGGGTTGCCTGAATACCACTGGCTCTGGAGCGAGCGTTGGTGACACCCAGCAATACATCTTTTTCCTGTGCGGCAAACCCTTTGACCGTATTGACCAGATTCGGCACCAAATCAGCGCGGCGTTTATATTGATTCAATACCTCCGCCCAGCTGGCTTTGATTTGTTCGTCGGTGGCTTGCAGTGTATTGTAGCCACAACCGCTTAGTAACAGAATACAGACAATGAGCGTGAGTGTTCGTAAATTACGCATAAGTTTTCTCCTGGAGATATCAAGCTTCCCTGGATGAACCGCGGATTAGAAGTTCAATAGATTTTGCAGACAATCGAGTATTCCCGAAGAATCGGAGCGATGGCAAAAGAAAAAAATGCTACCGATAAATGAGATAATCGACAGAAAAAACAATCCGATAGAAATTTTTAAGCCTTTCTGATCGTATTTGGCTTTAATTTTTTTTGCGATATCGTCATAGGAATGTCCGGATATATCAATCTTTTCTCTCGGGATGCCGGGAAGTTCGTTGGCAGCCTCTCGAGTTATCTTTTGCTCCGGTGCGCTGATGTGAGGTGGAGATGGAGCCACCCGGTTTTCGGGCATTGGCGGAACTGGTGGAGCCGATGGTGCCGGTTTCTGAGCCGGACTATCGGTCGCCGGATCTGATTCCTGATTTTTCCTATCTTGGTTATTGAGTAGAATAATGTAATGAAATACATCGGTAATCATACCCATTCGCTGTGTGGCTTCATACACATCCTTGGCGTCAACAATTAGTTTGTCTCGCTCATAAGCTACATTAAGCGATCGGTCACACAGTGAATTGATTGTCCGCGGTGTTCCGCCCGAGCCAAATGCAATCGAGAGCGCTCTCCATCCGGTATCCGAAATAAGTTTGGGCGTGCCGCCGGCTACCTGGAGGCGGTGCGTGATGTATTTCATCACCCGGTCGACATCCATTTTTCCCAATGTCTCCAGCGCGGCGATGCGTTGCTTGAATGGCGCCATTTCCGGTCTGTTGATTTTTTCCATCAACTCTTCTTGACCGAGCAATAGTAACTGGATGAGTTTAGTCGATCCTTCTTCAAGATTGTTCAGCAAGCGGATGCCGTTGATAACATCCTCCGTCATTAAATGGGATTCATCGATGATGACTAGGCACTTTTTTCCTTCCGCATTGATTCTCAGCAGTGCATTCCGGATATCCCGCATAACGAAGGTTTTTTCCGCTGAGGTTGGCTGAATGCCGAGTTCCTGTGCAAGAAACAAATAAAGATCGGCGCTATTGGCAGGCGGTTCCGCCATCCAAATGAGTTTGATGTTTTCGGGAAAATCCGATTTGATCATTTGACTCAATGTGGTTTTGCCGGATCCGATTGGACCGGTGACAACGATCAAACCTCGGCCACTGAGCAGGGAGCCGGATATTTGCTTGCGTATCCGGGCATGATCCCCATGATCATAAAAAAATAACGGATCCGGTACATTTTCAAATGGAAGTTGATTGAGGCTGAAGTGCTGCGCGTACATGTGCATTAATGGGCTCCCTCTGGCGGCAAAAGTTTTACTTCGACTCGACGGTTCTTGGCTCTACCTTCTTCGGTGTTGTTAGAGTTTATCGGTTGTGTATCGCCATAGCCGGTTACCGATATGCGGTCTTTCGGTATGCCATGTAAAACCAGTATATTGGCGATCGCTTTTGCGCGGCGCAGGGATAAATCCATATTGTCGCTGCCGGATTTTCCGGTTGGTACATTGTCGGTATGACCTTCGATGAGAATACGGCTCTTTGGAGAAGCGGCTATTTCTTTCACTAATTTCTCAATGGCCGAATAAGTAACATCCTGGATGACATCCTGTCCGGAGCGGAAAGTCTTGCCGCCGAATACTGTCAGAGTTTGCGGCTGAGTGCTCGTGCTGGCCGTTGTGATATTGGTTATCGTCTCTTCTGTTGTGGCCAATTTATTTTCAGATTGTGTGATGGTTTTCTTCATATCTTCAGCCAAAGCTTTATCGGCATCGGATTCACCGGTCGAGTAATTTGAAGCATCAGTTGTTGCTGCAGGTGCTGGCGGAATGAAAGGTGCTGAAGGCATAGGCGTGGGTGCAAGTGCTATTTCCGGGCGATTATCCCAATAAGAAGTTGTGTAAACGGGAGGATTTAGAGCCTTATACGTGATAAGAGCGGATAAGGAGAAAAAAATCACAGACAGTCCAGTGAAAATTGAGTGCATAACAAGATTCTCGATTAATTTAATATGTTTCGGATTTAAGCGAATATTAACGGACTCAAGCAGAAATATTTTAATGCAATGAAAGCGACTTTCCTTGCATGCAGGGATTTAATCAAAATATATGAGCTTTCTTAGGGGAACGCTGAGAAACTATTGTGCTCAACCATACCGTGTTGAAATTAGATTCAAAATGCTCATTTACACCTCGTAAAAATTGCGCTTTTCCGCCTTGCTTGGCTATCGCTCGCTATCTTTTTCAGAATCTCCTTAACCTTCTTAGGCTAACAGTTAATAGATTACTGTTAATTTCATTGGATTGCATGGGTTTTTTATTGCTTAATATCATATTTATTGCATAACTCAGTGCGGTAGGCCTCCGGTTTTGCTGAGGGATTCACGGTGGTTTGGCCTATATGGAGGTCATTGAGAATCTTCTATTTCGCCCAAGAGAAGGAGATTCAAGATGAAAGCGTATCAGAGTTTGACCCACGCAAAGTGGGACTGTAAATACCGTGCGGTATTCATTCCGAGAAAATGTAAGAAGCGGATGTTTAGGGTGTTGCGCAAGCATCTGGGTTACGCCTGAATCAAGCGGCATTTGTTTTTTGACCGGGTTTATCACTGCTACACTTTGCTTGCAATCGATCAATTAAAAGGAGGTGAATATGAACCATAGATCAGGTAGCAATGCAATCGGCACCGGCGAGCAAATAATTTCCGGCGCCAACGGGTGGTTAATGTTGATGATATTGCTACCGGCCTTATTGTTTGCGGTTTTTTTAGTAGCTACACCGGGCGGTCCCGTCAAGTTAGGGGTTGGCGCGGTGTTGCTGGTGGTCACGCTGTTCTGTTGTAAAGGATTGTTCACGCTCGAACCCAATCAGGCGGCTGTGATGATTTTTTTCGGTAGTTATGCTGGAACGGTCAATACAAGCGGTTTTTTCTGGGTAAATCCGTTTTATAACCGGACCCGGGTGTCGCTGCGGATCAATAACTGGAATACGCCGGTTCTCAAAGTCAATGATGAGCGCGGCAGTCCGATTGAAATCGCCGCCGTGATCGCCTGGCGCGTGCAAGATACCGCTCGGGCGGTTTTCGATGTTGAAAGCACGTTGAATTACCTGCAAATTCAAAGTGAATCAGCCGTGCGCCAAGTCGCCAGCAGTCATGCGTACGATAATGTGGAGGGAGAGCAGCGCAAAAGTTTGCGTACCGATCTGGATGCCATTGCCGGATTGCTGCGCGATTCGATCCAGCAGCACGTCGAGGTGGCCGGCATCGTC
>JBDHRU010000068.1:0-11006 GCA_039807765.1 Nitrosomonas sp. | reverse complement strand
CTTGAAGAAGTGCGCACCCGTGTTTTGCAAATGGGCGGTTTTGTCGAAGAACAGATCGAATGCGCGATCGAAGCGTTAACCAGCGGCAATGAGGAACTGATAGATCAGGTTATCACTCGCGATCACCGTGTCAATGCGATGGAAGTTTCGATTGATGAAATCTGCAATCAGATTATTGCGCGCAGACAACCAACCGCAAGCGATCTGCGAATGATCATGATGGTGATTAAAACGATTACCGATTTGGAACGTATTGGCGACGAGGCTGCAAAAATTGCCCGTATGGCGAAATTGATCTATTCATCGGATCGCATGCACATTCCCCGCTTCAATGAAGTCAAGCATGTCGCCAGTATCGCTATGGATATGCTGCATAAGTCGCTTGACTCCTTTGCCCGTTTAGACTTGAATGCCGCCGCGCAAATTGTCCGGCAGGATGAATTCGTCGATGAAGAGTTCCGCTCCATCTTGCGTCAATTGATCACTTTCATGATGGAAGATCCAAGAAAAATTTCCACTTGCCTGGAAATTGTATTTATCGCCAAGGCCATCGAACGCATTGGTGATCATGCCAAAAATATGTCCGAATACGTCGTTTATATGGTGAAAGGAAAGGATGTTCGTCATGTAACAGCCGATCAGATTGAACAGGAAATCAAGGAATAATTCCTTCCCACGAGTAGCGGCTTGATCAATCCGGTAAACCCCTTCTACGGCGCACGACCTAAAGCCTCTTTGCAGATACTCCCAGGACAAGGAATTAACATCTCCATCAGTCTGCAATAGCGAGTTCGGGTAAATCCAAACTGCCGTTTGATCACTCAGAACACATGCTCCACTCATGCAATTATGTTCAGAAGCTTCTGAATTCAAATCCCCCCATCAAACCGGGATATTTACTAAAAAAATTTTAAGAAATACCCCTCATCTCGGGACAAATGACTCCTATTTGTCAGAACTCAAGTTTGATAAAATCCATACCAAATTAAATAGATAGAATAACTAATCCTGATAATCTATTTATCCATAATCAATCTTGTACTCAGTGCAGGATTACAAACGGTTTTTAATACGGCTTCGTGAATAGTTCGGCTCTTTCTTACCAAAGGTTTTACACAATTTTATAGTACTAAAAAAACATGGTTGTGGAATCTCACGCAAAAATACGTCTCTTAGTAGCAGAAAGTTTTGAGCTTGTTCGCATAGGTCTACGCTCGTTGTTCGAGAATCATTCGGCAATCCATCTTGTAGCGGAAGCGAACTCAATCGAAGATTTATTCGAATTGTCGGTGCACCATAAGCCGGATGTCGTTCTGATGGATCTGCAGTTAAGCGGCGGTCACTATGCTGAACATATTGCCAAATTGCTGTGTTCCTGTCCGCAAAGCAAGGTGCTGGCTTTTTCTCATCAAAATAGCGAACAAGCACATCTGCAAACCTTTCGTTCCGGAGCCATGGGTATTATCAGCAAGCACCATTCTTCGGATTTGTTGTTGAAAGCCATCTTTGCCATTCATGCAGGGCAAGTCTGGTTTGATCGCAATGTGACCAAATTGCTGTGGCAAGCCCAGTTTAATCCGAATTCACCCGCAAAAGCACCGACGGATGGACACTCTCCAGTACAACAACCCAAATTAAGCGATAGCGAACGTCATATCGCCTATTTAGCCTGCAAAGGCCTATCGGCAAAAGAAATCAGTGCGCAATTATTAGTTACGGAAAAAACCGTACGCAATCAACTCTCGGTTATCTATAGGAAAATCGGCGTAAAGAAGCAGATTGAGCTATGCCTGAAAGCACCTATGTATAACTACTTCAAAGAATCCTACCTGCTTGGGACATTTTACCTGCAAGATAACGAAAAATAGTTAAATTTTAAGGACAAATGACATCTATTTGACCAAAAATAGATTTGTTAAACTCCTCCGCGCATCAATAATAAATAGAGAGCAATCATCAACTTCTGCGATCTATAAACCAAATCATACAGCACAAAAAAGAATCGTAAGTTACAGACGTTCGGCCGCAGGGAGTTTCTTATGCTTTCTTGATTTGTGGTGCACTTTTCACAAAAAGGAGGGTATTTATAATGATGTTTCAATCCAATCAACTGTGGCATGTTAAGGAATTCTCCGAAAATTCCCTGTCGATGCCAAATAGTACTTTTTTAAAACAATCGCTTGCGGCAATCTATCTTGTATCCGCAATATCTTTTCTATCAGTGGCGGAGAGTTTCGCAGCCGAGCACATCATACATTTGACTGCGGAAGAAACGCGTGACGATGGATTCAAAAATAAGCTGATGGCGTACAAAATGCTAAGCCACTTGGTTGACGGCGTGAATATCACCGACCGCTATAGTAAAGAAGCAACCATTCCCGGTCCTACGATCGTATTAACCGAAGGCGATGTTGTTAAAATAACGCTTGATACCAACATACCGGACGCATTTACACAAACCCCAGGCGTTAGCAAACAAGTCAGCGTACATGTGCACGGCGTTCATTACAAAATCACAAGCGACGGTACGCTCAAAGTGATCAACAATCTTGATGACGAAGGTGCAGGCGCCGGCTTGGAAGCTACACACAACAACTACGATTACGAATGGAATGTAGCACCTGGAACGGCAGGCACCTGGGCCTATCACGATCACAATTTCGCAACCCATAACGGCGCCGAAACCAAAGGTCTCTTTGGCGCCATCATCGTTAATCCCGCCGGCTCCACCGGTTACACCAAAGAGTATGTGCTCTATCTCGGCGATGATGCTTTCTGGGGAATGGAAATTAATGGCGCAGACCAAAAACAATCGCAGCACGGCGTTAACCCGACACTATCCGCCACAAAAAATAGCGATGTCAGATTTCATCTGATCGCATTGGGCACCGACATTCATAATTTTTCATTGAACGGCTATAAATGGTTCGATCCAGGAACTCACAACCTTATCGATCAAGCTGCAATCGGTCCGCTTGAGAAGCATGTATTTACCGTCAAGGCTAAAAGCAGCACTCAGTACGTAGATAACAACTACTCAAACAAATTAATGGGTATGACCGGTAAATTTATCGTCAAGTAAGCACTGGAAAAACATACCTAACAAGGATAACACTATGAATAAAAATATTTCTTGGATTAAGAATCCGCTCCCGATGCTAACAGCTGTAATACTGTTTGCTATTACTGTACTGGCGTCCCCGGTGGCGCTATCAGCGGTACAAAGTTTTAATGTTACAGCTAAAACCCTACCGAACGGTCAACTCGCTTATGCCCTAGGCAGCGATCAGGAAGCTGTGATTCCAGGGCCAGCTTTGTTTGTAAGACAAGGTGATACGATCAATGTGACGCTGACCAACAACACATCGGTTGCGGTCGGCTTTAGCGTACCTGGCCTGCAAGACCAGGGCAAAGGTGACGCTAACGCATTGCCAGGACAAACGAAACACTATACTTTTCATGCCAATAAATCCGGCACGTTTGTTTATCATGGTAATGGAAAGGAAATGCTCGGTTTGTTCGGTGCGCTGATTGTCGATCCCGCCAGCGGCCCAGTCGATAAATTCGTCGACAAGGATGGTGCTATCATCCCTGTATCGCAAGCGGACATCGACAAGCAATTTGTGCTGTTCATGGTTGGTTCAACCTTCTGGGGCACCGAAATCTCCGGCGATGGCATAACGCAAAAACCGCTATGGGCGAACCCGAATCCTGGCGCAGTAGAAAACGACATTGTCCGTTTTCATATTTTATCGGTTGGGCCGGGGCATACCTTCCATTTGCATGCGCACCGCTGGCTTAAAACCGGAACCAACTCGACCATTGACGTCAAATTATTGCAAGAGGGCACAGACACTCATTCCTTCACGGTTAAAGCAGGTAGCGGCGTCGGTGCGGGTGATTGGCAATACCACTGCCACCTGGTTTCACATATGGAAGCCGGCATGCACGGCAGCTTCAAGGTTGATCCGGTTGGCGGCAGCGGCACCAGTGTCGTTGGCGCATCACCGTACGGACGGATTTTGCTGGGTACTAAAGACGTACCCGGTTTGGTGACATTTGAAGTCAGCGATGAACCTGCCAGCTGGTTCAGAAGTGCGCGTGGAGATGCTATCGTCGGACTACCCTACGATATTAAAACCAAATCTTTAGAAGTTATGTCTCCGGGCAGCAGCGTAAACTTCGTTATGTCGGACACCAATGGCGTGCACAGCATCAGCTCATTGCTGTGGCCTACAGGCGCAGCTCATATGCCTTTCAATCAGACCAACGCCTATCGTGGCGGCGGCATTGTCAAACTCGACACACCGGGCTTGTACGTCTTTACCTGTAAAGTGCATCCATTCATGTTTGCTGCAATCATCGTCGACGATCCTAATACCGAAGGTCTTGATTTAGGCAATCCGGCCGCCGACTATAAAATCGATCTCGTGACCGGTATTACAGGTCTACAAACTAGCTCTGATCTTGCTGTTAAATTGCTGACAACATTTTTTATCGCTACCGCACCAGACAATTGGCAAGATTATTCAACCGGAAATTGGAGCGTGAAGTTCCCAACCCTGCCAGTCCGAATTTCCGGCGCACCTGGCGGTAATATCACCAGTGGCGGATTGGCAATATCGTTATCGGCTTTAAATAGCCGCCAACAGATTGCATTCGGTTCTACTCCGGCAGTGCCTGGCGTAGGTGAAGTATGGGTTGATACGCAATTCGAAAAAACCACCGGAAAATACAAGCCGGGTACCATTTCAGTAGTCGATACGACAAACTGGACTGTTAAACGCAAGATCTCATTACCCGAGATCAACATGAATAATCCGCATAACATGTGGGTTAACCGGGATCAATCAGTCGTTTATCAGACACAATGGTTTGATAACAAATTGACCTTGATCAACCGTACCAATGGTAAATTGATCAAAAACGTGCAGGTAGGTTTTTCGCCTTCTCATGTAATGACATTACCATCCACGGATGATGTCACGATCGCGAATAATGGTGAAGATAGCATCATGATGATGCCAGCTGGCACCAGCTATGTCTTCAAGGCATTACCTACGCAGGCTTCCGGGCAAAGTGCGGCTCATCCGCATGGGCATTGGATCAGCGCGGACGGTAGCAAGATCGTAACGCCGAATATCAGCACCGGCGACGTCGGAGTTTATGGCAGCAATGGCGGCATCGAAGCCAGAACCCCTACAGGAAATAATGTTCCAGGTGCGCACCCGGTTGCAATCGGGATGATGCCGGATTCAAGCAAAATTTATGCGACCAATCTGCTGCATCATACTTTGAGTGTGTTGGATGGAGCGGGCCATTTACAGAAAACCGTTAGCCTTATTGCCGATTACGATCCAATTACCGGAGTCTTAACGGACAAAGATGGAAATGGAAAAAAAGCAATTGGCATATTACCCATTCAAACACCGGTTGCCCCGGACGGCAAGTCTATGGTCATTGCTTCAATGGGTGGTCAAATTGTGGTCATTGATACTAAAACCGATACAATCGCCGCAAGCTTGGAGGCCGATCCCGGTTGTCATGGTGCGAACTTCGGCGCCAAAAAAGGTGGCGGTTACTACGCTTATGTCACGAGTAAATTCTCCAACCGGCTTATCGTAGTCGATACGGATCCGAATGGTGACGGCAACTTAAGCGATGCTATGATCGCTGGGTATGTTCCTCTCGTGACTGGCGAAACCACGGCGATCGATGATACGGTTAGCCGCTTGCCTGGATTCGGTGGTCAGGGTGTATTGGCGATTCCTAATGTCTATAACGGTTGGGTGCAAAACCTACCGGAAGCATGGAAAGTCGGTCTCACAGACCTACAGAAAAATCCCATCGGGCATTAATCTGAAGTAAAAGCAAACTGCCAGCTAACACTGGCAGTTTGTTTTCACCGGTCAAAAATAAACAATGAAACTTATTCTGTGATCGAGTTTGGGGTTGTGATGGTCTTAATAAATTATTGGTGTTAATAGCCAATTTAGCAAAAAGATTCCACTATGCGTTTGCTGCGAGATTTCATAAAAAAACGCCCCACTAAACGAATAGCGAGGCGTGAAGGCTTCATTCCGCATTCATACTCTTCTGGCTGTGAACGAGCAAAAGTAATATCGAGAATCAAAAAAAGATAATTAGGTTATTAATTTATTTTCGTTCTTTTTGAAACCTTTAAAACCCGATTCCAAGATAACCGCCAGCCGTCATGCCACTTAGATTGACGTGATCCGACTGACCCGCTGTTAACTGATAGCGACCATCGATACCGACAAAGAAGTTTTTCCAAATGTTGTAATCAACACCTGCACCGAATTGCACGCCCGGAACAATATAAGTAATCGATTGCGTTGGAGGACTCATGACATGAATAGCCAAACCGGCTGGAATAATCCACGGACGCAGTTTAGAGCCTTCGAAAAACTTGATTTTTGGCGAAGCAGTCAAAGTAAACTGACTCACCGTTACATTGATCGGGTTCAATGCTCCACCCGCTAACATGCTGGGCACATTACCGACCGCGCCGTTACCCATGACATGCGAACCGAATTGCTTGTATTCGAACATAACTTCCGCAAAAACAGAAGTTTTAGGCACAAAACCCCATACATCGCGCGTTAAATTCCAGTCCAAGCCTGCGCCAGCATACCACCCGTCCTTATTGGCATGATCTTGCGCTCCGATCGGCAGAACCGGATTTTCTATCGTTACGCCATTACGATGATTCATCATGTGTGAATAACCGCCGCGGAAGAACAGCATGTGATGGCTTTTTTGTTCAATATTTTCTAATGGCGCAACACGACTTTCCAAAGCGGTATTGGCTTGCTGAATATTGTTTACTTTCTGCACCGTCTGATTGGTGGTTTGCTCAATCGTATTTACCTTCTGTACCGCTTGAGAAGATTCTGATTTTACTTTTTCTAATTCGGATTGAATGGCTTGCAATCTTTTTTCCAATAACTTGATACGCTCTGCGGCAGTATCATGCGCTAAAACTTGCGGTGAAGCCGTTACAATAATAGTTAAAAGTGAGCCAGCTATAAAACTGCTGGTTAATTTTTCCTTTTGTAAGAAATACTTCATATAATTCTCCTTAGAGGTTTGGTTTTTTTAGCATCTGACTTCAACTGTCACAGCATAAAAAAAAAGATCTGCAGCAACATTGATCTGTGTCAACTTGACTGAAGAACGCAGTGAGTACCCCGTTACCTGCGGACGGGATACTTAACTCAAACAATCTCACAAAACGGGATATTTATCCACAAATAATAGGATATTTGTCATGAAAAAATTTATTTTTTAAGACATTATTCGGGACAAATGTCATGTATTGTTCCTAACAGTAACTTGATTAAGCTATTGTTATTGATGAATTAGATAGAAGAAATGATTCCCGGAACAAACTCTTTAACACTGTTTCCCCCCGTGGAAAACGCACTTACCGAGCCCAACGGGCTACTAGCTGCGGGAGGGGATCTTTCACCGCAGCGCTTGCTGGCGGCTTATCACAAAGGTATTTTCCCCTGGTTCAACGAAGACGATCCGATCCTTTGGTGGACTCCGGATCCCCGGATGGTATTGTTTCCCGATGAACTAAAAATTTCCCGATCATTACGTAAGATATTGAGAAAAGATCATTATCAAATCCTTACAGATCGCAGTTTTACCCAAGTCATGGAGGCTTGTGCTGCACCGCGCAAGGGACAAGCCGGAACTTGGATACATCCGCAAATGATCGCGGCTTATAGCGCTCTTCACGAAATGGGGCTGGCGCACTCGGTGGAAACCTGGATCGATGGCGAACTGGTCGGCGGTCTCTATGGTGTCGCACTGGGAAAAGTTTTTTTCGGCGAATCGATGTTTTCACACCGCCCGGATGCCTCAAAAATCGCCTTCGTGCATCTCGTAAAGCAGCTACAATACTGGGAATATGGCATGATCGATTGTCAGGTTAGAACCAGTCATTTGGCATCATTGGGTGCGCGGGAAATTTCAAGAGCGGAATTCAGTCAAAAACTCGATGCTTTAATTCCTGGAATCGAACCGGACAAAAAATGGAACTTTGCTCGTACGCTGATCGAATAATTGAAGATACCTGTGCTTAAATTTCATACCACCAATCCTTATTCGTGCAGCTATTTGCCCGATAAACTGGCTTGTTCCGAAGTCGTCACACCGGAGCATCTCATCGATGCGCAGGCTTATGGGATATTGGTGCAAGCCGGCTTCCGCCGCAGCGGCCACTACACTTACCGCCCTTGTTGCGAACACTGCCACGCCTGCCTTTCCGTGCGGATTGACGTAAAAGCCTTCGCCCCCAAACGCGCACAGCGCCGCGCCTGGAAGCAGCATCGGCATTTAACCGCCACTGTTCATCCGCTGCATTACAAAGCGGCGCATTACGCGCTCTACCAACGCTATCAAACAACACGACACTTTGGCGGCGGCATGGATAATGATTGCCGTGAGCAGTATCACAATTTTCTGCTGCAAAGCCATGTGAATTCCAAATTGATTGAGTTTCATGAAGATGAGCAGTTACGCATGGTCAGCATCATCGATTTGCTGCCGGATGGGTTATCGTCGGTTTATACTTTTTATGATACGGAGGTTGCACAGGCGAGTTTCGGCACTTACAACATTTTGTGGCAGATCGAGCAGTGCCGGAAACTTGATTTGCATTATCTTTACCTAGGCTACTGGATCAAGGAAAACCGGAAAATGCGCTATAAAGCCAATTTTCAACCGCTCGAGGTGTTGATAAACAATCAATGGGTCGTGCTGGACAACAGCATTCTTGCGTAAAATCGCTTCATATCGGCGAATCCTTTCAATACAAAACTCCGGCATGCTCTACTCACTTCTTCGCCCTTTGCTTTTCAAGCTTGATCCCGAATCCGCCCATCGCATCACTTTCCATGTACTTGAGCAAGCCAGAAAATTCGGATTATTGAAAACCGCTTCAATTCCCTGTCAACCGCGCAATGTCATGGGATTGAATTTTCCCAATCCGATCGGGCTCGCTGCCGGATTGGACAAAAATGGCGAGTACTTGGACGCGCTGGCAGCGCTCGGATTCGGCTTTATTGAAATTGGCACCGTCACACCACAGCCTCAACCGGGCAATCCGGCGCCACGCATTTTTCGTATTCCCGAAGCACGCGCGCTGATCAATCGCCTTGGTTTTAATAATCACGGCGCGGACCAATTGGTTGAGAACATCAAGCGCTCGGTTTATCAAGGCATACTGGGTATCAATATCGGCAAGAATTTCGATACACCGCTGGAAAAAGCAGTGGACGATTATCTGATCGGTTTACAAAAAGTTTACCGCTATGCCAGTTACGTAACCGTCAATATCTCGTCGCCAAACACCCAGAATCTGCGGCAATTGCAAACTGCCGATGCGCTGCTCGATCAGTTACTTGCCCGATTAAAATCCGAACAAGCCAGACTGGCGCAAGTTCATGGAAAATATGTGCCAATGGCAGTCAAAATTGCACCCGATCTCGACGAGACGCAAATCCAAGCTATTGCCGCACTGCTGATGAAGCATCGCATCGATGGTGTGATCGCCACCAATACCACGATTACACGCACAGGCATCGAACACCTGTCGGCGGCGCGGGAAAGCGGCGGATTGAGCGGCGCCCCGCTGACGCAGCGTGCCACGGGGGTCATTCGCCAATTGCATCATGTGCTGCAAGGCGCCATCCCCATTATCGGCGTCGGCGGTATTATGTCGCCTGGTGATGCACAGGAGAAATTGGCAGCTGGCGCAAGCCTGGTGCAGTTATATACGGGTTTGATTTATCGCGGCCCGGATTTGGTTAAGGAAATTGCCCGAGTAGTTTGCACCCGGTACGAAAAATAAAAATAGAATGAAAATAAGTCAGTCGCTAATAGAAGAAATCGACGCGCTGTTGCCACAAACGCAATGCGGTAAATGCGGTTTTTCCGGCTGCAGACCCTATGCGGAAGCCATCGTGGAAGGATGCGCAGATATCAATCAATGTCCGCCCGGCGGTCAGGAAGGTGTTGAGAAATTGGCGCGGTTATTGGGTATGGCGCCAAAACCGCTGAATACATCGCACGGTTTTCCCCGTCCTGACAAAGTTGTTGCCTGGATCGATGAGCAGCTGTGCATCGGTTGTACATTCTGCATCCGGGCTTGCCCTATCGACGCCATTGTCGGAGCGGGCAAACAACTGCATACCGTCATTGCTGCAGAGTGCACCGGCTGCGAGTTATGCATCGCACCCTGTCCGATGGACTGCATCAGTTTGGTGCCTGTAGACGAAAACAAGAATGATGCATACAAGAAACAAGCGGCCGATAACGCACGCACGCGCCACCAATTCCGCTTACTGCGATTAGAGCGCGAAAAACGAACCAGCAAGACAGAATCCAGGCACAAGCCCGTCGTACCAATAGAGAAAAACCCGACATCTGCGGATGAACGTAAGAGAGCAATCGTTCAAGCCGCGATCCAGCGCGCTGCGGCGGCCCGAAACAAGGCAAACCATCCTCATTCACCGGTAAAACCCCATGAACGCAGCTAAACGCCATGAAATTTTTGCTTGTCTGAAAACAGCCAATCCGCACCCCACAACCGAGCTGGAATATCACTCCCCTTTCGAACTCCTGATCGCGGTTATTCTTTCCGCGCAGGCAACAGACAAAAGCGTGAATCTGGCAACACGCAAATTATTTCCGCAAGCCAACACGCCGGAAACGATTCTTGCGTTGGGCGAAGCGGGTTTGACTGAATTCATCAAAAGCATCGGACTATACAAAACCAAAGCGAAAAATATTCTGGCAACTTGCCAAATGTTGATACAGCAGCATTGCAGCGAAGTACCCCGCACGCGCGAACAACTGGAAAAATTGCCCGGTGTCGGACGCAAAACCGCCAATGTCATTCTGAACACCGCGTTCGGCGAACCGACCATCGCAGTCGATACGCATATTTTCCGGGTTGCCAATCGCACCGGCAT
>JBDHRU010000067.1:0-11047 GCA_039807765.1 Nitrosomonas sp. | reverse complement strand
CATCAACGACAAGATGCACAAGGCCGTCAACCACGCGGGCGGGCGTATCGATGCGATATTTTTCTGCCCGCACACCAGCGCGGACAAATGCAATTGCCGCAAACCGGCGACTGGTTTATTTGACGAAATTATGCAGCGCTACGGCGTCAATCTGAAAAATATCATGGTAGTCGGCGATTCGTTGAAGGATTTGCAAGCGGCGGCTGCGGTCGGTGCGATTCCGGTGTTGGTGCTGACCGGTAACGGGGAGAAGACACGCGCAGCTATGGAAATTCCGGCGCATACGCAGATTTTCGCCGATCTGGCGGCTGTGGCCGGCGCACTGGTTGGAGAAGAGTAAGCGTGGCATTTCTCCGTTCAGCGTTGTACATGTTGCTGCAAGTCATCATCACGCCGCCGTACGCGCTGCTGACGCTGGCGTGCTTTCCGCTATCGCCGCATAACCGTTACCGCGTCACCTCGAGCTGGACGCGCATCATGCTGTTTCTACTGTGGCACCTGTGCGGATTGCGTTATCGCATCCTCGGCGCGGAGAATATTCCAAAAAAACCGAGCATCGTGCTATCCAAGCACCAATCGGCGTGGGAAACCTTGGCGTTTCAGGAAATTTTCCCACCGCAGGTGTGGGTGCTGAAAAAAGAGCTGCTGCGCATCCCGTTTTTCGGTTGGGGCTTGGCGATGACCAGCCCGATCGCGATCGACCGCAACGCCAAGAAAAAAGCCCTGGAACAAATCGTCGAGCAAGGTAAAGATCGCCTCAAGCTAGGTTTTTGGATCGTGGTGTTCCCGGAAGGCACGCGCATTCCGCCGGGACAGCGCGGCAAGTACCGCATTGGCGGTGCGTGGCTGGCGACACATACCAGCGTGCCGGTGGTGCCAGTCGCACATAATGCTGGGGAATTCTGGGGTAGAAATTCTTTCGTCAAACATCCCGGCACAATCACCGTCAGCATCGGCCAGCCGATCAACCCCACCGGCATGGAAGCCGGTGAACTAAACGCGCAAGTGGAAGCGTGGATCGAAGCTGAAATGCTGCGCATCGGACAAACCAGCTCGCAGCAATCCTAGCCGTGCTGACACAAACCGCCATGCTCAACGGTCACACCATCAGCTACATCCTGACACGCAGCCGGCGCCGATCGATCGGCCTGCAAATCAGTCAGCACGGCTTGCGTATCAGTGCGCCGTTGCATACGCCGCTTGCCCATATCGATAGCGTTTTGCAGCAAAAGGCCGGATGGATTACGAAAAAACTCGCGCAATGGCAGGACAAAAAAAGCTTGACGCTTGACTGGTCATTGGACGCCGCCTATCCGTTGCTTGGCGAGCCGTGGCGCATTGCACTGAAACCGCCTGGCGAAATCGCAATGACACAATCATTCGACCATGATCTGCCGCAACCGCTCGCCCTCGAACTCACCCCCCATCAAATCCAAATCTTCGTGATGAACTGGTACCAACAGCAAGCGATTACCTGCTTTAAGCAACGCATCGAACTTTATGCACCGAAATTGGCAGTCCCCACTCCACCCTTTCGCCTATCCCAAGCCAAAACCCGCTGGGGCAGCTGCAACAGCCGCGGCATCATCAGCCTCAACTGGCGTCTGATACAACTGCCGCTGCATTTGATTGATTACGTCGTCGCGCACGAACTTGCACATTTGATCGAGATGAATCACTCGAAGGCGTTTTGGGAGGTGGTGGGAAGGGTCTATCCGGAGTATCGGGTAATGCGGGAAGAATTAAGGAGGCTCTGAAAAAGGTAGCGAGTGATGGTCAAACAAGGCGAAATCAGGTGAGAAAGCGCAGTTTATAAGTTGTAAATGAGTATTTTGAACGTGATCTCAACGCAATGTGATCGAGCGCAATCGTTTTTCAGAGCTTCCCTAAAAGCTGCCGCGCGTTTCATTGACCTTTTGCGTCAGTCTGGCGATATCGAGCACATGTAAGTCACGTCCTTGGCGCATGATGAGGTTATCTCCGGCGAGTTCTTTCAGTTCACGTGAGACCGCTTCGCGGTGTGTACTGACCAAATTTGCGATCTCAGTCTGGGTTGGTGCGGGTGAAATGACTGCGGTATTTGCCGAGATCATGTGATCTCTAGCCAAACGCAACAGCTCCGATTGAATTCGGTTACGTACCGCCAGCGTGCTAAAATCGTAAACGCGCTCGGTGAGACGGCGAACTTGCATGGTCAAACGCTTCAGTATGGTCTCGGCAATTTGCCGGTTGGAATACACCAGATTCTGAAAGTCTAATGCGGGCATCGACGCCAGCAATGCACTGGTTTTGGCAATCGCCGTGGCGGAACGGGGGTAACCGTCTATCGCCGTCAGCTCACCAAGCATATCGCCCACGGATAAATTGCACAGAATAACTTCCCGGCCCGATAGACTGTGATACATCACACGAATTTCACCCTGAACAATGAAAAAAACGCTGTTGCTGTGATCGCGATAGCGCACGATTTCATTTTCAGCATCATAACGATGCCATCGGCAGACAGTAGCGGCTTTCTCAATTTCTTTTGCTGATAGCTGCTTGAATTCTTTGATAACCGACAGCATAGCGACAGCGCGGTCAGATGGTATGTTGGGCATGCTCATTTTCTCCCGTTTCCCCAAAAAGTCTTTTTCCGTTTTCTCAGATCCTATTTAATAACTTTGTTTTCCCCCTGACAATGGTAATGATATATCAAAGTACGATAAGGTGAAGAATTTCCGCTTATTTGTGAAGAACAGATGGGATAATTTAAGCGAGTAACAGAGGGAAACGATTGGGATTCAGTTGAATGATCAATATGATTTCATCGCGCCACGCGGCAGCGTTTGTTGCGGAGTGTTGTGCACGGATGTTCGGAGTGAAATTACCGGTGTGCTTCCTGCGACAACGCTTCCGCCTCACCATTGGAAAGCATGAATACGCGATCGGCGGCGTTAATTACCGCCGGTTGGTGCGAAACGGCGATAATCGTCAGATCCTGCGCCAGGTTCTGCAGCGTTTCGCAGATGGTGCGTTCGCTTTCCGGATCGAGCGCGCTGGTGGGTTCGTCCAGAATCAAGAACGACGGCTTGTGCGCTAGCGCCCGCGCAATCGCAATGCGTTGACGCTGCCCGCCGGACAGCAATCCGCCGCGCTCGCCGACTACGGTAAGCATGCCATCCGGCAGCGCATTGACAAAATCCCATGCGCCGGCCTGGCGCAGCGCCCGTTCGGCATCGGTGGCAGAGAGCGACGGTTCGCCGACCAGAATGTTATTCAGTACGGTATCGTGCAGCAAAATGGTGTCTTGCGAGACATAACCGATCATGTGACGCCATTCGCGCAGATTAATGTCGTGCAACGACACGCCGTCGATCCGCACTTCGCCGGATTGCGGCTCGGTCAAGCCGCAAAGTAGATCCAATAGCGTGCTCTTGCCGGCGCCGGACGGCCCCATGACGGCAGTAAACGTATTGATCGGTATCTCGATACTCAAATCCCTGAATATCACTTTACGTTCATAATTGAAACGCACGTGATGCAGCGTTACACCTTTTTGCAACGTAGGCTGCAACGTTCCGGTCGCCCTTTCCGCTGCTGCGCGTGCGCCTTCGGCAGCCTTACGCAACGCCCAGTAGGCGCTTTCTTGCGCCGCCAGTTGCTGGTGTCTGCGTTGTGTCTTATTTAATAAGCCGAGGATACGCGTCAGCAAAAATACCATCAGCATGACTTCCGGCAGGGAGAGCTGCCAAATGACCAGCGCGAGATACAAGCCGCTGGCTGTCAGCGCGGCGAGAATGGGTTCTTGCAGCGAGTTCAAAGCTTCCCGGTTCATCACTTCACGGCGCGTGGCTTTTTCCAGTTGTTGTGTCTGCTCGCGCAAAATGGCATCGGCCACGTTATCACGCGCCATCGCTTTGAGTGATTTCACCGAACTCAGTACATCCGACAGGTAAGCAAGTAAGTCGCGCAACAAATGGGTTTGCTTCGTGCCCGCGCGGCGTGTCGCGTTGACTAAGCTGTTGAGCGCAAACAACAGGAAGGAGCCGATAATCAAAGAGGCGAGCGTGGCTTCCCATGAAATGAACAGTGCGACAATGGCGTACACCAGCACTTGCACCATCAGAGACAACACATTGACGCTGTGCTCGAAACCGTTGGCTGCGCGATAAGCTTCCGAAGCGATGGAATTGGCGAGCGAACCGGCCGGTTGCCGCAGATAATATTGCCAGCGGCTGGCCAGCAAAGCCTCAATCAAATCCAGACGCAAGGCGGTGGCCACATGCGCAACGGTATAGCCGACTTGGCGGTTGGCCAGCAACAACACGAATCCCTTGAAAAACATGCCACCGACGATAATGATCAGAATGGTATCCAGCGTGGGATCGATACCGATATCCTGCAGTGCTTTTTCCATGAATTTACCGATACCGGATTCGTTCGATCCCCCGACGTCGCCGACGGCGATCGATATCAAAGGCAGTAGCGCAGTCAGGCTCAATCCTTCCGCGATACCGGCGATCAGCAACGCAACGAGCACGAATGCGCTGCGCTGGGGGAAAACCATGATGTACGTGAATAATGTACGCATAGGCGATGATTAGAATGAATCGGAAATTGCCGGTTGCAGCTTTATGATGCCTGATCGATGTCGCATAGAACACCGTCGATCAGTTGCTGGATACGCTGTGCGCGGTTGGCCAGACGGGCATCGTGCGTGACGATGATCAGACTGGCATTGATTTTATGATTTAACTCCAGCATGAGATCAAAAACATGCTCGGCCGTTTGCCGATCCAGATTACCGGTGGGTTCATCCGCCAGAATACAGGCGGGCTGTGTCACCAATGCGCGCGCCACAGCGGCGCGCTGACGCTCGCCGCCGGACAACTCACCTGGGGTATGCGTCAGGCGATGGCTCAAGCCGACCAGTTTCAGCATATCGGCGGCGCGGTCATACGCCTCCCGGCTTGGCAGGCGGCGAATCAGCAACGGCATGGCCACATTTTCCAATGCGCTGAATTCCAGCAGCAAATGATGAAACTGATAAATGAACCCGAGTGAGCCGTTGCGCAAGCGGCAACGTTGTTCTTCGCCGATCTGCGCGATGTTCTGCCCGAGAATCCGGATGTCTCCGCTGGTCGGCACATCCAATCCACCGAGCACATGCAACAGCGTGCTTTTGCCCGAGCCGGACGCGCCGACGATCGCCAGCATCTCGCCTTTGCGCAGATCCAGGTTGACACCTTTCAGAACCGGAACTGCCAGATCGCCCTGGGAAAACTGTTTGACCAGACTGCGGCAGGAAATGACGATATCATTCATAGCGCAATGCCTCCGCCGGATTTACTTTGGACGCACGGTAGCTGGGATAGATCGTGGCCAGCAGACTCAGCACAAACGAGGTTACAGCTACGCTGGTAATGTCTGCCATTTGCGGATCAGTCGGGATTCTGCTGATGTAATAAATTTCCCGCGACAGGAATTGCACATTGAATAGGCTTTCAATGAACGCAACCACTTCACTGACGTTGTAGGCCAGCAGCATGCCGCCGGTAACACCGAGAATGGTGCCGAAAACGCCGATAAATGTTCCTTGTACGATGAATATCTTCATGATGCTGCGCGGGCTTGCACCCAGTGTGCGCAGAATCGCGATGTCGGATTCTTTATCCGTTACCGCCATCACCAAGGTCGAGACGATGTTGAATGCCGCCACTGCAATGATTAACGCCAGAATCAGCGATAGCATGCGTTTTTCGATCTGGATGGCACGGAAGTAGTTGGCGTGCTGTTTGGTCCAATCGCTGATATGACTGTCGATGGTCAGCAGTGCGGGTAATTCTTGCACTACTTTGGGTGCTTGAAATAAATCGGTCAGTTTGAGGCGTACGCCGGATACATCGTCGTTTTCCATGCGATACAGTTTTTGTGCATCGAACATGTGGATCAAAACCAGCCCGGAGTCGTATTCAAAATGTCCCACTTCAAAAATACCAACCACGGTGAACTGCTTTAGCCGAGGCAAAATACCCGCCGGCGTGACTTGGCCTTGCGGCGAAATCAAGACGATTTTATCGCCGACGAAAGTGCCCAGCATGCGCGCCAGTTCCATGCCGATCACGATACCGAATTCTCCCGGTACCAGGTTGTCCAGCTTGCCGCTGACCATCGAATGGGAGAAATTGGCTACTTTATCTTCCATCGCCGGCAAAATGCCGCGCACCATTACACCTTGCACGACCTGGTTATGCGACAGCATACCTTGCGCGCTGACATACGGGGCGGCGGCTTCGACGGCCGGATGTTTGCTGGTTTCATCCGCGATTTGCTGCCAGTGGCTCAGATTGCCATGAGGACTAGCGATCTGCACATGCGACGCCACACCCAAAATGCGGGTGCGCACTTCTTTCTGGAATCCATTCATGACCGACATGACGGTAATCAGCGCCGTCATTCCCAGCGTAATTCCCATCAGGGAAATCAGCGAAATAAATGAGATGAAGTGATTGCGTTTCTTGGCGCGCGTATAACGCAAACCGATGAAAAGTTCGTAGGGGGACACGAATTAAAATACCCGTAATAAGTTCAGCTGTGAAGTTTGCCACATTTAAGCCAGGCTTAACAAATAATCGGCACAACCGGTGGAATTATGGTGGCAGGTTTTCGCTAAGGAAACGCTGATTGATTCGGCGGACGAGATGAAGTACGAGGCGCATGGAACGCAAAAACCGAGGCCTATCAACACGATAGGTGAGGGTGCGAGTGCCACGCAACGAAGTAATTTATTCGTATAGTTTGATCAGCGTTTCCCTATAAAAAGCATAAAAAAAGCACATCGAATCCGATGTGCTTTTTAAATTACTGCTTGATACAGAACTATTTACAGCAATGGAATTATCAACAAAGCTACAATATTGATAATTTTAATCAATGGATTAATTGCTGGACCTGCAGTGTCTTTGTATGGATCACCAACAGTATCGCCCGTCACTGATGCTTTATGAGCTTCACTGCCTTTACCGCCGAAGTGTCCGTCTTCGATATATTTCTTCGCATTATCCCAAGCACCACCGCCGGTTGTCATGGAAATTGCGACAAACAAACCGGTTACGATAGAACCCATCAATACACCACCCAATGCTTGCGGCCCTAAAATGACGCCTACTAACAGCGGAATTAGTACCGGCAATAACGAAGGAACCATCATTTCATTGATCGCGGCTTTCGTCAGCATATCGACCGCACGGGAATAATCAGGCTTCGCTGTGCCTTCCATGATGCCAGGAATTTCCTTGAACTGACGGCGCACTTCGATAACCACCGATCCTGCTGCGCGTCCGACGGCTTCCATCGACATCGCACCGAATAAATAAGGAATCATACCGCCGATAAAGAGACCGATAATCACCATGTGATTGGACAGATCAAAAGTCAGTTCATGTCCGGCGTGTTCCAGCGCGTGCGTGTAGTCGGCAAACAATACCAGTGCAGCCAAACCTGCGGATCCGATCGCATAACCCTTGGTTACTGCTTTGGTGGTATTACCGACAGCATCCAGTGGATCGGTAATAGCGCGCACGGAATCCGGCATTTCCGACATTTCTGCAATACCGCCCGCATTA
This sequence comes from Nitrosomonas sp., assembly GCA_039807765.1. GTDB lineage: Bacteria > Pseudomonadota > Gammaproteobacteria > Burkholderiales > Nitrosomonadaceae > Nitrosomonas. The sequence continues at coordinate 3,440 of JBDHRU010000067.1, read as the reverse complement.
TCGGTAATTGGACCGTACGCATCCAGTGCCACGATAATACCCGTCATCGACAACATTGAGGTTGCCGCGATAGCGATACCGTATAAACCGGCTAATGCATAGGCCAAAATGATACTGATACAAACAGCCAGAACCGGTGCCGCAGTTGCGCGCATAGAAACGCCCAAGCCGGCAATAATATTGGTTGCGTGGCCGGTTGTGGATGCTTCAGCGATGTGCTTAACAGGATGATAGTCGGTTGAGGTGTAGTATTCGGTGATAACAACCATCAATCCAGTCAGCACCAGACCAATCGTTGCAGCCAGGAAAATGCGCATTACCAGCATGCCGCCAGAAACTTCGGTACCGTCGATAACAAGCGACATGTCACCCATAAACCATACGGTAACCGGTAAGTACGCCACCAATGCAATACCGCCTGCAACCATCAAACCGCGATAGAGCGCGCTCATGATCGTGCCGCCGTCGCGCATCTTGACATAATAGCAGCCAACGATAGAGGCAATAATCGAAACGGCGCCGAGCATTAACGGATAAACAACAGCGCTACCGGCGTTGGCGGTAAACAATAATGCGCCCAATAACATGGTGGCGATAATCGTAACCGCATAGGTTTCAAACAAGTCAGCCGCCATCCCTGCGCAGTCGCCGACATTGTCACCTACGTTATCGGCAATAACAGCTGGGTTGCGTGGATCGTCTTCGGGAATTCCGGCTTCAACCTTGCCGACCAGATCCGCGCCTACGTCCGCACCTTTGGTGAAAATACCGCCACCCAAACGCGCAAAAATAGAAATCAGCGATCCGCCGAAGGCAAAACCGACCAGCGGTTTGATCACATCGCTGACTGCCTGATCAGGGTTGGCGCCGTCGAATAACATGGCGCAGTAGCCGGCAACACCGAGCAAACCTAAAGCTACCACCAGCATTCCGGTAACGGCGCCGCCTCTGAAAGCAATCTCCAGCGCTTCATTCAACCCGATACTCGCGGCTTGTGCAGTACGTACATTGGACTGAACCGATACCGTCATGCCCAGAAAACCCGCAGCGCCGGAAAGTACAGCACCTAAAGCAAAGCCAATCGCCGTATCCCAGCCGAGCGCCAGCCACAATGCAAAAAACAAAACCGCGCCCACCATACCGATGGTCATATACTGACGCTTCAGATAGGCCGAAGCGCCTTCCTGAATCGCTTTAGCAATATCTTGCATACGCTGATTGCCCGTAGATTGAGCAAAAATCCCCTTGATCCATATTCCGCTGAATATCAGGGCTACAATCGCACTACCAATTGCGATAACTAAACCACTAGACATAAAAAACTCCAATTAAAGTCAGACCACACAAAATCAAATGCAGAATCTTGGCCTAATTAATTCCACATTATTAAACACTTGTCCCAAAATAAAATCCGGATGTATTTTATCTGTTCTTGCTCCTTGCGTGCAGTAAATATTAATAAAATTTAGATTGTTATGTAACTGAACCTTTATTGTTTGACTTCATTACAACACTGCGACAGTTACCATCCAAATTAAAAATTAGATCTTGAATTCACCCAATTTCTTTGCGACCGCAACATTCTTTAACCGCACATAATCCGGCAAACCATGCTTATATGGTGGGTAGTCTTCGCCTTCTATGAGCGGTGCCAGGTATTCGCGACATGCTTGGCTGATGCCAAATCCATCGTCACTGATAAAATCAGCCGGCATCATTTTTTCAACATTCGCCACGCTGGATAGCTGCGCCATACCGACCGACCACTTATAAGGTGAGCTGGATTCGCGCACGATGGTCGGCATAACCGAATTATGACCCGCCAGAGCGTATTCCACAGCCGCCTTGCCCATCGCATAAGCCTGTTCCACGTCCGTTTTGGAAGCCACATGGCGCGCTGCGCGTTGCAAATAATCCGCCACGCCCCAGTGATATTTCAATCCCAAACCATCTTTGATGATATTCGCCACCACCGGAGCCACACCGCCTAATTGCGCATGACCGAAGGCATCGCGCAATCCTTGATCGGATAGGAAATTACCATCGGCACCTTTAACACCTTCCGATACTACAACCGAGCAGTAGCCGTAGTCTTTGACGTAGCGGTCCACTTTGGCAAGAAACTTTTCTTTGTTGAAAGTCACTTCCGGGAATAAAATCACGATCGGTATCTCGCAATCCGGACTGGAAGCCAAACCGCCGGCAGCCGCAATCCATCCCGCGTGGCGTCCCATTACTTCAAGCACGAAAACCTTGGTGGAGGTTTTGGCCATACTCGCTACGTCAAAGCTGGCTTCGCGTGTGGATACTGCGATGTATTTCGCGACCGAACCAAAACCCGGGCAGCAATCCGTGATCGGCAAATCGTTATCGACGGTTTTGGGAACATGGATTGCCTGAATCGGATAACCGAGCGTGCCCGATAATTGCGAAACTTTCAAACAGGTGTCAGCAGAATCGCCGCCACCGTTATAAAAAAAGTAGCCGATGTTGTGCGCTTTGAATACTTCGATCAAGCGTTCGTATTCCCGACGGTTTTGCTCCAAGCTTTTCAATTTGTAGCGGCATGAGCCGAATGCGCCCGACGGGGTATGGCGTAACCCGGCAATCGCTGCTGCCGAGTCGGCATTGGTATCGATGAGATCCTCGGTCAACGCACCGATAATACCATTGCGGCCTGCATACACAGTACCTATTTTATCGGTATGCTGCCGTGCCGTTTCCAGAACACCCGCAGCGGAGGCGTTAATCACAGCCGTAACGCCACCGGATTGGGCATAAAATGCATTTTTTATTGCCATATTTTTCTCCTGATTAATAAATCAAATCGTAAGTAAGAACTACTGTTATTTCATTCAGTCTGCACACGCAAAAAACTCAGGCGCGACTCGTCGCATCCTGAGTTTTTTATCGGTTTGTGAATCAAAAAAAGAGGCAGATTAAGATTTTTTCAATGCTGCGAAAATGAGATCGCGTATTTCCTCAACCGTCCCGATGCCAGCTATTTTGATATAGTGCGGTGCACCGTTGCCGCCTTTTGCCGACCATCCCGAATAATACTCAATCAGTGGCTCAGTTTGCTCATGATAAACTTGCAAACGTTTCCGGACGGTTTCTTCTTTATCGTCATCACGTTGTATCAGCGGTTCTCCGGTGACATCATCCCGGCCATGCGTTTTAGGCGGATTAAAGTCGACATGATACGTGCGGCCAGACGCAGGGTGCACCCTGCGGCCCGACATGCGCTTCACAATCTCGGCATCCGCAACATCAATTTCAACCACAAAATCGATTGGCACACCAGCTGCTTTCATCGCATCGGCTTGTGGAATCGTGCGCGGAAAACCATCGAACAGAAAACCGTTGGCGCAATCAGGCTGGGTAATACGTTCCTTGACTAGATTGATGATAATATCGTCGGAGACCAGTCCACCGGTATC
>JBDHRU010000066.1:0-11078 GCA_039807765.1 Nitrosomonas sp. | reverse complement strand
GCTTCCATTTTGATCGGCGCAACGATCTGGCCGATTTCGGCCAATGTGGAGATAAACCCGCCGCCGATCGAGAAGTAGGTTTCTGTCAGCAGTGTTTTACCGGTTCCATCGAGCAATTGAAAAATCATGCCGTTGGGGTGCTCCGGTAGCGGATCTCCGCGATCGAATATGATGTCCTCGGGAGGATTGAAGTGAACGGTGATCGATTCGTTGATCTGCAACATTTGCTGTTGCCAAAGCTTTTGAAACAGTGCGTTGACATCCAGTTTAGCCAGTCCTTGCGGGGTGTATTCGTTCATGCCCAAGGTCACTGCGCGATCTGTGGCGTGTCCTTTTCCGGTGAACGCCAATGATCCGCGCAACGTGCAGCGCACTTGCAGGAAGGGCGGAAGCGCATGGCTGGTAACAAAAGCCTGAATACGGCCGCGAAAATCCTTGGCTGCAACCATGGGACCCATGGTGTGTGAACTGGATGGGCCGACACCGATTTTGAAAAGATCGAGAACACTGATAAACATTAAATCGCCTATGAAAATTCGAAATTTTAGAGAGTTTCTGGGAGATGTTCCGTGGAAAAAACGTGCTGAAAATTAATGCACGATTAGTATGCTATATGTCTTGCACCGACTCAACAAGTTTTTACGGATAACCAAGGTAGCATTGCCTGCCGGGTGTTTTGTATTGAGCGGTTGCTGGTCAACGGGATATCTTGCATTTCATCAGGAAGTGAGTATAATTAAGAATCATTCTCATTATTAATGAATGATTCATAGATCATTATTTTTAAGATTATTTGAAATAGGTGCTCGAAATGTATGTGTGTATCTGCAAAGGAATAACCGAGCGTGCACTGCGTGAAGCAGTCTACCAAGGTGCGGGTCGGATGCGGGATTTGAAGGCCAGCCTGGGTGTCACGGAGCAATGCGGTCTGTGCGCGTGTCATGCAAAGGAAGTGCTGGATCAAACATTGTTGCAGAAATCCCAGGTGCAGAATTTTGTTCCCCAATCGGCCTGTATGTGCGAACGGCAATCTGAAACAGGTACCCAGGATGGTTTGGGCGCACCAGACGTGTTGAAACCTCGCCGCAAATTGGAATTGACTATTTGACTGGCGTTAAATATTTTTAGCGCCAAATGATCGTTGTTTTCGCATTTAAAAAATAAAAATAATTACTTACCTTTGGATTTGGTAAGAACCGCAAAATAGTTTTGCACTCATTGATAATATGATTATTCGTAGACTGGCTGGATGCATCTGTTTCTATACAATATTATTCAGTCTGTCATTAGCGGCGATCTCTTTGCCTATACCTGGCGCCGCACAATCGGTAAACACTTCAACAGCCGCGCGCACCTACAACATTCCCGCCGGCTATCTGCACGATGCCCTGATTCAGTTTTCACAACAGGCTGGAATAAAACTCACCCTTGATCCTGCATTATTACAAGGAAAGATAACCTACGGCCTGGAAGGTGATTTTGACATCAAGGCCGGGCTGGATCAGTTGCTGACGGGTTCCGGTTTACAAGTTATGCAGCGGGAAGATGGCTTTGCCATTGTTGCGATACCCTCGGCTTCACCTGAACCGGCGGTTACCACGTTGCCGACGGTACAAGTTACGGCTGGCAATACCAACCGCTACGCTGCGGCGAGTACCAGCACGGCGACCAAAACCAATACGTTGCTGCGTGATGTGCCGCAATCCATTACAGTAATAACCAACGAGCTGATCAAAGATCAGTCGGTGCGGAGCATCGCGGATGCGGCTCGTTATGTGCCCGGTGTCGGTATTTCGCAAGGCGAAGGCAATCGCGATGCATTGGTATTTCGTGGTAATCGTTCCACCGCTGATTTTTTTACCGACGGCATTCGCGATGACGTGGAATATTATCGCGATCTGTATAGCACAGAACGTATTGAGGTGCTCAAAGGTGCTAACGGTATGATTTTTGGCCGTGGCGGCTCGGGTGGCGTGGTCAACCGTTCCATGAAGCAAGCCAATTGGAATCCGGTACAAGAGTTTACTTTTCAAGGCGGATCGTTCAATCAGAAAAGAATGACAGCGGATGTCGGCTATGTGATCAATGACATGGCGGCAATCCGCTTGAATGCACTGTTCGAGGTTTCCGACAGTTTTCGCGATGATGTTAGTATGAGGCGGTTTGGTATTTCGCCGACAGTCACGATTAAGCCGACGCAACGAACCAAAATAGTTGCCAGTATGGAGCGCTTTAACGATCATCGTACTGCGGACCGGGGCATTACTTCATTCGGAGGACGGCCTGTCGATATCAGCCGTTCGCAATTTTTTGGTGATCCCAAGCGCAGTCATGCGAATGCCGACGTGCTGGCTTTTAATTCCCTGATCGAGCATAAATTCGAGACTGGCATTACGCTGCAGAACCGTACAAATTATGCGAACTACGATAAGTTCTATCAAAATGTGTTTGCCAGTGGCGGAGTAGATGCCTTGAACCAAGTGTCGCTGGGAGCCTATAACAATGCGACAGCGCGTGAAAATGTTTTTAATCAGACTAATTTACTGTATTCCTTAAACACTGGATTCGTTGCCCATACGTTGATGGCCGGTATTGAAGTCGGTCGGCAAGAAACGCATAACAGGCGTGAAACCGGCTTATTTGATAATAAAACCACCAGTGTGACTGTTCCGTTGAGTAATCCGATCGCCCATAACCCCATTACTTTCAAAACCAGGGATAGCCTTGGGAGTGTCGATGCATTGAACCGTAGCGTTGTCAATATAACCTCACTCTATGTTCAGGATCAGATCGAGATTATTCCGCAGTTGCAAGCGATCGCCGGTGTGCGTTACGACATGTTTGACGTCGATTTTCAGCAGAAGAATGGCGCGCGCGATCATCTAAAAACACAAGATGGTTTGATTGCCCCTCGTTTTGGTTTGATCTATAAACCGATTGCTCCAGCTTCGATTTACGCGAGCTATAGCCAGGCATACGTCCCACGAGCTGGCGATCAGTTGACTGGTTTGAACGTCACGGTCGAAACGCTAAAGCCAGAAAAATTTACTACCCTGGAGGTGGGGATTAAATGGGATGTGCGGCCAGATCTGGCTTTCACCGCTGCTGCGTATCAATTGGATCGCACTAACGTGCTGAGTTCGATTACAGTGACTCCCAATGCGCCGGATCAGACTATCCTGACTAAAGGTCAGCGTACTGAAGGTGTTGAAGTCGGTCTTGCCGGAAAGATTACGGCAAATTGGAATGTGATGGGAGGATATGCCTATCAAACCGGAGAAATCACCAGCAATATTTTGGGTGTAGCACAGAAAGGCGCATCGGTTGCGGAATTGCCGCGTCATTCGTTTTCCATGTGGAACCGGTACGATATTACACCGAGGGTCGGCGCGGCATTGGGTGTGGTTTACCGCGGCAGCATGTACGCTTCAGTGGGCAACCAGGTTATTTTGCCTAGTTATACCCGTGTCGATGCCGCACTGTATGCGCAGTTTTCAAAATGGTTTCGCGGGCAATTGAATATTGAAAATTTGTTTGATGCCAAATATTACGCTGCAGCGCAAAACGATTACAACATTACACCCGGTTCACCGATTGCTATCCGGGCATCATTGATCGCAGGTTTTTAGCACAATAAAAAAATTTGGTTGATATAATTAATGATAATTATTATCATTATTATTAGCATTAACAATAATTGATTAATTAATAAAGAAAGGAGTTTTGATGATATTTAAGTATGGAAGACCCGGTAACTCATGGATTCACTCAATGATTGCGGGTTTGTGCGTTTTTGTGGTGTGGGTGAATCATGCAGTGGCCGCATCCAATGTTGCGGCTATTGAGTCAGCGGTTACAGCCTATAAGACGATCGGTACGTTGCGGCGGCAATCGCCGATTGATGACGGTGCGATAGCGGTTGCGTATGCCGGTGTGTTGCAGACTTTGACGCAAGAAATCGATACAGCCAATTCGCTAAGCTTGGATAGCGATGTTCTGGCTGCGATTGACGATATTAAGAATGATTATGCACCGATCCTTGCCGCCCAAACTCTCGACAAGACTCTGCAACGTGTTTTTTATCAAGCGATTTGGAATCGCATTGCCGCTATCCGGGATCAATTTAAAACCGGAACGACAACCGATTTGACCGCGATGCTGGATGAATCGGTCGCGGCCTTTCAAGCTATTTCCGCAACGGTAGCCCGGGAAAATCAAGTACTAACAGCCGACAGGCAAACGATTGAAGCAAGCAGCAATCCGGGGCTGGATGTTGAAATCAACGATCATTTTTCCAAGGTCAGAACAGCCTTGAACAAAAGCAATCCGGACGAAGATTTCATTACGGTGCAAGTTGCACGCTACGCGATCCGAATGACGCTTGCACGTGCTTATTACATTGCAGTGCTGCGTGAAGCCGCTGAAGCCATTGAACTTAGAAACTCCGATCCGGAGAAAACGAGGCTTGACCAGAAAGAAGGAGAAGTTTTTTATCGCGTGATCGAATCGCTGGTGGCCAGGGGAAATCCCGCCGGTAGCTTGAGGATCAAGGCGCAACTGACAGGGGATGCATCGGCCATCATTGCGGATGAGATTGTGAGCGAATTAGGAAAAGGGTTTATCGGCCGGGTGGTTGCTGAAATAAATGGTCAGGCGAATGCAATCAAAGAGAAGGATCGCGCGGCAGCGATGGCCGAAGCGGCGGGGGCCAAATACTTTGCCCGAATTCTGTTGCCCGATCTTGAATTACGATTGGGTGCTGCCGACCGGAGCAATCTGGAAAATGAGCTGGAAAATTTACTCACCGCCAGCAACGAAATCAGTGCGCCAAAATCCGAACAGGCGCGTAACGCCATATCGGCTTTTTTGACAAAGTATGAAAATGCGCTGAATCGTGCCAAGTATGAAGTGGTGCAACACACCGCTATCGTTGAAAATGCATTGGCCAGCTACCAGGCAATCGATGCGCTGCGGAATCAGGCGCCGATCGATGCCGATGCCATTGCCGCGAAATATGCGGGAGATTTACAACAACTGACGCAGCTGGTCGATCAAGTCTATGGGCAAGCGCTTGATCAAGATGTTTCGGCAGCCATTGCACAAGCTAAATCAGGCAATCAAATCGCCTTGGCATTGCAAGTGATCGATAAGTCGCTGCAGAAAATGTTTGCGTTGGTTGTTTACAATCGCGTCACGCTGGCTCTGGATCAGTTTGACCATTTACCGGCCGATGCGCTCGCGCTCGAATGGGACAGAGCGTATACCGCTTACTCGGCGATTGCCAAAACGGCGAATAAAGAAGACAAAGTGCTTTCTTCGGATAAGCAATCGATTGTGTCGGGCAGCGATGCGGATCTCGACTATCAGATAACCGCTGCTTTTGTTCAAGGTAAACGGGCGTTCGATAAGACCGATGCGGAAGATGCGCAAACCTTGGCGCTGGCGCGTGAAAACATCGTCATCCCATTGGTCAGGAGTTTTCTGATCGGCGTGCTGCGGGAAGTTCAAGGCATTATCGAACATAGAACCGCCGACATCGGCGAAGCCAGGGAAGCGCAGGTCGAAGCGGAATATTTTTACCGCATTGTGGAAGGTTTTATCGCGCAAGATAATCCGTCCGGAAGCAATCAAATCAAAGCCCAATTCATCGGTGATTTGTCCAATGTCGTTGCCGGCAGGATTGTGAGTGAAATCAGCAGAGGCATTCTGGGGCAGGTAGAAAGAAGCATTCATCAAATTGAAGCCAATTTCATTGCCGATAAGAATCAAGCCGCGCTGGCTTTGGAAAGATTGTCGTTGTATACCGGCATTTTCTTAGCCGATCTCGGCCTGCGTTTAAATGCATCGAAACGTGCCAGTCTGGAAAACGCAATCCGGGACCTGAAAGACGCGATTAATACCGGAAATACTGCAAGAGCCATTGCACTGCGGTCGATAATGACCGGAATTCTTGCGGAATACGAAAGCAAGCTGTTGTAGAAGCAGGTACTCCCACTTGCAGTCTTAGCCCTTCTGCGAGTGGGAGTGATGCTTGTAGAAGACTCACTTGCGATATTCCAAGACCGGCCGCGACTGCGGAGCCATTCATAGCCAGCCGCAATACCCCCGCCGCTAGCCAGCCATTTTTATAACATACTTACCGGTAATTCGAACCAGAAAGTGCTACCTGCGCCCAATTCGCTTTCCGCGCCAGTGGCGCCGCCCATTAGCTCAACGATTTGCCGGGTGATTGACAAACCGATACCGGTGCCTTCAATTCCGCTTTTCGCGGCATCCAACCGGTTAAAAGGCTGGAAAAGCTCTCCCATCTTTTGCTCGGCGATTCCAATTCCGGTATCAATGACCGCTATCCTTAAATATCCAGGCTCTTCAGATTCTCGCGCTTCGATATGGATTTTACCGCCTTGTCGATTGTACTTAACGGCGTTGGATATCAGGTTGAGAATCACTTGCTTGAGTCTGACCCGGTCGGTATGCAGCACTTTCCCCGCCAATGCGGCGTGTGTCAATTGAATATCCCGTTTATCCGCTTGCGTCCGCACCAGATTTAAACATTCCTCGATCAGTGGAAGAACTTCAACCGGTTCCAGTTTCAGATCGATCCGCCCCGATTCGATTCGAGCCAGATCGAGCACTTCATTAATCAGCGCCAGCAAATGAGTGCCCGCATTCTTGATCTCCTTGATGTACTTCAAATGCGGATTGTTGGGGCCTTCCAGTTCCAGCAACTGGCTAAAGCCCAGAATGGCGTTCAGCGGTGTACGTAATTCATGACTCATGCTGGACAGGAATTTGGATTTGGCCTCGTTGGCTCGTTCGGCTTCCTGCCGGGCGTTAATCAGCGCCTCCTCAGCCGCCTTGCGCTCGGTGATATCTTCGACGATACCTTCGATACACAAATCACCGTTGGCATCGTTGGCTGGGTGTGCTGAAGCCAGGATTGTTCGTTCGTCGCCATCGGGGTGGACAAAACTCATCTCAAATTGTACAAAGTCAATCTTTCCTTGCGCGATCTGAGTAATAATGCGGTAAGCATGCTCTCGCGAGTCCGGATACCAATCGATGATGCGATCCCAGAATCTTCCGATGGCTTCTTCCTTAGTAATACCAAATACTTTACCGACACCGTTGCTGATATAGGTAAGTTCTCCTGTCAGCGCTTTGTGGCTATAAATGACAAATTTATCGCCAACACCTTCCACCAGCCGCTGATATCGATTCTGACTATCCCGCAATGCCTGCTCGGCTTGCATGAGTCCGGTAATATCCTCAATGATCGACCAAATCAATTTCCGTCCGGAAACATCGTGGATCGCAACACCGTTGATCTGCACTGGACAACGGTTGCCATCCTTGCGGATATATTCCTTCCGATAGGGGCCGAATCTGCCCACAGTCTGCAGCATTTCAAGCAGCCGGACTTCATCGGCAAAATAATCCCGCGGCGTAATATCCCAATATGTCAGATCCAACAACTCGTTACGCGCATAGCCGGTCGATGCTAACAAAGCATCATTGAACTCGATGAATTTCCCGGTCGAGTAGTCGTTTAATGCGATCCCAACTGGCGACATTACGAACAACGCACGCAACCGCATTTCACTATCCTGGTTCTTGCGGTGAAATTTCCCAATAGCGATGAGCGGAAGTAAAATCAAAATACCGGCCAAAATCAGGCCAAGCCGGAAAAAAGCAAGGCTGCCGCTGGCCGCGGACCACCCTCCTTTTGGAATTGCCGCCATCCGCCATGAACCTTTGTTGGGCAAGGAAATATCCAGCAACACCGGATGCTGATCGAATACCCGATCCTCCCCGAAGAAAACTTCACCTTTTTCCAGGGTATCGTTACGCTGCAGCGCAACATCAAATTCTTGCGCAAGATCCTGCAAACCACTGGCGGTATATAGCTGCTCCACATCAATGACAGCTGAGATCAGCCCCCAGAATACTTTCTCTTTGCCGGTTTCATTTTTATCAAGAAATATCGGAACGCGCGCAATAAAACCTTGTCCTCCTTGCACCAAATCGACCGGCCCGTCAAGAATAAGATTTCCACTGTCGCGCGCCTGTAACGCAGCTTTAAGTTGCTTGGGATGATTCCGGAAATTAGTACCGATAGCCGCTTCATTTCCTTCGAGTGGATACATATACCGTATGACTAAATCAGGCGCCGCGCCGATATTGCGCAATTGCGAGCGCTCTTTGAACAGATATTGAGCCAGCTGCATGAACTTACCGGTGGATAAATCCGGCTCGACCGAAATCGATGCAGCCAAACCTTGCACTAATTGCGCATTGCTGGTGATATTGCCTTCCAAAGTGGCGCGTAACAAGCTAAGCCTAGTCAATACCGAGTCACGCAAATCGCGTTCTTGGTTACGCAGATGCAAATGGTCGACATAAAAACCAACCGGTAGAAGGCAAATTCCCACCACGAGCGCCGGTAAAAAAACTAGCTGCCCGCTTTGCAAAAAAGAGAAAAATCGCGCCGCACCTATTTTCATAAGCTACCGGTAAAGAACCGTATCAATCCATAATTATCGCAATGAATCCGATCCCGATACAGCATAACCGAGCGTAGTAATTTTTCGGAAGTTCCTTAGTCATCCGCACGCTGTTTAGCTGCATACACATACCCCCCAATCGCGCCCGTAATCACCCCCAGCGGCGCAGCAATAAAGACACCGATCAGCGGCCCTTGGTTGGTATCTTTGGCGAATACCATGGGGCCTAAAAATCCTACCGTAAAAAATAAACCGCCCAGAATTAATGCGCCGCTGATTATCGCAAGCAGTGTGTTGGTTTTTTTCCCGGAAACCAGCTGCCAGGTAAACCAAGCCGCCAATACGGCACAGGCGGATGACAAAGCCGCGCTGAGCCACGCTGGAGAACCGCTGGTGATCGTTAGCATGGTATTGATAAAAAACAGTACGGTTAGAAACATCAGCGTGGATACAATTATTTTGAGAGTCTGAATCATTGGAGAATGCTTTCATTAAATGATGTTAATCGGCAAGGCATTGTAAACTATCTCTCAGTCACCCAGCGTCAGGATTATCCATGAGGTTGTGCATATGAATACGTTTAGCCCGCAGCGGCGCAAATTACTGCAATACGGCTTCAGCAGCTTGGGAATTTTTGTCGGTAACGCTTTATTGCCCTCGACCGTTAAAGCTGCATCCCTGATTCCGCTGCTGACAGTCCATACCGGATTGCTGCCGCCAGATCAGAGCGGTGTGCGTCTGCCCGCAGGCTTTACATCGCGCATCGTCGCTCACTCGAGTCAGAAACTTTTCGGCTACCGTTGGCATGCCGCACCGGATGGCGGTGCTACATTTGCTACACCGGATGGCGGCTGGGTTTATGTCTCCAACAGCGAGCTGGATAAGCAAGTCGGCGGCGCGGGTGCGCTGCGTTTCAACCCTGCCGGTGACATCACCGATGCGTATTCGATTCTGAGTCAAACCAACCGCAATTGCGCCGGCGGGCATACGCCGTGGCAGACTTGGTTGTCGTGCGAGGAGATCGATAAAGGCCGGGTATGGGAATGCGATCCGTTCGGGCGTAAAGCGGCGCAAGTCAGAAGCGCGCTTGGCGTATTCCGGCATGAAGCGGTGGCGGTGGATACGCAAAACAAACAGCTTTATCTGACTGAGGATCAGCCGGATGGGTGTTTGTATCGCTACAGTGCACGCAGCTTCGATGTTACTGGCAATCCCAATCTCGACGACGGCACTCTGGAAGTAGCCGAAATCGTGGATGGCCGTATTGGCGCCGTGCGCTGGCACTCCCTGCCCGACCCGCTGGCGGCCAATATCCCGACGCGCAAACAGATCCCTATCAGCACGCGATTTAACGGTGGCGAAGGTATTTGGTATCATCAAGGGATTGTTTATTTCGCCACCAAAGGCGATAACCGCGTGTGGGCATTCGATGTACGCCAGCAGCATCTGAGCATCCTCTACAATGCGGCCTCGTATCTTTCGCCGGTATTGACCGGAGTAGACAATATCACCGGCAATGCCGCGGGCGAACTGCTGGTCGCCGAGGACGGCGGCGATATGCAGATCGTGGTTTTGAGTGCGGGTAAGGTTCTGCCGCTATTACAACTGGTGGGCCATGATCGTTCGGAAATCACCGGCCCGGCGTTCAGTCCCGACGGTGCGCGGCTATATTTCAGTTCGCAGCGCGGCCAAACCGGGCGGGTTGAGGACGGCATGACGTTTGAAATTTCCGGGCCGTTCTGAAGCTGTTTCCCGACACTTGATAAATTTCTGCCGTGTACCCATTTAGTCGGGGAGAATCGGCAGGGGTGTCGCTATGGATGAAACTTCACTAATGCGCCGAAAGCAGCAATAATGCTGCGAGTGCCGAAAGCGTGATCAACGAGGGGGAGACTCACTTGGAATTTAAGGATTACTACAAAACATTAGGTGTCTCGCGCGACGCGACTGCGGAAGAAATCAAGAAGTCGTTCCGCCGTCTGGCGCGTAAATACCACCCGGATGTTTCCAAGGAAACGGATGCCGAGCAAAAAATGAAAGAAGTCAACGAGGCTTACACCGTACTCTCCGATCCGGAAAAGCGCGCCGCCTACGACCAACTGGGGCAACGCGGGTTTCAGCCAGGCAGTGATTTTCAGCCGCCTCCCGGGTGGGATAGCAACTTCGAATTCAGCGGCGGATTTAGCGGTGCGCAAGCGGCCGATTTCAGCGATTTCTTCGCCGAGTTATTTGGTACCAAAATGGGCGCTGGCACCCGGCATACTCATCAGCGCAGGCGCGGCGAGGATCACCACGCCATAATCATGCTCGATCTGGAAGACAGCTATCATGGCACCGCCCGCAATCTGACACTGCGCATGCCGAAACTAGACGCTCAGGGACACACCGTGCTCACCGAACACACATTGAACGTGCGCATTCCCAAAGGTGTGCACGCCGGGCAAGTGATCCGGCTGGCCGGACAGGGTGGTCCGGGACATGCCGGTGAAGCTGCCGGGGATTTGTTTTTGGAAGTACACTTTAATCCGCACAGCCGCTACCGGATTGAAAACAAGGATGTATACGCGGCACTTC
>JBDHRU010000065.1:0-11129 GCA_039807765.1 Nitrosomonas sp. | reverse complement strand
AAGGAATAGCCATGAAAACCCGGATCGCTGTTCTGTTTGCCGTATCCGCCATCACCCTCGCCGCTTGTAGTTCGCATCCGCTGGAAGCGCCCTCGCCTCCGGCGTATGTCAGTGTGGTGCCGGATGATTGGCCACAAGCGCAAGTGCAAAAATCACAGAAAAAATCGGACTATCTCCAATCGCATCAAGTCGCTTACGACTGGTTCGGCAATTTTGCCTTCAGTGAGACCGACGGCATTCCCTATCTGGTCTTGAAACTGCTGCCGAAGCTCGCGCCGGAACTGTGGGGCAGCGAAGAAAACTTTCTCGATACGATCGGTCTGTTCATCGACGAACGGCAGAAAACCTACCCAGTCGCACGCGGCATCGGTTTCAGCGGTTTATCGCGGGCCGAAGCGCAAGGCGATATCGATTACGCATCGTTCACTTGCGGCGCTTGCCACATTGGCCGCGTGCGGCTGGAAAACGGTCAAATCGATTACCTCGACGGCGGCGTGAACGGCTCGTTCAACATCGTACAATACCGCGTCAAAGCGTATCAAACGCTGCAAAAAGCCTATGCGGGTAAAACCGGCGACGACCGCTACGAACTGCTGACGCAAAAATTGCTGGCCGCATTGGATACCGTGCACCAGCAAAACCCGAATTACTTTTACAACAATTACCAGTCCGCAGGCAGAAACTTTGACGCGAAGTACGAAGCGGCGCAGATCGCGCTATTCAAGAAAAACGCCAGGCAAGCGGTCAAGCAATTCGCGCAACGCACCGAAGCCGAATACGAAGGCTTCGGTGCTTTAGTCGCGAAAAACTACGCCGGTTTTGAATCCGCCATGATCGCCGGATTCCCCGGCATGGCCGACGCCACTGGTTTGAGTGCGATCAATGGCTATATCGACTTACGCAGCAAACCGATACTAAAATGGTTTGCCGGTACCGTCCTGCCGCCGGAGCCGGGCATTACCGATTTCATGTCGGTCTGGGAACAAGACAAACGCCGCGCCAGTTGGGATGAAAGCCATAAACGCCTGATTAACGGCGGCGGGCAATGGAACGGCAATATACCGATGCCGATCTACCGCAACCTGGTCGCCATGCTGACGCTGGGCTTGGAGCAGACCGACGTGCGCGTCGCTGCGTTTGCCGAAGAATTGCTCGATGGCCTGCCCGCCAGCCCTTATCCGTTCGCAGTCGATGTTGCATTGGCCAAAAAGGGACAGGGTTTGTTCGCCGAACACTGCGCCGATTGCCACCAGCCGAAAAATGGCAAGGTGTACGACAACCTCGGCACCAGCATGAAACGGGCTTACGTGGTCGGTGCCGTGCTGAACTACGCCGCGCGCAAGGGGTTGTACGAGAACTGCTCTCCGGATACCGCCATCCGGCTGTACAATAAGGACATCAAGCCCTGCGCCGAGTTTGACGGTGTTTCGCTGGCCGGAAAAAAAGATTTGTTGATGTCGCCCAACAGCGAACACCACGGCTACAACGCGCGGCCGCTGAGCGGCGTGTGGGCGCAAGCGCCGTACTTGCACAACGGTACGGTGCCGACGATCTACCACCTGCTGGTGCCGGACGAACGCCCGGCCAGCTTCGTCAAAAGCCATCTGGATTACGACCAGAAGCTGCTCGGCTTTTCCTGGAATCCACAGCAGGCAAACGGTAAAAATGAAGGTTATCTGTTCCAAACCAACGCGATTCCCGCGCTGAGCAACAAAGGCCACGACAAGGATATCGTCGAAGGCAAAAAAACCTACCGCCTCAATTGGTCCGGCGACAAACAAGGCGCGTTTGCCATCATTGAGTATCTAAAAACATTGTAACTGTCAGCAACAGAAGGAATCATCATGCCCAGCCCCTTGATTCAACCGTATTTAATGTTCGGCGGGCGCTGCGAGGAGGCGCTCGAATTCTACCGCAACACACTCGGCGCACAGGTCGATATGCTGATGCGCTTCAGCGAAAGCCCTGACCCCACACCACCCGGTATGCTGCCACCAGGTTTTGAAAACAAGGTCATGCACGCCAGTTTCCGCATCGGCGATAACGTTCTGATGGCCTCAGATGGGTGTGAAGTGGGAGCGCAATTCAAAGGCTTCTCACTGTCGATCTCGGTCGCCACCGAAGCCGAAGCGGATCGCTATTTTGCCGCACTGTCAGACGGCGGTCAGGTGCAAATGCCGCTGACCAAAACTTTCTGGTCGCCGCGCTTCGGCATGCTCACCGACCGCTTCGGCATAGCCTGGATGATCAACGTCGTCGGCGCCGAACACACTGCATGAACGCCCACATTCTGGCTATCGCTGTCACCGTAACGATAGTGATAGCGACCGGCTGCACCACCCAGCAACTCTACTCCACCGGCCAATCGTGGCAGCGTAACCAATGCACCCGGCTGGTGGATCAGCAGGAGCGCGAACGCTGCCTGGCCAATGCAGGGGCTTCTTATGAAGCTTATAAGAAACAGTCTGATCAAGAGGATAGGCAAGGAAGGTAAGCAACCCATCGATACACAGATAACGATTCGGCAGTTGAACCTTCCTATTCATAGACAAAACCATCAAGGAGATTCTCATGAATGAAAAGGTATACAAAGGTAATTGTTTTTGTGGCGCGATTGAATTTACCGTGACCGGTGAGCCGGATGCGATGGGTTATTGTCATTGCGAATCCTGCCGGCATTGGTCGGCCGGTCCGGTCAATGCTTTCACGCTATGGCAACCCGCAGCGCTACAAATTACGCGCGGCGCGGAAAACATCGGCACCTACAACAAAACACCAAAAAGTTCCCGCAAGTGGTGCAAAACCTGCGGCGGTCACATTTTTTCCGAGCATCCCGGCTGGAATCTCATCGATATCTATGCCGCCGTCTTGCAGAATTTTTCTTTTCAACCCGCAATTCACGTGCATTATCAGGAATCCGTGCTGCGCATCGTAGACGGACTGCCCAAGATGAAAGACGTTCCGAAAGAAATGGGCGGTTCGGGTATCAGCATCGCGGAATAAAAGAACCGGCATTCGCGTTGCAGGAAATGACCCCAAACTTTGAAACCATGAGCGAACAGCAGCTATGGGCGATCGCCAATCCAATCATGGACAACTTGATGAAGGCATCAATCCGGCGCGATCACACCCGGCACGTGCGCGATTTCACCGAACGGCTGAAAACCATCGTCACACCGGACTATTTTCAATGCGTCTGCCAGCAGTACCAAACAGAAAAAGGCTACTTCACCACCCGCACCCCCGTCGCCGTCTTTCGCCGCCCAGACTCGGCGGCAATCTCCTATGGAAGCAGCACTTCACCGAAGCATCCAGCGAGTTTGTCGCGGAAATGGTGCTGGTGTATCGAAATGATCGGTATTTAGTCGATCATGTGATGGTGTTTTGAGGGATTGGTTGATAATAGGTTATGTGAAAATTGCTATGATGAATGCTAAATGGAGGATCAATCTTTGTGAAACAAAGGACATTATATGAAGCTTACGAAAATAAACCTCATTCTTGACGCTTATCATTCTAGACATCTTAGGTATTAAGCAATGATTCGCCTTTCGGAAATTAATTCGCAACTCGTCAGTAGCATTATCTGTGATTACCTGATTTGCCATAACTGTGGTGTTATTGATCGTAACTACGAACGCACTCAAGGAGGATATCACTGCCAGACCTGTAACATGGAAAGCGATATATGGTTTTCAAGGCGCTGACGTGGGGACAGTCCTGTATTTCTGCACTCTGCGCGAAGCACTCTTGAATTCGTTCCTTTTGAACAATCTACGAGTCCGCAAAATCCCCGAGCCTTTGATACGAAGACTTCTTAACGACAATAAACTTGCAAGCCAGAAGCTTGGTAACCTCTTCGCGTCTGTTGTTGGTATCAAGTGGAAAGAAGCTGTTAATTACGCTGCTCAGAAAGTCGGAATTGACTACACACCTGTATCCGTGCTTATGCAGTCGGCAGCCGAGCTCCGAAACGAGTTTCTTCATTCGGGAAAAGCCTGGCGCTGCACACGAGAGTACGCCACCCAATGTGTCGATTCCATGGGTGAGTTGTTAGGTCTGTTCGTTACTGCACAATGAGTACACACATTCTTTGATGCAACGTGACACTTGATGCTAGGTCTTTTAAAATCTTTACATGCTTTCATCCGGGGCCAGTGCATGGGGTTGGCCTATAGCATTCGGTGTGACGGTAATTTTTTGATCCGCCCGGGCAATCACGAATTGCCCTGCATCCTCTCGCGTCATCACTTCAATCGTGCCACTGAGTACCATGATGTCGGTTTGCTGTTGCGACACGTTGATTTGCAGCACTGCATTTCTGGCTTGAGTCCTGGCATGCAGTGTCTCGATGTCATGCAAGCAACTCGATGTGTCCACGTATATTCAGTCGCATGTTCCACACGGTTTTCCGATAGGGTCACCGTACTGGGATTTATCTGAATTGGGACTGAATAGAGAGTCGCACCGCAATAACGGCCAAGATGGGGGGCTTATGGTTTCATAAGCTTTTCATTGAGAATCCAGTTGAATTCAAGAAACCGGATGTAAAAATTGTCCGCCGCCAGCAATTCGTTTGCGTATTCGGTGTCGGCAAGGCTATCCCGGTAATGCATAAAGAATTGCGACAAACCGGACCAGCCTTGCCAGCTGTGTTTAAAATCCGCCGCGTACCAATTAAACAGTTCGGAGACTTCGAGTTTTCCGGTTTCTTCGTCAAATCGATTGCGTGACCGATCTGATAAGAAAGCGCGTGTCGCCGATTCCAATTGCTGTTCCAGGTTGATGCCGCTATAGGCGCGATTCTGTAGCGCCGGATAATCGATGGAAGCGCGATTGAGCGCAAAATGAATGCGAGGCTCATCGTAACTTCCAAGTTTGCGGATGAAGTCATTTTCAAGCTGTTCCAGTGAAAGAACTTCTCCCAGTAGCGGGATAAAGATAATCTTTTGCTGGTTCTTTATCTTGGCGATCAGTTTTGACTTCTGATAAAGATTAGCCGGCTTATAGTATCGAGCCCGGGGCACCATCGAATGAGTCTTCAGAATTATATCTATCGTAAATGCGTTGTAAGCATTAATTAAAAAAGCAAGTTGCTCGGATTTATCCCAATCTGAAAAATCACTTTTTTTGACTTGTGACAGCTGCGACAAGTATGTGTTTAACTGACCGCGATACCCGGAAAAATTGAGGTAATCCACAACACTGGCTTTCCCCTCATTCACCCTATAAACGTGCTGCCGTAATAACTCATCCCAAATGGCATGATCAAACCGCGCCGATGAAACTGTATTCGAAGTAAACCACAGCAGCAGTACCAGCAATGAATGCTTAACGATAGTCAAGGAATCCTCCTGCGCATAAATCACACTAAGGAAGCTCTGAAAAAGGTAGCGAGCGACGGTCAGACAAGGCGAAATCAGGTGAGAAAGCGCAATTTACATTGAGTAAATGAGCATTTTGAACGTGATTTCAATGCAGTGTGGCCGAGCACAGTCGTTTTTCAGAGCTTCCCTAAAACCATTTACAATGAAATGACTGTACCTTATTAAGACTGAATGAGACAGGGAACTTGATAGTGTGAGTCAAGATCGCACCAATGAGCTGTTTCAATCCATCCCATCATTTCCGGATGATGACATTTCTCTTTGACAGCGCGTGCGCTACAGCATACGCTCCCATTTTTGGAGGTGACGATGACCATACTTAATGCCACGGAAGTCAAGGCCAAGTTTTACAGTCTGATTGACGAAGCGGCTTCGACTCATCAACCGATCCTAATCAGAGGAAAAAGGAGCAACGCAGTGCTGCTATCTGAGGAAGATTGGAATGCGATCAATGAAACGCTGTATTTGCTGTCGATTCCCGGTATGTGCGAATCGATTATGGAAGGACTCGCTACCGACACCAGTCAATGCAGTAAGAATCTGGATGGGTAACGTGGACACACATGGCTTTTTACCGATGGCCACGCCTCTCACCGCCTACAATTACCCCTCCATCTTATACTATAATGCCGCACGACCCGGAAATTCATATCCTTATCAAAACGAAATCCATGAATACCACAGATATCAAAAGTTACATGCAATCCGTCGGTCAGGAAGCACGCACCGCATCACGGCTGGTTGCAAAAGCGGATACGGCGGCGAAAAATCGTGCGCTGACGGCGATGGCAGATGCCATCCGGCGCGACAAAGCGCTCTTGCTGGCAGCCAACGCCAAGGATCTGGACAATGCGCGCGCGAAAGGCTTGGAAGCGTCGATGATCGACCGTCTGACGTTGTCCGCCAAGGGCGTGGCGACGATGGCGGAGGGTTTATTGCAGATCGCCGCGCTGGCCGATCCGGTGGGTGAGATCAGCGGGCTGAATTACCGCCCGTCCGGCATCCAGGTCGGCAAAATGCGCGTGCCGCTGGGTGTGATTGGCATTATTTACGAGGCGCGCCCGAATGTGACCGCCGATGCTGCCGGTTTGTGTTTGAAAGCAGGTAATGCAGCGATTCTACGCGGCGGTTCGGAAGCGATTCACAGCAATCAAGCGATTGCCGCTTGCGTCAAGGAAGGTTTGCGCGTGGCCGGTTTGCCGGAAAGCGCGGTGCAGGTGATCGAAACCACCGACCGCGCCGCTGTCGGTGAGCTGATCACGATGAAGGATTTCGTCGATGTGATCGTGCCGCGCGGCGGCAAGGGATTGATCGAACGCATCGCCAACGAAGCGCGCATTCCGGTGATCAAACATCTGGATGGTGTTTGTCATGTCTACATCGACGATCAGGCGGATTTCGACAAGGCGATCCGTATTGCCGACAACGCCAAAACGCAGCGCTACGGTACCTGCAATACGATGGAAACGTTGCTAATCCATGCCGGCATCGCACAGAAAATTCTGCCCGCGCTGAGCAAAATTTATTTCGACAAGGGCGTTGAATTGCGCGGTGATGCGACAGCACGTGGCATCATTCCGCAGATCGAGGAAGCCACCGAACAGGATTGGTACGAGGAATATCTGGCGCCGATTCTGAGCATCCGCATCGTCGATGGATTGGATCAGGCGATCGACCACATCACGAAGTACGGTTCGCAACACACCGATGCGATCGTCACGGAAAACTACACGCGTGCGCGCCGTTTTCTGCGCGAAGTCGATTCCAGTTCGGTGATGGTTAACACCACCACGCGCTTTGCCGATGGCTTCGAATACGGTCTCGGCGCCGAAATCGGTATTTCCACCGACAAAATTCACGCGCGCGGCCCGGTCGGCCTGGAAGGATTGACCAGCCAGAAATTTATCGTGCTCGGCGACGGCCAGTTACGTCAATAAACCACCACCGGCCGGTTTGATGGCGCGTAAGCCAATACTCATTTCAGTCAAAGGACGTTATGACGCAAATTGTTGAAATAAAAATTCCCGATATCGGCGATTTCAAGAACGTTCCCGTCATCGAAGTTCTCGTTGCACCCGGCGATACGGTCGATAAGGAAGCCGCGCTGATTACATTGGAAACCGAGAAGGCTTCGATGGAGGTACCTGCGCCACAAGCCGGGGTGGTGCAAGACCTCAGGGTTAAAGTAGGCGATAAAGTGTCGGAAGGCACCGTCATTCTCACTCTGGCAGTCGCAGAACAACCTGCAGAATCGGCGCGCTCGGAAACAACAGCCCAAGAACGCAAACAAGCACCCGCAGCACCTGTTGTAGCAAAACCCGCCGCAACTCCGCAACCTGCCGCACCGGGCGATATGCACGCGGATGTGGTGGTGCTCGGTGCCGGTCCCGGCGGTTATACTGCCGCTTTTCGCGCGGCTGATCTGGGCAAGAAAGTCATTTTGATCGAGCGTTATCCTTCGCTTGGCGGCGTGTGCTTGAATGTCGGTTGCATTCCATCCAAAGCGTTGCTGCATACAGCCAAAGTTATCACCGAGGCGGAAGAAGTGGCAGCGCACGGGATTGTATTCGGCAAACCGCAAGTCGACCTCGATAAACTGCGCGGCTGGAAGGAGTCGGTCATCGGCAAACTGACCAAGGGGTTAAAAGCATTAGCCAAACAGCGCAAGGTCGAAGTCATTTACGGCAGTGGGAAATTTGCCACGCCGCATTCGATCCAGGTTGAAACAGCGGCAGGACAAAAAACGGTTTCTTTCGAGTACTGCATTATCGCCGCCGGTTCCAGCGTCACGCGCATTCCTGGTTTTCCGTACAACGATCCGCGCTTGATCGATTCCACCGGCGCACTGGCGCTGAACGATGTGCCGCAACGCATGCTGATCATCGGCGGCGGCATCATCGGTCTGGAAATGGCTACGGTCTATGCCGCACTGGGCAGTAAAATCAGCGTGGTGGAATGGATGGATCAATTGATTCCGGGAGCCGATGCGGATCTGGTCAAGCCACTGCAGCGCCGCATTGGCAAACGCTACGAAGCGATTTATCTGAAAACAAAAGTGACCAAAATAGAAGCTGCCGAAGCCGGGCTGATTGCCACCTTTGACGGTGATCATGCGCCGCAACCGCAAACATATGATCGCATTCTCATGGCGGTCGGGCGGCGTCCGAATGGACGCGAGATCGGCGTCGAGGAAATCGGCATTCAGGTCAACGAGCGCGGCTTTATCTCGGTGGATACGCAAATGCGCACCAATCTATCGCATATTTTCGCCATCGGCGATATCGCCGGAGAACCGATGCTGGCGCATAAAGCTACCTACGAGGGCAAGCTGGCCGCCGAAGTGATTGCCGGACATAAAGTCGTCTTCGATGCACGCACGATTCCGTCGGTCGCCTACACCGATCCTGAAATCGCGTGGATGGGATTGACCGAGAAAGAAGCGATCAAACAGGGTATCGACTACGAAAAAACCGTCTTCCCATGGGCTGCCAGCGGCCGTGCCATTTCGATGGCGCGCGAGGAAGGTTTGACGCAATTGCTGCTGGACAAAACCACGCGCCGGATACTCGGCGCCGGCATGATCGGTATCAACGCCGGTGAATTGATCGCTGAGACGGTGCTGGCACTGGAGATGGGTGCGGATATGCAGGATCTCAGCCTAACCATCCACCCACACCCGACGCTTTCGGAAACCGTGCTGTTTGCCGCCGAAATAGCGGAAGGAACTATCACCGACCTTTTTGTACCCAAGAAATAGTATTCGGATCCGGAACAGGGGTCCGCTACTAACCCAATAAGATAACCTCAATTCATCATGATGACTAAAACAATACGCCTGCTGTTGACGGCGGTGCTGATAATCGCAACCGGATTTACCGGAAGGGCCTTCGCCACGCATATATCACAGCCGGTTCTGATTGATCCGCAAACACAATACGCCGCCGGCGAAACTGTTGTGCTGCGCGGCAGGGTGGATTACAACGAACAACCCGCGCCGGATGTCTTGCTCAACTTCAAACTGACCCGCCCGGACGGATCGGTCGCAACCGATCAATCCTATCCGAGCGATCGGAACGGGCTGTTTGAATTCAAATTCGATACCCGGAATGAAAAACCGGGCAGTTATCAGTTCACCGTAACGTCACATTGCCTGGAAATTCATCGCTACGCGTGCACGTATAAAAATCAAACGCTGTCCATTCATCTAAAATAACCCATAATACAATTGCCGCCTGCCGCAGCTATGCATCGCAAATGGCATGCGGCAAAACCGGTCAGCACGAGAAAAACCGTTATTCAGCAACAACGCACTGACAAAGCAGCAAAAAAATACTGTCATGAAAATCATCTCGTCATTCTTCACTAAAATTGCCGACCAATACGCCATCTTGCCGCTCGCGTTACTGGTACTGGTCGCCTGCAATCCGCAAGCGGATACGTTATCGGAGCGTGAAGCCCGTATCAATGCACGGGAATCCGAATTGGTTACTTTATTTGCGGAAGTAGTCGAATTGAAAAAATCACTGGAAAAAGATCAACAAGACAAGCACCCCACCGGCACGAGAGATCCCGGCACTGCCAAAACGGATATCTGCGCCTGTGAAACCGCCGGCGCGGAAGCATCCGCGAAAGGACCGGCAACGAAAGTGGATTCCAAAACCATATTGGGCGCCATCGAGAATGTGCATCTCGATCCACCCGGTTTGGAGTTCAGCGCGCGCATCGATACCGGTGCGCAAACATCATCGCTGAATGCCCTGGATATCGTCGAGTTTGAACGGGACGGCAGACCGTTCGTAAAATTCAATCTGATCCACCCGCAGAGCGGAGAAAAAATCGAATTGACCCGACGCTTGCGCGGTCATGTGCGTGTCAAGGAATTGGGCGGCCGGGAAGCGCTGCGCCGCCCGGTGGTCAAAATGCGCGTGGTGCTGGCCGATATCGACGAGCAAATCAATTTTACCTTGGAAAACCGCAGCCGCTTCAAGCATCAAGTGCTGATCGGGCGCAACCTGTTGCAAGATCTGGCTGTGGTCGATGTCAGTAAAAAAGCCGCCCCGGCTAAAAGCAAGAACCCGACAGCAGCGGCGGTCAAATAATGTTCGCCAAACTGAGACTCTATAGCGTGGTCATTCTGCTCCTGGCATTCGGAATCGGTTTAACTCTGTACAAACATTTCGCACTGGGATTCCCGCTATCGCCGGATGACAAGAAATCGTTGTGGACCATCGAAGCGCGTATTGATTTTGTCGCGCGCGGCGACCCTGTCATCGTTTCGTTCGCGCTGCCGCCACAAACGCCGACGATTGTTTTCATGGAAGAAGATTTCGCATCCTCCGACTACGGTTTCAGCGAAATGACTTCCCCCACAGGACGGCGCGCACAGTGGAGTAAAAGAACCGCATCCGGGCCACAAACAGCCTATTACCGGCTGAGCATGTACGAAATCGACCGACTCGCACACCCACCCATTGCCACAGACCTCCCGCCGGAACTGGAAAAACCGGAATTCGACGAAGTGCTGAAAACTGCGGCGGCCACGTTGTTGGATCAGGTGCGCAGCCGCTCCGCCAACACCGAGATCTTCACGCGCGAACTGATCACCACGTTAAACTCAAAAGCGCCCAGCCAGAACCTGAGCCTGCTGATCAATGAACGATCCAGCGAAGATTACAAAACCCACTTGATCATCGACTTGCTGGCGATGGAAGGCATCAGTGCGCGCATCGTGCGCGGTTTGTA
>JBDHRU010000064.1:0-11172 GCA_039807765.1 Nitrosomonas sp. | reverse complement strand
TGTGAGAAATAGACTTCATCGCCAGGGTTAAAATTTTTTACCTGCGAACCGGCGGCTGTCACGATCCCGGCGCCGTCGCAACCGGGAATTACCGGAAAAGTAACCGGAAAACGCCCCGGCGCTGAGCGGATCTTACAATCGATCGGATTGATGCCGGCGGCCTTGATATGAATCAGGAGCTGATTTTCGCCGCACTCACCGGGTGATTCGATTTCACCATACTGCAGCACATTGGCTGTACCGCCCGTACTGAAATAAGCCGCTTTCATTCGTTCGCTCTTTATCTTTGTAGTGATGTGAGAGTTCGGATTTTACCGATGCATGCGGTATATATGCACGCGAATTTTACTGTGCATTAGTGATGATGCCGTATAGCTTGTCTTTGAGCAGCAGGCGTTTCTTCTTCAGTTCCTCAAAGTATTCATCGGTGGTATTTTCAACGCCTTCCTCAATGCGCAAAATTTCCCGGTTGATGTCGTGATATTCCTCGAATAGGCGCGCAAAATGACTGTTTTGCATTTTCAATTCATGAATGCGATCATAATATTCGGGAAATTCATGGTGTAAATCATGTTTGTCGATCATGGGCATGCTCCTTATGGTTTGTTTAATCAATGCGATATTTTGGTTGATTCCAATGGATGAGCGCTGATGCAGATCAAAATTCAAGCGGATCGACATCCAGCACCCAACGGACTTTTTGACTGGGTAATGTCATAAGCTGGGCGTACCAATCGGCTAGAAAAGTTTGCAAGTGCTTGCGTGATGGGGATTGTACCAGCATATGTCCGCGTTCGAGACCTTTTAACCGCACCATGTGCGCCGGAACCGGGTCGAATAACTCGATGGTTGCAGGCGATTGGGCAAGTTGCTTTGCTTGACTGAGAAAATCCAGTACGAGCCGGATATCGTGTGCTTCCGCGCGTAATAGCGCTTGGTAGACATACGGTGGAAATCCGGCGGTTTTTCTTTCCGCCAACAGGGTTTGCGCCAGTGTATCGTAATCGTGCCGCTGCAGCGCCTGATACAGCGGGTGATCGGGAAATTCGGTTTGAATCAATACATGCCCGGCCACATTCGCGCGCCCGGCCCGGCCGGCCACTTGCATCAATTGTGCAAACAGCCGTTCGCTGGCGCGAAAATCGGTGCTATAGAGCGCATTATCGGCGTTCAGGATACCGACCAATGCGAGATTCGGAAAATCATGGCCCTTGGCGAGCAGTTGGGTGCCGATCAGAATGTCGACCTGCTGTGTTTGAATGGCGTGCAAAATTTCTTGCCACGCATGCTTACGGCGCGTGCTGTCGCGATCGATGCGCAAAATCCGTGCGGCTGGGAAATGCGCCGTCAATGTTTCTTCCACACGCTGTGTGCCTTGACCGAACGGCGTGATGTCTTGATTGCCGCAATGCGGACATGCGCGCGGAAATTGCGCTTGATGACCGCAATGATGGCAGCTCAGTTTTTTATCGCGCAAATGAACGACCAGGCGGCTGGAACAGCGCTGACAAGCAGCGCTCCAACCGCAAGATTTACATAGCAACACCGGTGCGTAGCCGCGCCGGTTGAGAAAAATGAGACTCTGGTGTTTTTCCTTCAAGCACTGATCCAGCGCTTGAAGCAACGGTTGTGATAAACCGTTCTGGGCTTTGTTGATGCGTGTGTCGACGCATCGAATCGATGGTAGGGCAGCATTTTGCGCAGCGCGGTTTAGCAGACGCACATGCCGGTAACGACCAATAAGCGCATGGTGATAGCTTTCCAGCGACGGTGTGGCGGAACCGAGTACCACCGGGATATTTGCTTGCTTGCTGCGAAAAATCGCCAAATCGCGTGCGGAGTAACGCAAGCCATCCTGTTGCTTGAATGAACTGTCCTGTTCTTCATCGACGATGATTAATCCCAGGCTGGGTAGGGGGGTAAAAACGGCCAGGCGCGTGCCCAATATGATTTTGGCCGCACCGTTTTGCGCTTGCAGCCAACCGGATAAACGCTCCGTGTCGTTGAGTCCGCTATGCAGACTAATCAGAAGAATGGCGGGAAAGCGGTTGCGGAAAACGGCTTCCAGTTGTGGCGTCAGACTGATTTCAGGGATTAACACCAGTGTTTGCTTGTTTTGCGCCAGTATCGGCTCAATGATTCTGAGATAAACCTCGGTTTTGCCGCTGCCGGTTATGCCATGTAGCAGCCAGGTATCAAATTGTTGGTTGTTGGTGGTAATCGCATCGACAGCGATTGCCTGCTCGGAAGTCAGCGCGGGAATTTTTGTGGCGTCGGTAACTTGTGCAGCGGAAATGGGTTCTACCGTTATCCATCCGAGTTGGATCCATTCCGGAATCAATTTGGTCGCGCGCGGTGAAATTTGCTTGACTTGCGAAGCGGTCAACGCAGCGGTGCGCTGAAAGTCGTTCAATAATTTTCGCGCTACGCGGTTGCGTGCCGGAATGCTGGATAAATCAACGCCGGCTCCTGCCGCCGTCAAGGTGTAGCGATCGTCATGCGGATTCCTTTTTAGGCTGACTGCTTTATTGTTGCGTAATTTGACGGGTAGACCGTTCATGATCACCATGCCGAGGGGATGATGATAATACTGGCTGCAGAAATGAAATAAATCCAGCAACGCAGCCGGTAGCGGTTTTATTTCTCTAAAAATGCAATGCGCCGGCTTCAGTTTCTCCGCAGCAATCTGCGTTTGAGTACCAACAGCGGCGATGACGCCGGTTAACTTCTTTTTCCCGAAAGGTACGCATGCGCGTGCACCGATATCCTGCTCACTGGCATCGTCAGCCTGATAGTCAAACAACGTGTCGACCGGAACACTGAGTGCGACACGGATGACCGGCATAAATGCTAGAAGAATTAATCAATCCAACCGGTTCACCAGGGTTTTATAAATCTGGCAAACCGATTGTTAAGTCATTACTTATCGGATTATTTGGAAACGCGGTAGAGGGTGATGGATTGTTCTCCGGGTCTGTCCAATTTGGCTGTGTTGCCGTCAGAGCTAATGGAGAAACCGATACCGCCTTCGACATCGGAGAAACCGGCGCAACCATTGGTGTTATAGGTATAGCTCGATAAGCTCAGTTTACTGCTTCCCTTATCATAGGTGTAGGAAGCGAATTCGACTCCGGGTTTTGCGCATTTTGCTTGATTTTCACGTTGTGTCGCGCCGGTCGGATCGATCATCATATATTTGCCGTTAGGAAAAAATACCAGAGTTTGTGTTTTGATCGCTTCGCTATCGAAAGCCCAAGCGCCGGTAATGCCGTTCATATCGTTATCGATTTTTGAATAACGGGATTCTTTGATTTCTTTTTCAGCGACTTCATTTTCATCGCTCAATTGAATGGGTTTTGCGATATGGAACAGTTCGCCGAACACACTGCCTTGTTCACGCGCTCTTTGTACCGTCACGATATCGGAGTTAATCAATTCAAAGCCATCGGTGCGCACCCGCCGGGTAGGTCCTGGATTGGAGAAACCGGCTTTCAGATTGGTATCCACGCTCGGTGTGCTGACCAGCTTGAAGCCCCGATTATCAAAGTCGGTTGCTTTGGCAACGCCATATTCAACACCGGCCTGAAATACCGTTTTTCCGCCGCAGACCCGGTTTTCGTCGCAGGAATCGTCCGGTCTTGCATCGCCCTGCAAGTACTCTCCGCTGCTGTCGGCGGCTACCCGTAGCACGCTGGCTGTTTGATTGGTATAACTGACCCAGATTTGCGCACTGAGTAATGCAACGCCTTGTGAGAGGAAGTGATTGCGGGCTTCTTCGAGTGTTCTGACCTCACCTTGGATGCCGCCGGTGGACATGATGTCTTTTAGCCCGGCGGATTCGGCAAATGATTCCGGATTGCTGTCCAAATTAATCGTTCCTGTGACAGCAGCAGCGGTCTCACGTGATATGGCGATACCGTTTGAAAGATCGCTGTCGGAATCCAGCGATTGCAGCAAGACCAGCAGATTCTGCAGTTTATTGTTATTGTCACTGGCTAACTCAATCGGTGTCACAATTTGTGAACCCAGGATATTGCCCAATGTCAAACCGCCCAATTTGAATTCAATTTTGTCGCCATGATTGAAATTAAAATTACCTTTATCGTCAGTGGTGCCTGATTTCCCGGATGTAGCCGCAAATGCTACTCCGGAAACGGGAGAGTCGACTAAAATGCCGGTAGCCGGACCTGTCGGTGTGTTTCTTTTTGCAGTGACAGCGGTTGACGATGCGGATGAGGTTTCGAGCGATTTCTCGCTACTGTTATCGCAGGCGGCTAGACCGACAACAAATACTGTGGATAATACGGGTATCCATGAATTTTTTCCTAACGGCTGTTTAGATTTCATTAAGATGCTCTCTTTTTGATTAATTAGATAATTCAATCTTGTACAATATACTTTATTGTTTGCGTAACTTATCGGCGGTTGCCGATATTTTACTATCAAGATTGCTATTATAGCCAAGCATTCGTTTTTTCGTTCCCGACTTGCTTAAATAGGTTTTAAATTTTTGTCTTTTCGTGTATTTTCGCCGCTAATTTTTTCTTTGGGAGATATAGGTCTTATATGTCTAACATGGCTGAGATTTCACAACTGGCGGAGATGTCAACGCAGCTTCCCGTCAACTGGTACTTGGACCCCAAAATTCTTGAAATTGAGAAGCGTATTTTGTTTGACCACGGACCTGGCTACGTGGGGCATGAAGTGATGGTGCCTAATGTGGGTGATTATTATGTGCCGGAATGGATGAATAAAGCCAAGATACTGATGCGTAACGAACAAGGCATCGAGCTGCTGTCCAATGTTTGCCGCCATCGCCAGGCGCTTTTGCTATCGGGCAGAAATAACACTAAAAGTATCGTATGTCCAATCCATCGTTGGACGTATGCGCTGAATGGCAAATTACTGGGGGCGCCGCATTTCGACCAGAACCCCTGTTTGAATCTGAGTAAAACGGCCCTACAAGACTGGAATGGTTTATTGTTCAGCGGTGAGCGCGACGTTGCCCGCGACATGGCCAATCTAAGTGTGTTGCATGATTTCAATTTCTCCGGTTATCAGTTCGATCGTGTGCAAATCGATCACTATGATTGCAACTGGAAAACTTTCATCGAAGTGTATTTGGAAGATTATCATGTCGACCCGTTTCATCCCGGCCTAAGCCATTTCGTCGATACCAAAAAACTCGATTGGGAGTTTGGTGACTGGTATAGCGTTCAAACAGTGGCGATCGACAATGCGCGCTTGCAAAAACCGGGCAGCGCGGTGTATGCCAAATGGCATGAACAAGTACTGCAGCAAACCGATGGTGAAATGCCGCCGCATGGCGCCATCTGGTTGCTTTATTATCCCAATATCATGCTGGAATGGTATCCGCACACCCTCATTATCAGCACGATACTGCCGACCGGTGTCGAGAGCTGCACGAATGTGGTCGAATTTTATTATCCAGAGGAAATTGCGTTATTTGAGCGCGATTTTATTGAAGCCGAGCAAGCGGCGTATAAAGAAACCGCGCTTGAGGATGATGAGATTTGCCGGTTAATGACCGCAGGGCGGCGAGCCTTGTATGAGCAAGGTTTGAATGAGATCGGACCTTATCAGATTCCAATGGAAGAGGGTATGAAGCACTTCCACCAATTTTTGCAACGGGAAATAGGTCCGCATATCCGTTAAGCTCATATTCCTACATTTTGATTATTTAGGAAAACTGGCAAGTGCGTTCGTTGTGGATGCTGGTGGCAGCCTTCATGTTTGCTTGCATGGGCGTCCTGGTCAAATTTGGCGCTGTTTATTTCTCCAGCACAGAATTGGTATTTTACCGCTCGCTATTTGGAGTCTGGATGACTTACCTGGTCATCCGTTATTATCGCCTGCCGGTTAGTACGCCGCATTGGCAGATTCATTGCTGGCGCGGCATCAGTGGTTTGGTTAGTTTGCTGATGTTTTTTTACTGCTTGACGGAATTACCGCTGGCTACCGCAATATCATTGAATTATACGTGGCCGCTTTTTGTCGCTCTGTTTTCCACACTGATTCTCAAAGAGCATATGCATTGGCCGTTGATTTGCGCGATTCTCATCGGTTTCGCCGGCGTTATTTTGCTGCTGCGGCCAACACTACCGGAAGATCATTGGATGGCAGGTTGGTTAGGGATTACTTCCGGTTTTTTTGCCGCCGTTGCATACATCAATGTTAAACAATTGGGTAGTCTCGGTGAATCGGAGTGGCATGTGGTGTTTTACTTCACTCTGATCAGTACGTTGGCTACCGGCTTGTGGTTACTGTTCACGGCCTTTAGTCCGATAACTTGGCATGGTTTGTTGTTGTTGCTTGGTACCGGAATAACGGCGACTTTGGCGCAGCTTGCGATGACACGCGCCTATCACAAAGGCGCTACGCTGGTTGTGACTTCGCTGGGTTATAGCACGGTATTGTTTGCCAGTCTCTGGGGCGTTGTGTTGTGGAATGAGTTTTTGCCTCCTGTCGCTTGGTTCGGTATGGGGTTGATCGTTTTGGGCGGATTGTTGAGCGGTATTTTAGGGATCAAGCTGGCGCCCGCTGTCGCACAAAAGTGACCTTTACATCTAACCGGAAAGTTGCAAAATTTGCACCATTCGACTGAATTCCCTATGATGAGCCTGTTATCATTTGAGGTGAAACCATGATTACGATTCAAAAGAAAGACAATCTCATTATTGTCGCGATTATCGGCGAATTCACGTTAGCTGATTACAATGAATTTGAGCAGCAAGTGCTTTATCAGTCTCATTCTGGCAGTGTGGTAAATCTTTTGTTCGATTGGCGCGACATGCTGAATTACACCGTCGATGTGGCGTGGGAAGAAATCAAATTCATGCGCGATCATGGCAGCGAATTTAATCGGGTGGCGGTTGTTACCGATGATGAGTGGCAAACATGGGGAGCGTGGGTTTCTAATCTGTTCATCAATGCAAACGTCACGGTATTTCACAACTACGAAGAAGCGGAAAAGTGGGCCTCGGAAGGTGATTAACCCGGGTATTCCTACCGCACTAGAGGGTAAACAACCGGCGGATTGGTTTCGGTGCAGCATACGATGCACAGCCAATTTTTTATTGCTCTTAAATTTTTAATCAAGCAGAAAATAAATGGATGATATTGTTTTTGCCCGGGTATTACATGTGCTGGGTGTTGTGCTGTGGATCGGCGGAGTGGCGATGGTGACTTTTGTGCTGCTGCCGAATTTGGCGCGCATGCAGCCGGCTACGGAAGCTATGATGTTTTTTTCCCGTTTCCGGCAACGCTTTGCTGCTCAAGCGCGTATCTTTACGTTAACTGTCGGTTTGAGCGGTTTTTATATGGTGTATGCACTGAATGTCTGGCAGCGGTTTACGCAGTGGCAATATTGGTGGATGCATTTGATGGTTTTGATTTGGTTGTTTTTTAGTGTGATGCTGTTTGTCATGGAACCGCGCAGCCGCCGGCAAGCCGCTATATCGGTACCCAAAGAAGTGTCACCGGAAACATTTGTCAAAATCCAGCGTAAGCACCTGTTCTTGTTGTTACTGAGTTTGATCACCATCGCCGGTGCCGTAGCGGGAAGCCATGGCTGGTTGATAGCCGGGAGTTGAGTGTGAGTTACGCGTTGTTGAAAATGATCCACGTCAGTAGCGTGATTTTGAGTTATTCGCTGTTTTTTCTGCGCGGTATTTGGTTGATGCGCGATTCGGCCAATCTACGCCAACGTTGGGTCAGGATTTTACCGCATATCATCGATACCGTTTTGTTGACCAGTGCTATTTTGCTTGCGATAGCAATTCAGCAAAACCCGCTGCAGAATTCCTGGTTAACCGCCAAGGTTGTCGGTTTGCTGCTGTATATCGGTCTTGGTATGGTGGCGATGCGCTTTGGTAAAAACTGTCAGGTAAAAATCAGTGCGTGGGTAGCGGCGCAGTGCGTATTTATCTATATCGTGCTGGTTGCGATCACTAAAAATCCTCTATTAGGTATCGGCTAAAATCTGTCACGTTGTTTCATCCGGTACCGTTAACGCCAGCGCATGGATTTCTCGACTTTAAGTTTTGAAAAAGCCAGTATTAATCAGGCGCAAGCAATTAGTGATTTGATCAATTTAACGTATCGTGGAACCACCGGTTGGACAACGGAGGCTGCGATTATTCAAGGCGATCGAACCAACCGGCAGGAAATCGAATCCGCCATAATGAATCCGGGTGGGCATTTTTTCATCGTCAGCCGGCAATCCGTACCTGCTGCATGTATATACATTGCATCGAAGAAAGCACATGCGTACATCGGCTTTTTCTCGGTTCACCCCAGTTTGCAGAGACAAGGATTCGGAAGCTACATGCTCGAACAAGCGGAAATATTCGCTCGCGATTCCTTACATGCGCATAAATTTATTTTGTTTGTAATTTCACAGCGGCCGGAATTGATCGCATTTTATCAACGTAGAGGGTATCGCGGCACCGGACGGATCGAGGCTTTTCCGCCATATCTTGGTGTACCGAAGATTGCTGGATTGACGATTGAGTATTTTGAGAAAAATACTTTCTTTTGTTGAATCTAATCTTGAGATTACAAAAAAATCATCGCCGAATTTATTCCCTTATTACACACTTCCCGCTGACTCCGTTTTATCCTTTCGCGCAGCATAATTATTAATCTAAATTGTAATAGTGTTATTATTAGTAATTGTTTTAGTTCACATTTTTTTCACAAAAAATGCGATTTTTCTTAACATTTTTTTTACATTTACCATGTTATCGTGAGCACTCCTGTAGTGAATAAGTAATCAAACTTCTAATTAACGAGGGAAATTATGCTGATAAAAATATTTTTGGCTATCGCAATGAGTTTAAGCATTTCATGTTTTGCTGAATCCGGATCGAACAATTCAAAATCATCTACGGATTCCAATCAACAAACACCAGCATCGCAATTAAATTTGTCAACCACTAAAGAAAACACCAAAGAAAATTCTCAAGCGACTCAGGATCCTGAAAAGGATAAGAAACCGTCGATGGCGGATTATTGCAAAAAACATACGTGCTAATCAAATAACAACGATTCGACAATCGGAGATAACCTATGAACAGAAAAGTATTGAGGAATCTGGTTTCAGCAATTTTGACATGTTATGCAACTGTAGCTGTTTCCGCTCCGCACTGGACGCATGAGGAGCAGGCCACATGGGGTGCGATTCAGGATACGTCGCAAACGGTCGTGCCGTTAAATTATCCGTATGCGGAATGCAGTATTGGAGCGCACCAATCACCGATTGATTTTGCTACGGCAAAAATCGATGACAAGCGGAAATTGAATGATCTGGGCGTTTGGTACGATGTAGATACGCCGGTATTTTTTAATAC
The DNA here is from genome assembly GCA_039807765.1 of Nitrosomonas sp. Lineage (GTDB taxonomy): Bacteria > Pseudomonadota > Gammaproteobacteria > Burkholderiales > Nitrosomonadaceae > Nitrosomonas. The sequence continues at coordinate 1,801 of JBDHRU010000064.1, read as the reverse complement.
CGGTCACGCGATTCAGGTCAATACTTCGGCCAATTATAAAGGTGAGTTAAAAATAGGAGAAGAGTCGTTTCCGTTGATTCAGTTCCATTTTCATGAGCCCAGCGAGCACGCGGTCGGTGGTGTGAAGTTTCCAGCCGAATTACATTTCGTTCATGTCGGGGAAGATGGAAGACTCATCGTCCTGGCTGTCGCAGTCAATGTGGGAGAAGAGAATGCGACATTTCAGACTATTTTGAATAACATGCCTACCACAGGGGGCGACCAAAACACCAATGCCGGCGGTATCCGGATCGATCCGACAACATTACTGCCGCCGCTTGGCCATAATTCGTTTGACTATGTAGCGTTAGCCGGTTCTTTAACAACACCGCCTTGTAGCGAAGGTGTGCAATGGTATCTTTTAATCAATTCCATCACGATATCATCAGCACAGCTTGATCAACTGAAGGGATTCTACGCCGGTAATGCCAGAGCGCCACAGAATGTCAATGGGCGGACTGTTTCTTCAACTAAATAATCAACCAAGATAAATCCACGCATTAGCTAAACAGGTTTTGAGCTGATGCGTGGCTCTTTCGCAAGATGTTTTTTTACTTTACTATAATTGCTTGTAAGCGGTTAACGACTGTTACGAAATTTGCCATGTACAGCTCGATTCCGTGGAGAATGTACGAACAGTTTCCAGGTTGATCCAATATCCCCCCATCAATTGAGAATCAAGCCCCGGTGTATGCCAATCCGGTTTGTATAAGTCCCGTCAGGTGAATATTTTCCGCGTTGATATCGGTGTCTGCGGCCAGTACAGCGAGGGCGCCGGTTGAGATTTCGCCGCTGTCGAGCATTTTTACATACGGGGATTTTTCGCTGGGAGTGGGAGCAGAGCCGAACAAATTCTGCCACAACAACGTAACGATAGCGTCGTAGCTGGTAAGCTTGGTTGCGTCGATGGCGAAGGCGGCTAGTTGTTCGTAACTTAATCCCTCATCGGCTTTGGCTAACCCGATACCGGCGTAATCTTGGTTGGTGACAGTGGTAGCGCCGCCTACCGCGCCGAGCAGTTTGGCAACTTCTCCGGCGTGGCCATCGAGATCGAGTGCTACATGCGTGTCGGTAAATTTTATCCGTTCGATGTTCGTCAACGTATCCTGATTGTCGGGGCTGGTTTTGTCACTAAGAGTGTAGCCGCCGGCAATTGGGCTTAGCGTGAATTGGTTGCGAGGCGCATCGACCTGCACAGTATCGATTCCAGCGCCGCCATCCAAGTTATTGCGGCTACTGTTGCCGATCAGGGTATCGTTGCCTTGTCCGCCGATGGCATTTTCAATCGTGACGTTGTTAGCGATCCAGATGTTTGGAACCGGATTGCCGACATTCACACCGTTGGATTGAACGTAAACCGGCTGACCGATAAACGATCCGTCGCCCGGGTTCAAGTCGATCAGACCGGATATTGCGCCATCGTAATGGATGGTGTCGTTACCGCCCGCATCCCAGAGTGTTTCGTGGTAGGTGTTGGCGTCATTGAAAGTATAAGTGTCGTCACCGGCATGGTAATGCATGTTGGCGCCGTATAAATATTGTATTGCGGCAATATCGAGCACCATCGGTGTGGTGGGGTGGAACGAGAATTCGTTGCCCGTCTCACCTTGCAGATTGGCGTAGGTATAGCTCATGACGGTGTGAATGGTGCTGTCCAGATTCGCTGGAAGTACCGGCTTAGATGGCATGTCGGGATCGGCGAATGGGTGGGTGAGGCCAAGTGCATGGCCGAGTTCATGCAGAAGAGTTTCGAAAGAAATAG
>JBDHRU010000063.1:0-11234 GCA_039807765.1 Nitrosomonas sp. | reverse complement strand
TAAACGGGCTTCAACTTTCCTCGGCGGCATCCACCTCGCTGCAGCTATCATTTGGCTTAATTGACCACACGCCTTAAGTGAATACTCAAATATTGACAACGTTTTTATTCTTAGACTGAAGAAAAAGCGGATCTATTTGGGCATCATGCGATTGCCCAAGAATTTCGCATATTTTTTGAAATTCAAGGCGAATGGCAGCTGGCGTTTTTTTTAGGTATGCAGCCAGAATCTTGGTGTCGGTTGTTTCCAGAACAAAGCTCGCTTCGAGCAACCGATACAGCACCGGGGTGAGCATTTTCTTGTTGTCGATGGCCTCGATGAGACGTGCGGCATGCATTTTTGCGCGCCTCAATTGACCTGCTTCGTAAAAGGGGCGATTGTTTTTTTGTTTGGAAAGAGGGTTATTGACATTAAGGTTTTCGAGAGTTTCAGCTGGTATCATTTGAATTTACTCCTCACGTAGGACGATAATTCCAGGATAGCAAGCTTATGTGACAAGAATATGACAAGTCCGTTTAAACTTGCTTCCGGTTATTCACTGTAACTTGGAAGGGAAGGAACTACAATGCGGCAAATTGCCGCTTTCTTGTTATTCTTGTTTTTTTATATATCCGATCTGTTACCACTCATTGTGGAGTGGCAGACCGGATAAATAAATAAGTGCATGGTTCAAATTTGTCTAAGTAAAGTGCCTAAAAGTTCATAATAGGCGATACGCAAGCTTAAACGAGCTTAAATTCAGCAGCTTGTATTTGGCTGCCACTCTGGCTTAGCGCCGCTTGCACGGCATCATTCGCGCTTTCCAATAAAATGAACTGCATTGCCATACGGGTTGTTTCCGGCACATCGCGCAGATCCTTTTCGTTACGTGCGGGCAGCAGCACAGTTTGAATTCCGGCGCGCTGCGCTGCGAGTATTTTTTCCTTGATACCGCCGACCGGCAATACTAATCCGCGCAAACTGATTTCACCGGTCATGGCGACATCGTGGCGTACCGGGCGGTTGGTGAAGAGGGAGGCGAGCGCAATAAACATCGCCACACCGGCACTCGGTCCGTCTTTCGGAATCGCGCCTGCAGGTACGTGCAAATGCACATCAATGCCATCGAATAACGCCGGTGGGATATTGAGATTGCTGGCGCGCGCTTTCACCAGCGTAAGCGCCGCTTGTGCGCTTTCTTTCATGACATCGCCGAGCTGCCCGGTGAGTATCAACCGTCCACTGCCGTTGACGCGCGTGGCTTCAATGAACAGGATGTCGCCACCCACGGGTGTCCATGCCAGACCGGTAGCGACGCCCGGTAAATCGGTATGCAATGCCAGTTCATGTTCAAATTTTTTCGGCCCCAGAATTGCATCCAAGTCATCCGCATCAATGCGCACTTGCTGTTGCTGACCCTCGGCGATGCGTAGCGCCGCGTGCCGCATGATCCGGCCGATTTCCCGCTCGAACTGGCGTACACCGGCTTCTCGCGTGTAGTTCGCCACCATACTTTCCAGCGCAGCAGGCGTCAGCGTGCACTGTTCTTCGCGCAAGCCGTTTGCTTCGCTCTGGCGTTGCACCAGATAGCGCAACGCAATCTGCAGTTTTTCCTCTTGCGTATAGCCAGGCAGATCGATGATTTCCATGCGGTCACGCACCGGCGGCGGCACATTGTCGATGACGTTCGCCGTGGCGATAAAGATCACCCGGCTCAAGTCAAACGGCACACCGAGGTAATTGTCTCTGAATGTTGCATTTTGCTCCGGATCGAGAATTTCCAGCAGCGCAGCCGACGGGTCGCCTTGAATGCTGGCGGTCATTTTGTCGATTTCATCCAGCATCATGACACAGTTGCGTGTGCCTGCTTTGCGCAAGCTTTGCACGATATTGCCCGGCATTGCGCCGACGTAGGTGCGGCGGTGACCGCGCATTTCCGCTTCATCGTGCACGCCACCGAGGGAGACGCGCACGAACGGCCGCTGCAAGGCGCGCGCGATGCTCTGCCCGAGCGAAGTTTTGCCGACCCCCGGCGGTCCGACAAAACACAAAATCGGTGCACGGCCCTGCGGTTTCAGTTTTTGCACGGCGAGAAATTCGATGATGCGCTGTTTGATGCGTTCCAATCCAAAGTGATCCGCTTCCAGAATCCGGCGCGCACCATCCAAGTCGATGGGAATCTCTTCGGGCAAGCGCCAAGGCAATTCCGTCATCCATTCCAGGTAAGTATGCAACATCGAATACTCGCTCGATGCGCTCGGCATGCGTTGCAAGCGCTGCAGTTCCTTGCGCGTTTGCGCTTCGATATCGCCGGGCATGCCCGCTTTGCTGATCGTTTCTTCCAGTTGTGCAATTTCCTGATCGTTTTCGCCGTCTTCACCCAATTCTTTCTGAATGGCTTTCAGCTGTTCATGCAATAAAAACTTACGCTCGCGGTCTTCCATTTGTTCCTTGGTGCGCTCGCCAATTTCTTGCGACAAGCGTAAAACCTCGATGCGGCGCGACAGGATATGCAGCACTTTTTGCAACCGTTCTTCAGTGTCGATCGTTTCCAGCAGCATTTGTTTTTCGCTGACTTCGGTATCGAGCAGGCTGGCAGTAATGTCGGCCAGATCGGATGGCGCGCGCGTGGCTTGCAAGGAATGCGCGAGTTCGGCAGGCACGCCGGGTAACAGCGAAAGAATTTCCATAGCGCGTTCGCGCAATTGCAAAGCGAGCGCTTCGGTTTGTGTGGAAACTTCCGCGGGTTCCTTGAGGTGTTTGATACGAGCGGCAATGAAAGGATATCCCTCGACGAGTTCTTCAATCCGGAAGCGCTCCACGCCTTGGCAAATGACATGATGCGTTTTATCGTCCGAGGTGACATGGCGCACGATATTGGCGATCGTGCCGGTGCGGCATAAGGCGTCCAATCCCGGCTCATCCACTGCGGCGTCTTTTTGCAGCACGATGCCGATGGGCGTTTTGGATTTCAGTGCCTGCTCGATGGTGGCGATCGAACGGATGCGGCCAACGGTAATGGGCATTAGGACATGCGGAAATAGCACCACATTGCGCATCGGCACCAAGGCGATCACATCGGCAGGCAGCGATTGGCTTATGACAGATTGTTCCATAGCGGCTCATCCTCCAGGAATGTAAAGCGGGCTGTATCACCCTCCTCGAATATTTGCGCGCTTAACCAGGAATTCAAGTGAACGGCGCTGGTTAGTGTTTAAGATAGCCGGCTTGATCGTGGCAATTTGCCGACTATCCAGGGAAATGCTGATTAATGGACTATACGAGCGAATCGCTTCGTTGTACGGTATTCGCATCCTCGCCTATCTTGTTGATATATCTAGATTGCCGCGTTCCGTGCGCCTCGCGCTTCATCTCGTTCGCCGAATTAATCAGCATCTCCCTAGGGAAACGATGTTGTTACGGGCGATGCCGTGTTTCTTTCTTTTGCTCGTAGCGCACCAGCTTGGCGAGATCGAGCAGCTCTTCCGATAATAATTGCAGTGCGTCGTCGAGCGTCAGTATGCCGACCAGCTCCCCCGCTTCATCCACAACCGGCAAACGCCGGGCGGTTCTGCGGCGCATGAATTCGATGGCTTCGTACGATGCTGCACTCTCTTTGATGGTAAATAGTTCCTGCGCCATGATATCGCCAACCGTAATGACGTTTTCGTCCAATTCGGTTGCCACAACTTCTATAACCAGATCGCGATCCGTGACAACGCCGACCGGAACCTGGCGGCCGTCACGCTTTTCGACCACGATGACAGCGCCAACGTGGTATTGGCGCATCAGCTTGGCAGCTTCGACAACGGTTGCGTTGCGTTGGATGACAATGACTTCACGATTGCAAATTTCACCGACAGACATTATTTTTCTCCTTTATGATCAATAGGTGGGAAAGCGGTTGAATTCCCGGTTTAGCGCGACCAGTGCACGCGCAGTAGGTTTTCCGCCGAATTGTAATGAAACTCCAGATCGCCTTGATACGCTTCGTGGATAGCTTCGCCGATACCGCGCGCAAGGTGTATATCCGTGGTGGTAATCAGCACTTCGCCATCTTTTTCCTCGGTCGCCATGATCCGCTTTAACGGGTGCTCGTTTTTTTCCTTTTTTTCGAAGTGCTGTATCAAATGCATAATTTCATCACGGTGTTCCTGTAAAAAATCACCCCGCAATGTCAGAAAGCCCGCCGGATAACGATCGTGAATGCGTTGGCAAGCCGGACAATTGTGCTGATGCGCGTTGGCCGGCGCGCCAAGCCATTGCCACCGTCCCTTATGAAATATCGCGTTGCAGTGCGGACATACGGTTGGCTCAGGAAGTTTGCCCGTTATTTTATATGCATCGTGAATTTGCTCTTGAAAAATACCGTCGCGCCGGTTGATTGGATGGAAACCAGGATGTGTGCTCTTTGTGCCCATGGTAAATCTCCTTCTAAACAACTTTTTTATTTGAATTTCAATCACTACGCCTGCATTTGCGGGTGACACCGCTTTGCCGGTTTATGCTTAAAGCCGCCGCCCCATCTTGCGCGCTTTGATAATTTTGTCAAGCGTTTCCACCGTGCCTTATCCCGCGATTTCCCGCTCGTGCAGCATGTGTTCCCGGTCTAATTGATCCGCCAGTGCCTGTAATGCGGTTGAAATCGCCACCGGATAAGCGGGCGCGGATTCAAGTGCAGCTATGCCGGCGGGCAGAGCGCGGTAATTCTTCAGGGTTTGATCGCGCAGCGCAGTTAATGGAATTTTGGGGTGAAGGCGTTTGCCTGAGCGCATCACGAGTTGAATCAGCGCTTCGCCCGGTTGCGGGTCATCGTCTTCCAGTGCGACGATATCGGCGGCGATACAGCCGTCATTGCCGTATCTGCGGTAAACCTGCTTTCTTCCCGGCCATGTGACCTTGCCTTCGGAATGCTTGCGGCACGGTTTGCCGGCATATTCTTGCAGTTTATACGCGCAATCCAGTGCGGGAGCGTCGCTGGAGATATCGAGTGCAGTGCCGATGCCGAAGCCGTCAATCGGAGCCTGTGCGGCTAATAAGGCGTGTAATTTGTATTCATCCAGATTACCGCTGGCGAAAATGGCGGTGCCGCGCAGGCCGCCGTCATCCAGTATGTGGCGGACATTATGCGCATGCGCGGCCAAGTCACCGCTATCCAGGCGTACACCTTTGATAATAATGTTATCGGTTGCGAGCTTGTGCGCCAAGCGGACGATTTTATGCGCCGCCGCTTCGGTATCATAGGTATCGATGAGCAGTATTGCATTAGCGGGATGACAGCGGGAGAAATGCTCGAATGCCGTGCTTTCGTCCAGGTGCGCCTGAATATAGGAATGCGCCATCGTGCCGCACAGCGGAATGTCGTATAGAGTACCCGCCAATACGGTCGCTGTGCCGGAGAATCCCGCCAGATAACTGGCGCGCGCGGCCAGCAATGCGGCTTCCGCGCCGTGTGCGCGGCGCATGCCGAAATCGACCAGCAGTTTGTCCGGCGCTGTCAGCACCGAGCGTGCCGCTTTGGAAGCGATCAGGGTTTCAAAATGCAGCAGATTGATGATGCGCGATTCGACCAATTGTGCTTGCGGCATTTTCGCGGTGATACGCAGAATTGGCTCATCGGGAAAGAAGATGGCGCCTTCCGGCATGGCGTGAACATCGCCGTCAAACCTCAATTGCTCGAGATAACGGGTGACGTGCGGCGGAAATTGTGTGGCGAGCCAATCCAGTTCTTCCGCTGAGAATTGCAAGTTTTCCAAAAATTCGATGACTTGTTCCAATCCGGCGGCGACAAGGAAATTGCGTCCGGGCGGCAGTTTGCGCACAAATAGCTCGAATACGGCGGTTTCTTCCATGCCTAGCTCAAGGTAGCTTTGCAGCATGGCGAATTGATACAGATCGGCCAGCAGGGGACTGGATGACAGATTCATGCAAGCTCCTGATAATAAATAGGCTGTGCGCCCAGATGCACCATTTCCTGTAATGCGCGCTGTCCGTCGCTAGGTTGTCGATCAATGGCGCGCGTGGCGTCTTCCAGTATGAAGGTGATGTATCGCAGCCGCAATGCATCTTTCACGGTATTGAATACACAATATTCGGTTGCGATTCCGCCAATGAAAACGCGCCGGATATGCAGCGATCGTAATAATTCATCGAGCTGCGTGTCGCTAAAGCCGGAATATGCATCATTTTCTCGAGTCGTTGCTTTGGAGATGATGTGTGTTCCGATAGGCAACTCCAGATCGGGATGAAAAGCTGCGCCATCCGATCCGGCGATGCAGTGCGGCGGCCATTGACCGCCTTGCGGTTGAAACGAGCAATGATCCGGCGGATGCCAATCGCGTGTGGCGAAAACCGGTAATCGATGTGCGGCAAAATAAGCAAGATAGCGGTTGAGATACGGAATGATTTCATCGCCTCCCGCAATCGCAAGACGACCGCCCGGCAGAAAATCATTCTGCATGTCGACCACGATGAGAGCATCACCTGCCGCCGGTGCAATTTTCATGATATGAAGCCGATCATCAGCGCGCCAGTAACTGAAATTCAGCGTTCACTGTGCGTTGCCGGGAGTGTGGTGCTTGCCTGTGCTCACTCGTTTCACCTGATAGCCTTCGCTGCCGATATCTTCGAGAAACTGCACTGCATCACCCAGTGCTAATCGATCGAAATTGTGACCGGCCAGATTATCGCGGTGAAAATACAATTCTTCTCCGTCGATAGTCTCGATGAATCCATAACCTTCCGTCTTGAATAGTTGCGTTACTTTGCCATGCAATACCGGGGCGTGCGCTTTGGTGGTGCCACGTTGTTTGCGAGCGTGATCCTCCAGTTGACGCTTGGCGGCATCGAAAGCGTCGCGCACCGCAACATAGACATCTTCATTGGCGCTGCGATTTACCGCCAAATCTCCGCCCGGTACGGTCATATGGATGTGCACGTCAAACCGCCGCCCTTGATAGTGATGCTTATGCGGAAGCTCCATAACGATCCGGCAGCTCATGATATGCGGATAAAACCTCTCCAGCTTTTCCGCTTTTTCGCGGATATGGCTTTCGAGTGCTTCGGAGTGAGGTATATTCCGCGTGGTGATTTGCAAAGTGACTTCCATGACAATTTCCTCCTGGCCGATTGAGTTCAATGTTTCGGTAAATCTTTGGAAGCTCTGAAAAATGGCTACGCTCACCAAGCTGCGTTGAAATCAGACTATAAATTGCGCTTCTTCACCTGATTCCGCCTTGTCTGATCATCGCTCGCTACTTTTTCAGAGCTTCCCTTTGATGCATATTCGGGCGCAGAAATGCAACCCGGCGCGCCAAGCCTGCTTGCAATGTCGGTATCGTATTCAAAATACGGTGAGCTTATTTTTTAATCACTTTATAAAAAAGTAGTTTCATTGTAGTATTTTCGTCGGGAGAAATGTATGAATCTGAAAAGAAGTATCCCGGATGCTGGAAAATGGCAGTGTGCCGAATGCCAGGCTGTTGAAGGAGTTGTGCCGATTGATCAACTGTATCCTGTTTTAATTACGAGGGACATGCGATGATTTTTGCCGACCGCATGGCAGCAGCCGGGAAGCTGGCGGAGGCGCTGTCCAAGTATCGCGGCAAGAACCCGCTGGTACTCGCTATTCCGCGCGGCGCGGTACCGATGGCCAAGGTGATCGCGCAGCAGTTGAACGGCGACATGGATGTAGTGCTAGTGCGTAAACTGCGCGCACCCGGAAATCCGGAATACGCCATCGGTTCCGTCGATGAGAGCGGCTGGGTGTATCTGACCGAATACGCCGAACACGCGGGTGCGGATCAGGCGTATGTGAAGCGCGAAGTATCCGAGCAACTGGAAACCATCCGGCAGCGGCGTGCGCGCTATACCCCCGGGCGCGCACCGGTCGATCCCGCCGGGCGCATTGTGATTGTCATAGATGACGGATTGGCTACCGGTTCGACCATGATTGCCGCATTGCATGCATTACGTAACCAGAAGCCGGCTGAATTGGTTTGTGCGGTGCCCGTCGCGCCGCCGGAGGTACTGAAAAAACTGCAGGGAAAAGCGGATCGCACTGTATGCTTGTCAGCGCCTGATAATTTCTATGCCGTCGGGCAATTTTATGCGGATTTTCCGCAGGTGACGGATAACGAGGTGATCGCTTGTCTTGCCGGATTGCCCCGGCAGACAAAGGATTGATAGGGTATTCTTTGAATAAAAATTGATAGTGAGGAGCGTGCCATGATACGAAATCCGATTGATGTCGCCAGCCGCGTCAGTCCTAATTTATCCGCCTTGATTGCGCATCGGATGAACCAGTCGGAGCCTGGAGATGATATTACGCTGACCACGATTCATGATTTTGTGACCGGCGTATTGAGCGATGCGTTTACCGAGACAGAGCAATTGCATCATTTTGATATCAATGAATCCCTGCTGGATGAGTTGAACGCATTGATCGAAGAATTTGGTGAAACGGCGCCGGCGATTGATTTTGTGCAGGAAATGGCTAGCGAATCGTTGTCGCGGGTGATTGATACGGTGATCAATACAACCGATCAGGAAAATCCCGCGACGCTTGAAATGGTGAAAGATGCACTTACCTCCGGTTTATCCGCGAGTTTGGTAGGGGCGGGTGTGTTGGACGAGGATGAAGACGATGTGCTGCTCGCTGAGATTGAATCGTTGATCGACCGGCATGGTCCCGATGCGCTGGCGGAAATGTTCATACGCTATGAATGAAAAGGCTCGCCATTGCGCCATTATGCTTAAGAATGAACCTTACCCTCGATTGCTAATCGAATGGCTCATTGGTTACCGCCACTTACTTTATTTTTCTGACCTATGTATCTCGATAAAATTTACGTATTACAAACGGGTGTAAGTCTTAAAGTGTCGACGACGGCGTTACAGGAATTTATTGCAAATGCCATCCGCACCAAAAAATTCTCCGAGCTTGCCAGTATCCGCAGTACATCGGATTTATACGCTCATCTGTCGGTTGTCGTTTGCGCCGGCGCGGAAGAGTTGATCAAAAGACGGCAGCGTTGGACCAATCATAAAATCAAAGCCGATTTGATCGCCGGACAACCGGTTCCATTCAATACCTTTTGCAACCTCTTCTGGCGCAATCTGGATGAAGATGATCCCGATGGCGACGAGTGGCAGCAGTTGATTGCCAGTGATGAGTTTTATGCGCAGCTGGCCATGCTGTTGAACAAATTGCGAATTGCCGAACGCAACTTGCAACAATACAACAACACAATTCCTGATTTTTATCTCGGTTCGGCTTAGTTTTGATTTTAATCTCTGCGGGTTCAATTCCCCGCCCCTTGGGGCGAAAGCTGGTTGAAAACCAGCAGATTGAAGAACGCAGTTAATACCCCGCTGCTTGCGGCGGGGTGCTTTATTTAAGTATTCGATAGTAAGCGCTTTGCCATTATTTTCTGCTCATTTGTAATTTCACCGAGCCCTATGAAGTGTTGCCGGCTATATAAGCGTACGATTTCTCCTGCCGGCATAGCGCCGCTATCCGGTTGATATTCAATGGTGCGGCCTTGCTGCAGCCATAGTGCCGATCGATCGTCCAGCGTTACCACCGGATAAGCGTGCAGCAAACGATCGATCGGCAGTAAGCATGTGTCTCTTGCAATAGCATCCATTTCTTCCAACACCGGTAGCGTATATGCCTGGGATAAACTGAATTCGTCAATCGCGGTGCGGCGCAGACTGATCAGATAGGCGCCACCGTAACCCAGTGCCTTGCCGATGTCTTCCGCCAGTGTCCGGATATAGGTACCGGTGCCGCACTGGATGCTCAGATGCAATTCATTCTGCTGCAATGACCGGATTTGTATCCCGAAAATAGTGATCTTGCGTGCCGGCCGTGCAATGACTTCACCGTTTCTCGCGTAGGCGTACAACGGTTTTCCTTGATGCTTGAGTGCGCTGTACATGGGAGGAACTTGCAAGATGTCGCCGGTAAAGTTTTTTAATACCTGTTCACATTCAGAGATAACCGGATTGGGCACAGTTGCTGATGTTTGGCTGATTTCACCTTCCGCATCGCCCGTCGTGCTGAGGAAACCGAGCTTGAGCGTTGCTTCATAGGTTTTATTGGCACCCAGCAGTATTGAAGAGAACTTGGTCGCTTCACCAAAGCAGACCGGGAGCAGTCCGGTTGCCATAGGATCCAGGGTACCGGTGTGTCCGCATTTGGTTGCGGAGAAAAGATGTTTGGTAATCTGAATGGCTTTATTGGATGAAACACTGAGGGGTTTATCCAACAATAGAACGCCGCTGATGTTACGTTTTTTTGGCTTGGTCAAATTTATAGCAGAATTTTGAGAGGCGGTCGGAAGTTTGTTCAAGTTTCCGGGTCGAGATGATGAGTGGCTTTGTCTTGCGCGATCGCTTCATCGATCAATTTCGACAGACGTACGCCGCGCTCGACCGATTCATCAAAAACAAAATGGAGTTGCGGTGTGATTCTCAACTTCATGCGGTGCGCCAGATGGGTACGCAAAAAGCCTTTGGCGTGTTCCAATCCTTTTTCAACCAGAAAATTTTCTTCCGGAGTACATAAGGTGGTGTAAAAGACCTTTGCGTAGCAGTAATCGCGCGTGATTTCAACGGCCGTAATAGTGGCATGATGGCACACGCGAGGATCTTTGATTTCGTTTTGTATCAAGTCCGCCAGTTCCCGTTGTATTTGATCGGCAACGCGCAGTGTACGGGAAAAATCTTTCGGCATAAGGTGCTTGAATCAGAACGCTAGGTTATAGCGACCGAACGGTCTCGACGATTTCATAAATTTCCAATTGATCGCCTACCTGGATATCGTTGAAATTTCTGAGCGATAAACCGCATTCAAATCCTTCCCTGACCTCTTTGACATCATCTTTGAAGCGTTTCAGCGAGTCGAGCTCGCAACTGTGAATCACCAGTCCGTCGCGTAACACCCTGACCAAAGAATTCCTTTTCACGATACCGTCGAGCACATAGCAACCTGCAACCACACCGACTTTCGGGATCCGGTAAATTTCACGGATATCAACCAGCCCGGTGATGCTTTCTTTCCGCTCAGGCGACATCAGACCGGAAAGCGCCGCTTTAATTTCATCGACCGCTTCGTAAATGATATTGTAGTAGCGCACGTCGACGCCACTGGAAGCGATCAGTTTGCGTGCACTGGCATCGGCGCGGACATTGAAGCCGATGATAACGGCTTTGGATGCCAGCGACAGATTGACATCGGATTCGATGATCGC
>JBDHRU010000062.1:0-11579 GCA_039807765.1 Nitrosomonas sp. | reverse complement strand
AAGCGACGCTCAGCGGGATATAAGTGTTTTTCATCCACATACTGTAATAGCCGCTGCTGGGAAAAACGAACAGCATGCCGCTATTCTCTTCCAGCGATTCCCGGTACATCAAGCCTTGCGAGCGCGATAGCTGGTTATGCGCCACTTCGGCGGCAATTTCATAGCCGGAAATTGTCAATCGAATCGTATCGGCCGCCACCGAATGACCCAAGGCAAGCGATAATCCGAATACGGTAAAAAGTGTTGCAAACCAGCGCATCAATGCTTGCCGGTGCTGCCAAAGCCGTCTTCGCCGCGGTGACTCTGATCGAAGCTGTTCACGCGATTGAATTCGACTTGAATCACCGGAACGATGACAAGCTGGGCGATGCGCTCCAGCGGATTCAGATGAAACGCCATCTGCCCCCGGTTCCAGCAGGAAACGAGAATCTGGCCTTGATAATCCGAATCGATCAATCCGACCAGATTGCCCAAGACAATTCCGTGCTTATGACCAAGTCCCGAGCGCGGCAATACCAACGCCGCCAGTCCGGTATCGGCCAGATGGATCGCGATGCCGGTTGGAATCAGGCAGGTTTCCCCGGGATTGATGATCAGCGGCTGCTCGATACAGGCGCGCAAATCCAATCCGGCCGCCCCCGGTGTGGCATAAGCGGGAAGCTGTTCATTTAAACGTGCATCTAAAATTTTAATGTCGATTTTCTTCATGCTTTGTTAGTGCTGTTGGCTGTATAGTCGATGAATATGCTTTATCAAGCGCCGCGCTTGCTCCATTTTAGAGGCTTTAGGGAGAATGTGCTGGCCGGTATCATCGAACAATATCAGCTCGCTTTCATCAGAACCAATCGCATCCTGTGCTAAATTGGCGACCAGTAACGGAATGTTCTTTTTGTACCGCTTCATGGTCGCATTTTTTTCGAGATTCTCCGTTTCCGCTGCAAAACCCACACAGAAAGGCGGTTTGGGTAAGCTTGATACGGTCTTCAAAATATCCGGATTAGGAACTAATTCGAGCACTAGGTTGCTGGCAGATTTCTTGATCTTTTGCTGACTGACATGAGCTACGCGATAATCCGCAACGGCAGCGACACTGATAAAAATATCGGTTTGCGCTATCTCAGTCTGCACGGCACGCAACATATCTTCTGCACTAACCACTGGAATAAATTTATCGACGGCAGGCAATGTCAAACAAACTGGACCGGAAATGAGTGTTACCACCGCTCCCGCTTCCGCCGCAGCCCGGGCAACGGCATAACCCATTTTCCCGGAACTGCAGTTTGTAATGCCACGCACTGCATCGATCGCTTCGAACGTGGGTCCCGCGGTTATTAACACATTTTTATCCTGCAGTAGCGCAGTAGCATGGACAACAGCTTGTACTGCTTGCGCTAATTCGGCGACTTCCAGCATGCGACCCATCCCGACTTCACCGCACGCTTGCTCGCCGCTGGCCGGGCCAACTATTTTTATACCGTCTTGCCGCAACAAGGATATATTGCGTTGCGTCGCTGGATTCTCCCACATCTGCCGGTTCATTGCAGGCGCTATCATTAGCGGGCAATCACGCGCCAGACAGAGTGTGGTCAGCAAATCATCCGCCATGCCATGAGCCAGTTTAGCGATAAAATCCGCACTGGCTGGTGCGATCAGGATCAAATCGACATCCCGGGACAAGTTGATATGCGCCATATTTTGCGCGGCGTTGGCATCCCACAAATCGGTATAAACAAAATTACCGGTCAATGACTGAAAGGTAACCACCCCCACAAACTGACAAGCTGCCTGCGTCATCACCGTTTGCACGTTCATTCCATTTTGCGCCAACAGACGAGTCAACTCCGCAGCTTTATAGGCAGCCACACCACCGGTTACACCCAGCAGCAAGCGTTTCTTAGCGGCAAAAGATGCATTTCCAGTCGTATTCATTCAAATTCCGAAAAAATAAGCATAATTCAATCAATAACCCATCTCCACTCAATACGACAGTACCGTGTGCCGCTATCTATTCGCACCACAGCTGTTTCTTGATCTTACCGTAATCAATGTCCAGCAACGGCGGCAAATGTCATTTTACATCACTCGACAACTCACTATGGCGATTACAAATTGGCCGGTATCCGAACGGCCGCGCGAGAAATTATTGCAAAAGGGAGCTACCGCCCTTTCGGACACCGAACTGCTGGCGATATTCCTGCGCACCGGAATCACGGGCAAAAGCGCCGTGGATCTCGCACGGGAATTACTTACTCGCTTTGGTAGCTTAACCAACATATTTGCAGCCAGTCAAACCAGTTTTTGCCAAATACCGGGAATGGGCAGTGCAAAATATGCGCAACTGCAAGCCGTGCTGGAAATGGCGCGCCGCGCACTGAATGAAGAACTGAAAAGCGGCAGTGCGATGAATTCGCCCGACTTGGTGCGAAATTTTTTACGCTTAAGTTTGACAAACAAGCAGCATGAAGTATTTTTTGGCATCTTTCTCGATGCTAAGCACCATACGATCGCCACTGAAGAATTATTCAGCGGCACACTGACCCAAACCAGTGTTTATCCCCGTGAAGTGGTCAAACGTGCTTTATATCATAACGCAGCTGCGATCATCTTCGCGCATAACCATCCATCTGGAGTTGCTGAACCGAGTCAGGCCGATAAAATACTGACACAATCTTTGAAACAGTCATTGGCCATGATCGATGTCAAAGTATTGGATCACTTTATTGTGGGTAATGGCACTGCTTTCTCATTTGCTGAGAATGATTTAATTTGAGTAAATCACTCAAATCAGGATATAATCGCCGCTTTTAGAATTTTGGAGTGCGCTAACATGGCACGAGTATGTGAAGTAACTGGCAAAAAACCGATGTCGGGTCATAATGTTTCTCATGCAAACAACAAAACCAAAAGACGTTTTCTGCCCAATCTGCAACGCCGCCGGTTTTGGGTAGAGAGTGAAAATCGCTGGATTAGTTTACGATTGACTAATGCTGCGCTACGCACTATCGATAAAAACGGTATTGATGCGGTGCTGGCGAAAATGCGCTCGGAAGGTAAAAGCATTTAAGAAACCATTAGGTTAGTTAAGGAGTTATCGCAATGCGTGAAAAAATAAAACTTGAATCCTCCGCGGGTACAGGACACTTTTATACAACTACCAAAAATAAACGTGCAAAACCTGAGAAAATAGAAATAATGAAATTTGACCCTGTCGCAAGGAAACACGTTAAGTACAAAGAAACAAAGCTTAAATAATCTGTACAATCCCAATAAAAAACCCGCCGAAGCAGGTTTTTTATTGGGTACTGTGATATTTGCTATGCATAACACCGTAATCGCTGAGAAAAGGTTCTCAGCACTTCGATACCACTTTCTTCCGCACGACGACACCAATCTTCCAGTTGTTTAACCAATTCTTCTGTTGATGCCGTAGAACGTTGCCAAATTTCAGCCAATTCTTCACGCATGGTATAAACTTTATCCAGTGTTTTGGCATTACTCAGCACTTGATTTAATTTCTCACGCTCATGTTCCTGCAATGTTTTGGAATCCGCCAGAATCCAGCGTTTCAAAGTTGTGTTATCCACGCCATATTGCGCTGCCGCTTCTTTCAAATGAATCATTTCATTTGCGAAAGTTGCTTTTAACGATTTTGTATATTTGGCAAGAACTTCATAACGATGAGAAATCACAGCTTGCAACGTATCCGAGTCGCATTGGGTTTTCGCTTTATCAATACGCAACTTTGGAGCAATTTTCTTAACTTTTGCAAGTCCGAGCATTTCCAGAATGCGGATATACAACCAGCCGATGTCGAACTCATACCATTTATTCGATAAGCGTGCTGAGGTTGCATAAGCGTGATGGTTGTTATGCAATTCCTCACCACCGATTAAAATACCCCACGGAACAATATTGGTGCTGGCATCATCCGCGCGGAAATTTCGATACCCCCAATAGTGACCAACACCATTAATGATACCGGCAGCAAAAATCGGCGCCCACATCATTTGCACTGCCCATATTGTTAACCCAATGGGACCAAACAAAATGACGTTAATGATCAACATCAGCGCAACACCCTTCGCACTATGTTTAGTGTAGACATTACGTTCCATCCAATCATCCGGTGTGCCGTAACCGTATCTTTGTAAGGTCTCCTGATTCTTCGCCTCTATCCTGTATAACTCCGAGCCTTCGGCCAGAACTTTCTTAATGCCGTAAATGACCGGGCTGTGTGGATCATCTTTACTTTCGCATTTAGCGTGATGTTTACGATGAACTGCAGTCCATTGCTTGGTAACCATCCCAGTGGTCAACCACAACCAGAAACGGAAAAAATGACTCGGTATTGGATGTAACTCCAATGCTCTATGCGCCGAATGACGATGAAGATAAATTGTAATCGATGCAATGGTGATATGTGTTAAAACCAAGGTAACGACGACATATCCCCACCACGGCATATCAAACACACCTGAGATCAATGTTAGAAAATCAGAAATCATATAAATTACCATCCTTTAAAGGCTTACTCAGATGCAAGCCGCTATATAAAAACAACCCCGAACCGCCTATCAATATAATGACAACATCACTACTTTCAACTGTTTCATCCACAATCGATTAATACTCAATTTCCGCTATCTTTTAAAATTTTATACTACACCTGATAGAAATGAAATATTAATCTGCAATGATTATTTGTTTTAAATCTATGGTTTTATCCCTATTTAATATTTGTTCTCTCAAGCTTCTTTCAATAGACGCCACTCTCCCGGTGCCAGGTCTTGCAACGTATGCTTACCAACGGCATAACGAACTAACCGCAATGTGGGAAAAAGCACGGCCGCGGTCATTCGCCTTACCTGACGGTTTTTACCTTCACTGATAATTAGAGATATCCAAGTTGTAGCAATATTTTTGCGGTAACGAATAGGCGGCGTCCGTGGCCAGAGATGGTTTGGCTCATCAATTAGACTGACTTGCGCCGGCTGGGTTCTGAAATCTTTCAGAATCACACCCTGGCGAAGCTGATTAAGCGCCGTTTCATCCGGCTTCCCTTCGACTTGCACCCAATAGGTTTTGGGTAATTTAAATTTCGGATCGCTAATGTGCTGTTGCAGCTTACCATTGTCCGTTAGCAATACTAAACCTTCGCTGTCCGCGTCCAATCTGCCTGCGGGATAAAAATTCGGTAACGGGATAAAATCTTTCAGTGATGGATGACCGTTTTCCGGTGTAAATTGACAAATCACACCATACGGTTTGTTAAATAGAATTAATCGCGACATATCATCCGGACTGAACCAGAGAAAAACTCATAACATTTCAGGATAAATGACGGCATGCAATTTGGATTCAATCGCACCGTCTTTTTCTTCATTCCGAATCCACCAAACAGATCCCTTCTTGACCTGCAATCCGGCAGGTATGGCCGGAATCAGATAACTGGCGATTTCACCCAGCGTTGGTTGATGACCTACTATCAAGACCGCACCATCCGCAACAGGCCAGTCAACCGCAGCCAGAATGGCATGGGCGCTGGCGCCCGAACCTATTGCATTTTCGGTTACAAAGTCAGATCACAACATCATCGCCGTCTGCTGAGTCCGGCACGCCGGGCTGACGATTATCCGTGTATTTTCCGGCAATTTTGGCTTGAGCCAATCCGCCATGCGTTTTGCCTGATCCAGCCCCTTCCCGGTCAATTGACGTGCGGTATCGGGAAAACCGTCTTCCGCTTCGGCATGACGCCACAAAATTAATTCCATCGCAATTCTTCAAATAAAAAAGTCATGGATAATCAACTTGGCACCCCATTAAACAACACTTCCGGACCATGCGCAGACTGCACAATCACAATCACCTTATGACGTGATCTATCGCCTTGTTTCAACATCACATGAGAAAGCGGCACATCAAACCGCTCAGCAAGAAACTTTATCAATGCAATATTTGCTTTACCCTCAACCGGCGGTGCTGCGAGTTTTATTTTGAGCGCTTCACCATGCAAACCAGCCGCTGCGGTATTTTTTGCACCCGGTTGAACATGTAGCGTCAAAATAAGATTATCCGCTTCATCATGCCGGTACCACCCCATGACCGCAGCAGCCACTCAAAAAAGCATCAGGGTGATTTCCTTATGTATCCCGGCTACGATCATCAATAGCACCTGAATCAGAATCAGCACGAACAAGGGAGATAAATCGACATTAGCGATCGGCGGAATTCGTCTGCGGAAAACAGCCAGAAATGGGCTAGTAAAGCTATCCAGCAGCGGCGCTAAAGGGCTATGCGGATTAACCCATGATAAAACGGCTTGCATGATAATCGCCAGTAGCACGATATAGAGTGTCGTTTCAATAATCTCAACGATACCCAGCAACCCCATCACGCCCAATGAAGCTACAACACTCGCTTCGAAATCATAGCCTTGCGCCATAAATGCACTGGTTACGATAATACTTTCCAATAACCAGGCCAGCATCAGTGTCGACAAATCGATTCCAGCCCACCCCGGAATAAACCGGCGCGCTGGGCGGACCATAAAATCAGTTACCGCAATGAGAAACTGGGAAATCGAGTTGTAGAAAGGAACACGTAATAGTTGAAAATAAAAACGTAACAACAATGCTAAGGAAAGCAACCCCAGAATAGTATCAACAAGAAAAACCAAGATCTGACTGGACATAACAATTTCCCAAAAAACTAAAACTGGTGATTAAAAAATTGCTGATAATTCACTGCATGCTTTCACTTCATATTTTGCCGAATTCATCACTTAATTCCCGTGAACGTTTGTAAGCGGCATGAATGGCAGCTGTGATCTTACACTTAATATCACTTTTTTCCATAGCCAGTATTGCTTGTTCGGTCGTACCGCCTTTGGAAGTTACCCGGGCACGCAATATTGCTGCATCTTCATCGCTGGTGCCAGCCAATTTGCTGGCTCCTGTAAATGTCTGCAAACTAAGTTGCCGCGCTTGCGCTGCAGTCAGACCCAATTCTATCGCTGCCTGTTGCATCGCTTCTATAAAATAGAAAACATAAGCCGGGCCGCTACCGGAAATCGCCGTCACGGCATGTAGCATTTCTTCATCGTCAACCCACAGTACCGAACCCACCGCGGCAAGAATCGATTCGGCATTTTTTTTATCCGACGCACTGGTACCGGCAACTGCATACAGACCGGTAACACCGGAACGCACTAGCGACGGCGTATTGGGCATCGCCCGCACCACCCGCCGATACCCGCCCAACCAACGCATCAGATCGGCTGCACGAATCCCCGCGGCAATCGATATGATCAATTGATCATTCAATAGCGGCGCGAGTTGCTGTGTCAATTCGAATAACTGCTGCGGTTTGACGGATAATACAATGACATCGCTATTGACTATACCGCTGGCAAGATCGGCCACCGCCGAGATACCGAATGATTGTATCAACTTGTCGCGGTTTTCCGCATTGATCTCGACCACGTGCAATTGCTCCGCACCATAGCCCTGCTGCAGTAATCCGCTGATCAAAGCGGACGCCATGTTACCGCCACCGATAAATGTGATGTTCATATGATCTTTCTTGATAAGTTATAAACCGCATTCCATCAACGCTGGCAAACCGGGCAATAAAAACTGGAACGCTGGCCTTGCCTGATATGCTTGATGATGCCTCCGCATTTTTTGCATGATTGGCCTGCTCGCCCGTAAACCCAATATTGCTGCTGAAAATAGCCCGAGCTTCCGTCGCTGTGGACAAAATCGCGTAATGTGCTGCCGCCCGCTTCGATCGCCCGTTGCAACGTTTGTTTCACCGCTTGCACTAGTATTTCATAACGCGGCAGTGCGATTCTGCCAGCGGCGGTTTTAGGATTGATCCCAGCCAAGAACAAAGCTTCGTTCGCATAAATATTACCGATGCCCACAACGACGTGATGATTCATCAAAGTCTGTTTGATGGCGGTGCGGCTGCCTCTGGTTTTATCAAACAATTGCGCTGCGCTGAAATCCGTTGTCAAAGGCTCCGGTCCGAGATTCAGCAACAGCGGATGCTGCCAAACATCACCCACATGCCATAGCACCGCGCCAAAGCGGCGCGGATCGCGCAATCGCAAAATCGATTGATCATGCAGAATCAGATCAAAATGGTCATGCTTTTGCGGAAGCTCACTGCCATGCCCTGATTTTGCCGAAAGTATACGTAAACTTCCCGACATTCCCAAATGGATGAGCAACGTACCCGCAGCACAATCCAGCAACAAGTACTTGGCACGCCGCGTTACCGTCCGGATGGTCAATCCCGGCAATAGTGCCGGCAATTCGTCCGGCACCGGCCAGCGCAACCGGGAATTCCGGATTACAGCTTGTGCAATCATTTTTCCCGTCAAATGAGGCGCAATGCCACGCCGTGTCGTTTCGACCTCAGGTAATTCCGGCATCGGTTATCGGAGCACCTGTTTTACGAATGCATTGGGATCGAGCAATTGACGGCCTATCTCCAGTGGAAATTGATAGCCAATCCCTTCCTGCGCACGCAGCAAAACGATTGACGATTGATTCTGTAGGATTTTCAAGCTGATTTCTGTTTCATTTTGCAAATCGATTTTTATTGAACCGGTTTCGGCAAAATCAGAACCCAGTTCGGCTGCCATTTTCAGTTCAGTAGCGCGCGCGCTTTGCCACAATTCAACCCAATGTTTCAGCGTTTCCGCGCTCAATGCTTCGGCTGCAAGCTGCGGCGTCACATGCCAATCTCCATTCTGAAACGCCACATCTCCATGCGATAGCTTAAATTTGACCGGAATCTGACCAGGAAAGAGCAACCGGGGATTAAGCAAATCGCTGGCGTCGCGCGGCAATGCCAGCTCGTAGCGCGGTGCCAGCAAATAGACATGATTTCCGGTTGCTACATATTGCTGGTGAGTGGTTGGAGCGAATCCGCCAAAATCAAAATGTACATCGCCGATGGTTAATTGTGCATGCGGATGTTCCAAGCCAAAACGGCTCAAATCGGCTTTTGCGAAACGCTGTTGACTGCGCGCTTGAAGAATTTCCAGAATTTTTCCAATTTTGTCGTCGTCAGCCCTGATTTGCACCGGTTTTATCAAATGCCATTGGCCGTCTTGCCGCTTGAGCACAATTTCCTGTTGCTGCTTGACGATGCGCAAATCCCGCACGGCTTCGGCCGGTTCGTTCGCAAGCGGATATTCCGTATTCTCAGGAGATTGCGGTCTGAAATACACAAACACGATCAAAACGATGATCGTGGCGGTCATGATTAAATTGAGCCGCGCATGGTGCGTCATGATCCTATTTTCCTCCGCCGACGCCACCAGATCACGATCCCGCTGATCAGGAACAAGAGCGGTAATACGATCAGAAAGCCGAGTGCAATCAATGTCAGTTCAAATTCACTTAAAACCAAACTGCTGTCCAGCGTTGCGCGCGGCTGAATCACGATCAGCTCTTCATCACCAGTCAGCCAGTTGATCAAGTTGATGCCGAAATCCAGATTACTGCCGTTACCCAGATAAGTGTTTGCCAGAAAATGCCCGCTGCCGGCCACGACAATGCGCTGCTCGCGATCCTCGATATTACGCGACAACGCTACCGCGATACTGACCGGTCCTGGCACATCCGCATCCTGATCAAATGAGATTTCGCCATTCAAGTCCCCGTTTTCAACCCACCCTTGCGGCGCCGCCTCAACCAAAGCAACACTGTGCCATTCCTCGTTCTCATCAATCGTAAGCTGGCGGGCAAAGGGAAACACGGTAATGTGGTCAAAATCTCTGGTTATTACATGCGGTCCGTAAATCGCCCCTAGCGCAAAAGTAATCGGCGCTTTGAGCTGTACCGCTTGCGGATCGGCGACAACGCCGGGGGTCAGCGTCAACCGCAATTTTTCCGCCAATGGTTGCAAACCACGTAGCGACTCCTGGTCCACCAGCCACAGCAAATTACCGCCGCGATCGATGTAATTCAGCAACTTCTCCACTTCTCCCGGCAGCAAATTGGTTTGCGGCGATGCGATCAGCAGTGTGCTGGCATGCGCGACGGGAATATCCGCTTCGATGGCAAGATTCAATTGCTGATTGTTAAAACCATTGGTGCGCAAATGGCGGCCGAATTCCCCCAGATCATAATTGGCACTGCCGTCCAGCCTGCGTTCGCCATGACCGCTTAACTCGGTGACCCGCTTATCTTCTCCGCGCGCCAGCCGCATCAAAGCATTGGAAAATGCTTGTTCGTTGATGGCTGTCAGATGCTCGATCCTCTGATTGAATCGGATGATCAGCTCACCATTGACTTGCACATCCGCCTCCTGTGCCAGAACAGGCTGCTCCACCGGATCGATGAACGTCAAGGAAAGATCCGGCTTCATCCGCTGATACCGTGCAATGAAGTCGGTAATAATCTGGCGGATATCGCCCAGTTGCGCATCCTGCTCGGAAGCGTACACGGTTACCTGCACCGCTCCCTGCAATTTTTGCAGTATCTCGATACTGGCTTCGCTCAAGCTATTGCGCCCGTTCTGACTGACATCCCATTGCTGCCGGGTTTGCAGCGCGAGATAACCGAGCAAAAAAACCAGCAACAGCAGCAAAACGACAAAAAAACCGTTGTGCATCCGGTAATGGCGCTGCATTTTTTTGTTCAACTCAGCCATGCAACCGCTCTCCATCCAACCGGCGGATCGTCAGCACCAAGAAAGTAACCGTGAACAAAATAAAATAGGCAATACTGAAGGTATCGATCAGACCTTGATTAAAGTAGCCGAAATGCTTCAGTAAAGAAAAATAGTGCAACCATCCAGCCGTTGCATTGCCCGCCAGATCAATCAACCACAATCCCAATAACACACCCAGAGAACCCGCGGCCGCAATGACCGGTTGCGCCGTCAGACTTGAAATGTAGAGTCCGAGCGCGGAAAAACACGCCACAAGCAAAAACAAACCCAGCGTGTTGCTGAGCAATAAACCAAAATCCAGCACACCGCCGGTGCGCAGCGAAAAACACAGCATTACCAGCAAAATAATGACAGCCGAAAAAAATAGCACAAGACTAAGAAACTTGCCCAGCACGATATCGGCAATCGAAACAGGTGCTGACATCAGAAGTGTTAGTGTGTGGTTGCGGCGTTCCTCTGCCAGCAGCCGCATCGATAATAATGGCGTAATCATGAGCAACAGTAACGCCGTGATCATAAACACCGGAGAAATGATGACTTCGGTAACTCCCGGAGGATTGGCGATTTGCAGCAATTGTGGTTGAATCTCCAGAAACGCATCCAAACGCACCAGAAAAACCCACGCCGATACAGCCTGAATCAACGCCAGCAATAGCCAAGCAAGCGGCGAAATAAATAGCATGTGCAGCTCTTTGCGGATAATGGTGGCAATCATCTTGAAAATTCCAGTTTGCTCATTGAGTCAGCTGCGTAAAAACCATCTCCAGGTTGCAACCCTGCTGATGCAACTGCGCCACGGTTTGATCGAGTACCACGCTGCCCTTATGCATGAGTTGTACCCGGTCACAAACATTTTCAACCTCGGACAGAATATGGGTCGACAAAATCAC
>JBDHRU010000061.1:0-11587 GCA_039807765.1 Nitrosomonas sp. | reverse complement strand
GCGATGGATTGAATATGTTTCTGATCCAACGCATGGAACACGACCACCTCATCGATGCGATTGATGAATTCCGGCCTAAAGTAAGTTTTTACTTCACCCATTACAGCGTCTTTGATCACTGAATACGAGTTGCCCGCCATTTCCTGGATCATTTGTGATCCAAGATTGGAAGTCATGACGATCACGGTATTTTTAAAATCGACAGTGCGGCCCTGACCATCGGTCATGCGTCCGTCGTCGAGAACTTGCAGCAATACGTTGAATACATCCGGATGCGCTTTTTCCACTTCGTCCAGCAAGATCACAGCATAAGGTTTGCGGCGCACAAGTTCGGTCAAATAGCCGCCTTCCTCATAACCGACATAACCCGGCGGCGCACCGATCAGACGTGCAACCGAATGTTTTTCCATGAATTCGGACATGTCGACACGGATTAGATGCTCCTCCGAATCAAACAGGAAACCGGCCAGCGCTTTGCATAACTCCGTCTTACCGACACCGGTTGGTCCCAGGAATAGGAAAGAGCCGTACGGCCGGTTCGGATCGGACAATCCGGCGCGGGAACGTCGGATGGCATCGGACACCAGCCGCACCGCTTCATCCTGACCGACAACCCGTTCATGCAGCTTTTGCTCCATCAGCAGCAGTTTTTCCCGTTCACCCTGCATCATTTTCGAAACCGGAATACCGGTCGCACGCGATACCACCTCGGCGATTTCTTCCGCACCGACCTGCGTGCGTAATAATTTGGGTGCGGCTACTGTGCTGGTTTCAGCGCTGCTGGCTTGTTGCAGTTGCGCTTCCAGTTGCGGCAGACGGCCGTACTGTAGTTCCGAGACTTTTTGCCAATCGCCTTTGCGTGTAGCGGTCTCGATTTCCAGCTTGATTTTCTCCATTTCTTCCTTGACTTGCTTGGAGCCTTGCACCTGGAATTTTTCGGTTTTCCAGATTTCTTCTAAATCGGCGTACTCGCGTTCTTTCTCTTTGATTTCATCTTCGAGCAATTGCAGGCGTTTTTGCGATGCTTCATCTTTCTCCTTTTTCATCGCTTCACGTTCGATTTTCAATTGAATCAAACGCCGTTCCAGTTTATCCAGCGCTTCGGGTTTGGAATCGATTTCCATTTTGATCCGGGCTGCGGCTTCGTCGATTAGATCAATTGCTTTATCCGGCAGGAAACGGTCGGTGATATAGCGATTGGATAATTCTGCAGCCGCGACGATCGCCGGGTCGGTAATATCCACGCCATGATGCACTTCGTATTTCTCCTGTAGACCGCGCAGAATAGCGATAGTGGCTTCCACACTGGGCTCTTCCACCAATACCTTCTGGAAGCGCCGCTCCAACGCAGCATCTTTTTCAATGTATTTGCGGTATTCGTCCAAGGTTGTCGCACCGACGCAGTGCAGTTCACCGCGCGCCAATGCCGGTTTCAGCATGTTGCCAGCATCCATCGCGCCTTCCGCTTTGCCGGCGCCGACCATGGTATGCAGCTCGTCGATGAAGACGATGGTTTTACCTTCGTCTTGCGCGAGCTCCTTCAATACCGACTTGAGGCGTTCCTCGAATTCACCGCGGTATTTGGCGCCGGCCAGCAGCGCAGCCATATCGAGTACCAGAACGCGTTTGTCTTTCAAACTTTCCGGTACTTCGCCATTGACAATACGTTGCGCCAAACCCTCGACGATGGCAGTTTTGCCGACACCTGGCTCGCCGATCAGCACCGGATTGTTTTTAGTGCGCCGTTGCAGCACTTGTATTGCGCGGCGGATTTCATCGTCGCGCCCGATAACCGGATCCAGCTTGCCTTGGCGCGCCCGTTCGGTGAGATCCAAGGTGTATTTTTTCAATGCTTCGCGGCTGCTTTCGGCTTCCGCGCTGCTGACTTGCTCACCGCCGCGGATGGTATTAATGGCGCGCTCCAGCGCCGCGGCGTTAGCGCCGTGTTGCTTGAGCAATGCACCGATCTCGCCTTTATCTTGTAGCAGCGCGAGTAGGAACATTTCCGAAGCGATGAATTGGTCGTTGCGTTTTTGCGCTTCCTTATCCGCCAGATTGAGCAGATTATTCAAGGTGCGGGAAATGGTGACTTCCCCGCCGGCGTTTTCTACTTTCGGCAAGCGCTGCACGCTTTGCTTGACGCTTTCCAACAGCGGTGCAGTATTGACACCGGAACGTTGCAGCAAGGAAAGTGTGCTGCCGTCTTCTTGCTGCAGTAAGGCGAGGAGCAGATGTTGCGGTTCGATGGCTGGATTATCCTGGCCGACGGCGATACTTTGCGCATCTGCGATGGCTTGTTGGAATTTGGTCGTAAGCTTGTCAAAACGCATGAAATTCTCCCATGGTAGATTATTGCTGCCTACATGGGGGAGAAGCGTGAAATTTCAAGAGCCGGTTATTTTGTTGAACGGATAGCGTAAATTTTGTTTTCATACCGCACCGGATTGGCGAGCATGACGTTGATTTCAGCCGCGGCAACCGGCCTGCTGAAATAATAACCCTGATAGTGATTACATTGCTGTGCAATCAAAAGATCAAGCTGTTCTTTCGTTTCTATGCCTTCCGCGATGACATCCATACCCAGACTGTGCGCCATTGCAATGATCGTAGCGACAATCGTGTGATCATTTTTATCGGTGACGATATCGCGCACAAAAGTGCGGTCGATTTTGAGGGTATGAATCGGAAAGCGCTTCAGATAACTAAGACTGGAGTAGCCGGTGCCGAAATCGTCGATGGAAATGCGGATGCCCATGGCATTGAGCTGATTCAATGTTTCCACGACTTTCTCAATATTATCGATCAGCATGCTTTCGGTGATTTCCAGCGTGATGTAGTGGGCTGCTACGCCGGCTTCATTCAAGATACGTGCAATATTATGGATTAACGCTTTGTCGCGGAATTGCCGCGCGGACAGATTAATGGCGACCTTCGGTACATGATAGCCCTGCGCTAGCCAGGCTTTGATTTGCTCGCACACTGTTTTTAACACCCATTCGCCGATCGGAATAATTAAACCGGTTTCTTCCGCCAAGCTGATAAATTTATCCGGGGCGATCAGTTTGTGCTCGGGATGCTGCCAGCGTAGTAACGCCTCGACACTGTGCAATTGATAATCCGGCATATCCATGATCGGCTGGTAAAATAAAACCAGCTCGTTGCGTTCCAGCGCATAGCGTAAGTCGAGGCTGAGCATATGTCTTTCATGAGCGGATTTATTGAGTTCATCGGTAAAGAATTGGTAATTGTTGCGGCCGTTCTCTTTGGCGTGATACATGGCGGCATCCCCGTTTCTTAACAATGTTTCGGCATTGGTGCCATCTTCGGGAAAAACCGCGATGCCGATACTGCCGCAGATATGCAATTCATTCTTGTGGATATGATAGGGTTGCATTAAGGTATCGAGAATTTTCTGCGCTACTTTGGCCGCATCCAGAGATTCCGTTATGGAATTGAGTACCACAATGAATTCGTCCCCTCCTTGGCGTGCAACGGTATCTTCGCTGCGCACGCAAGTCAGCAGTCTTTCTGCGACCGATTGCAGCAGTAGATCGCCGATATCGTGACCGAGTGAATCGTTGATTGTTTTGAAATGATCCAGATCGATAAAGAGTACTGCCATATGCATTTGGTTGCGCGCATCATAAACTAGCGCCTGTTCGATACGGTCTTGCAGCAGATGCCGGTTGGGTAAGCCGGTTAATGCGTCGTGTGTGGTTATTTCCATGATGCGTTTTTCTGCTTCTTTACGTTCGAACCAACGGCTTAAATCATGCGCAATCGTATCGGTGAGGTGCTGCTCGTAAGGTAAGGCAAATGGAAAATCTTGTGTATAAGAGACTGTTAATTCTCCGCATATCTCTCCATTGGCGATAATTGAGGTGTTGAGGGTATGCGGAAGATCATTCTCAAACCCGGCAGTGGCGAATTGCTTGCTACCGAGTGTTATGGATGCAACTGCAATATCAGGGAATTGCAATGCCCGGATTAACGATTTCAATACGTTTTGGCAAGTTGCTTCACTATCTTGATCCTGTTCCAGATAACTGCGTACTTTATACAAACAGTTGCTTTCTTTGAGCCGTTCATTCAAGTCGAGATCCTTTTGTTTGCGGGAGGTAATATCAATCCGCACAGAAAGGTAGCGATCGATTTTTCCGCTGGCGTTAATCAGTGGCACTATGGTTGAATCGACCCAATAGAGTTTGCCCGATTTGTTACGATTACAGATTTCCTGATGCCAGGTTTGGCCTTTTGCGATAGTTGCCCACATTTCGGAAAAAAACGATTTAGGGTGTGTACCGGAGTTTAGGATGCGATGATCTTGGCCGATCAATTCCTGTTGCGTATATCCGCTGATCTCACAAAATTTTTCATTGACTTGAATAATTCTGCCTTTGTTGTCAGCGATTGAAATTAAAGCAAGCTTGCCGATAGCGTCCAAATAAGCCGTCAGTTCCGATGAAATTTTCTCGGCGCTGACTTTTGCTTGTATCAATTCATTATGAGCCTTGATCGAAGCATTTTTCGATTGTATTGTCTTACAGATGAACGTTCTGATTAACCAATAAACCACTGCCATACCGACTAAGACAAGCAAGCCAAAGCTGAGTAGGATACTTCGTAGTTGATGCAAAAAATCGTCGTGCAATTCTTGCTTATCCATCTTGAGCACCGCACCTAAGCCATAAGCGACCGATGAGTATGCTACGACGACGTCAATCTGACGGTAACTCTTGGTAAATTGAATGCCGTTTTGCCCTTCTAGCGCAAGATGCGCCGGTAACGGCTTGCCGGACATGATGCGCTGTGTACGCTTAAATTGATAGCCATCTACTGCGCGCAAGAAGCAATCCATATCGAGACTGCTATCCTTGACCGGTGCGCAAAGGAGAAAATCACCCGTTTTACCGATCAGCGCAGCTTCTGTGAAAATTCTCGTAAGATCCGGTATGCGCTCTTCGGTTACGATCCGGCCAATGTATTGATTGTTGCCATTCAGGATCGGCAGGGTGCTACGAACAAAGAACGAGTCTTTCCCGATCAATGCCGCCCGAATGCCGGATTCCGTGTTCAGTTTGAGGCTTGGACTTGAGTGACTGGAGTGGATCCCCGCATCCACGATGAGATTGTCTCCGCCATCATAGATCCTGATAGCGGAGAGATGGGTGTTCACTATCTCTTCGGCAGCTTTCGATAGTTCGGCAATGCCTGTATCCGCGGAGTTACCGGTATGAATTTTTTCCAGGCTGCGAATGAGTGCGGTGTTGGCGGAAATTATCCGGGCATTGGATATGGCTTGCGAAATCTGATTTTCGATCAATTTGACGGTGTTGTTCAACGTGACTCCGAGTCCTGAGGCGGCCATGGCTTCGGTCCGCGGTTGCATGATGCTGTACACGGAGAAGCCCGCTGACAGGATGAGTGCGCTCAACGTCAATCCGCTGATTACACGAATTTTTCTGTCGTCTGGATTGATAAAAAAACGAAACATTATTTGCTGTTTGGTTTCTTGGCGGTCAGTGGATAGCGCAGCATAAGGCATACATTATCGGTAGTTGGATAATAGACTCAAGCTTTGCTTAGAGGGCTTTTTCCCCCTTATTCCTGGTGTGATGCAAGGTGCATTCAAGCCGGCAGTATTTCCCTGGAGAGGTGTAAAGCTGGATAAAATCCGGTAAGTCCACTGGAAAATCGGGAGCCAGAGGGTGCTACGTTTTTTTTCTGGAAGGCTCCGGGTAGGGGTAAAGAATATTCAGTGCGACGCTTTTGCCCGCAGTTTCGACGATGCGCACATGCTCGCGCTTAAATTCCCTGGCATGACGCAAGCCGCAGGAATGCGCGATCATGTTGATTTCCTTGTTGACATTCCGGGCGTAGTTCGCGACCCGCAGATATTTTTCTTCCACCACCAAACCGTTTTGCAGCCGTTCGTTGTGCGTGGTGATGCCGGTCGGACAGGTATTCAAATGGCAGCGCATCGCCTGGATGCAACCGAGCGAAAACATAAAACCGCGCGCAGTGTTGACAAAATCGGCGCCGGCGCAGAGCGCCCAAGCGCCCTCTGCGGACGTCACCAGTTTTCCGGCTGCCACTACATAAATGCGTTTCTTCAGATCGGATTGCAGCAAGGCATCGACGACGCGTGGCAAGGCTTCCGCGATCGGCAGACTGACGTGATCCATCAATGTCTGCGGCGCTGCGCCGCTGCCGCCTTCACCGCCGTCAATGGTGAGAAAGTCCGGTGCATATTCCAAGCCGCGGCGGTTGATGCTGTCGCATAGCTCATTGATGAAATTCCATCCGCCGATCGCTGTTTTAATGCCAACCGGGCGGCCGGTCAGTTCGCGGATGTAATGAATTTTATCGAGCAGCTCGTCGATATTGTTGATGTCTTTGTGGCGGTTCGGGCTGATCGAATCCTGATTGACCGGAATACCGCGGATCGCGGCGATTTCTTCATGCACTTTGCCCGCCGGTAGCAGTCCGCCCTTGCCGGGCTTGGCGCCTTGCGATAGCTTGATCTCAAAGGCTTTGACGACCTTACTCAGTTCTTTTGCGCGCTGCGGTGAGAAATTGCCGTGTTCGTCGCGGATGCCGTACTTCGCGGTACCGATCTGCATGATCAAGTCGCAACCGCCTTCCAAATGATACGGCGCCAAACCGCCTTCACCGGTATTCATCCAGCAACCCGCCTGTGCGGCGCCGAGCGATAGCGCCCGTACCGCAGGCTTGGAAATGGCGCCGTAACTCATGCCGCTGATATTGATGATCGATTTCGCCTCGAACGGTTGTTCGCAGTAACCTTCACCGATGCGTAACGACGGTGTCGGCAACTGATCTTCTTCCTGAATCGGAAAAGCGGCGTTGACGAAAATGATCGAACCCGGCTGGCGCAAGTCGTTGGTGGAGCCGAAACCGACCAGACTGCCTTTATTCTTGGCGTTTTTATAGATCCAGCCGCGCGTGGCGCGATTGAACGGCATCTCGTCGCGGTCGTTGGCGAAAAAATATTGCCGGAAGTACTTGCCCTGGATTTCGAAAAAATAACGCAACCGGCCAATGACCGGATAATTGC
This sequence comes from Nitrosomonas sp., assembly GCA_039807765.1. Classification (GTDB taxonomy): domain Bacteria; phylum Pseudomonadota; class Gammaproteobacteria; order Burkholderiales; family Nitrosomonadaceae; genus Nitrosomonas. Next base: position 4,509 of record JBDHRU010000061.1, on the reverse strand, counting down.
GCAGAATCGAATGTTTCTTTTGCGTGACGTCCTGGATGAACCAGACGACGACAAAACCGGCAGCAGCCACGCCCAGCATTGCGGCAATGCCGAAAAAGATCAAGTCAAAAGCGCTGGACATATGCTCTCCTTATTTCGCAAGCTCAGCGCTATACTAGCCGTTCGATGGGCGGAAGTGAACCACTTTTGCGTGCACTATAGTGCATGGCTTCATTGCGGATAAGGATAAAAATGCTGGATTTACACGATGAGATTCGCGCGAATGTGCAGCGGGCATTACAAGAGGATATCGGCAACGGTGATCTGACGGCATCGTTGATTCCAAGCGGCAAAGTGTTGAGCGCAACGGTTGTCAGCCGGGAAAATGCTGTTTTGTGCGGCAAGCGATGGTTTGTGCAATGTTTTACAGCGCTGGCGCCCGATACGGCCATCGCTTGGTTTGCCGATGATGGCAATCGGGTACGGGCAGGGCAGAAGCTTTGCGAGATTAAAGGCGAGGCGCGTGCATTGCTGACGGCAGAGCGTTCCGCGCTGAATTTTTTGCAACTGTTATCGGCTGTGGCTACCCAAACCCAATACTATGTTGATGCCGTTGCCGGAACCGGTGCGGCGATCGTCGACACCCGCAAAACGCTGCCGGGTTTGCGGCTGGCGCAGAAATACGCGGTGATGTGCGGTGGCGGTGTCAATCACCGTGTCGGGCTGTACGACGGGATTCTGATCAAGGAAAACCATATTGTCGCGGTGGGCGGCATTCGGTCAGCTTTAGAAAAAGCGCTGGAAATCGCGCCGCCGGATGTTTTTGTCCAGATCGAAGTGGAGTCGTTGCAGGAATTGCAGGAAGCGCTGGCAGCGGGCGCCCGCATGGTGTTGCTGGATAATTTCACGCTCGCTCAATTAACCGATGCGGTAGCATTGACCCGTCAATCCTCTGAACGGATCCTGCTGGAAGCATCCGGCAACATCACGCTGGATAATGTACGCCAGGTGGCGGAAACGGGTGTTGACCGGATATCGGTCGGCAGTCTGACCAAGAATATTCAGGCGATCGATTTGTCGCTGCGGTTTTCTGAATCGGAATAAAAACGGTCGAGCTGGGCGGGATCGTTATTCGGGTGATGGTTTTGCAGGTTGCTCCAATGCCAGGATGTATGCTTGCGTGTTTTCCGTATCCGAAGCCGGTTCGAACCAGGCAAGATTCTGATGTAACTTGACCACTTGCCCGACGATGATCAGTGTCGGCGGAGTCAGGTGAGCGGCTTCCGCCAGATCCGGCAGTGTTTGCAGCGTGCCGATCACGATTTTTTGCCGCTGTGTCGTGCCTTGCTGAATAATGGCGGCAGGCGTGGCATGCGGCAACCCATGCGCGATCAATTGCTGGCATAACACCGGTAGGCCGAGCAATCCCATGTAGATTACGATGGTCTGATTGGGACGTGCAAGATGTGCCCAGTCGAGATCGAGGCTGTTATTTTTCAGATGACCGGTGACAAAAATGCACGATTGCGCGTAGTCACGGTGCGTCAGGGGAATGCCGGCATAAGCGGCAACACCGGATGCGGCGGTGATACCGGGCACGACCTGAAAGGGAATGCGGTGCGCAGCCAGCGTTTCGATTTCTTCGCCGCCGCGACCGAAAATAAACGGGTCACCCCCTTTGAGCCGCAGCACCCGCTTGCCTTCTTGCGCCAGCCGCACCAGCAGTTGATTGATCGACTCCTGAGCCAGCGTATGGCGGTTGCGCTCTTTACCGGCATAAATACGTGTGGCGTCGCGGCGCACCATGTCCAGAATCGCGGGTGACACCAAACGGTCGTAAACCACGACATCGGCCTGCTGCATCAGGCGCATGGCGCGAAACGTCAGTAAATCCGGGTTGCCGGGTCCCGCGCCGACGAGATAAACCTCACCTTGCAGCGGCTCGTCTTTTTCCTGCTGCAACGATTGCAACAAATAATCCTGCGCGGCTTCGTCATTTTCCGTCAGCACCATTTCACCGAATCGGCCTTGTAGCATTTTTTCCCAGAAAGTCCGTCGCTTTTCCGAGTGCGTGAAATGCTGCTTAACTCGTTCGCGGAATTTACCCGCTATCGCGGCAAGACGCCCATATGCGGCCGGTATCATAGTTTCCAGTTGCGCGCGCAGCAAACGTGCGAGGACCGGCGATTGACCACCGCTGGAGATGGCGATCAGCAGCGGTGAACGGTCCACGATGGACGGCATGATGAATGTGCAAAGATCGGGATTGTCTACCACATTGACCGGAATTTGCCGTTGCTGCGCGGCTGCGGAAACTTGCCGGTTGGTGTCGCGATCATCGGTGGCGGCAATGACAAGCGTCATGTTTTGCAGCAGACCGGGGTGAAAAATTCCCGCGTGATGCTGAATCTTGCCGCGCGTGCAGTAATCATCCAACACGGTGTTGAGTTCGGGCGAAACCACGGAGACCCGGGCACCCGCCTGGAGCAGCAGCAACACTTTACGCGCAGCGATTTCGCCGCCGCCGACGATCAGGCAAGATTTATTTTTGATATCCAGGAAAACGGGCAGAAAATCCATGACAGCGGAATTCAACTGACAAAGAAGTTGCGCATCATGCCCATATCCTCATGTTCCAGATTATGGCAGTGATAAAGGAATAAGCCCGTATAGTCCTTAAATGGTTTAATGATCTCCACTTCCTCCCCCGGCATCACCAGTACGGTATCTTTCCAGCCGCTGTTGATGAATCCCGCTTTGACCGTATCGTAAGCGCTGTCGTGATTATTTTGTTTGCGCGACAGGATCTGGAATTGCTGACCATGGATGTGGATCGGGTGCGGCAATGTCATCATCATATTCATCCCGCCGCCCCGGCCGCCGCGCATTCCACCACCCATTCCCCGATTATCATGGGATATCCGGATGTGCTGCACGGTATTCACCGGTATTTTTTCCCGCTCCATATAATTTTGCATTTCGAAGGTTCTGCTATTGAGATTGAATGCCATATGGCGCATGCCGATGGTAATCGGAACAACGGCGTTGGGATTGGATGCATCCTTGGCGGTCATGCGCTGTATTGGAACCAGGGTATCCGGCAGCTTGGGCGAATTGCCAACTTGTTCGGCGATGGTGAAGCGGACGATGGTATCTTTTTCACTCTGATTTGCTGTACCGTCCATCATGCCCATTCCGCCACGGCCGCCGTGCATGCCGCGCCCCATTCCGCCACCCATATGCGCCGCCGATCCTTGGTACGGCAAACTTTGCAGCGTCAACTCCGAGCCGGGTTTGCGGCCGCTGAAATCGGCCCAGAGTTCTACCCGTTCCGCTGGGCCAAGCATGATGTAGGGCAGGGTTTCGGGTTTCTCCAGTAATGCGCCGTCGGTGCCGATGGCGGTGACCGGTGTGCCATCGCTCCAGCCCAGCTTGTAGATTCTGGAATTTGAACCATTCAAGATGCGCAGGCGGTATGCGCGTGTTTTTACCGGAATGGCGTGGTCGCTTTGACCGTTGACCAGAATGGTGTCACCCAGGAAACCGCGCATGCGTTGATGCATATTCAGCATGTAGCGCAACTGATTGCCGTGGGTGAAACTGCGATCCTGGATAACGAGCGGGATATCGTATTCGCCGCCGGGCAGGTCCAGTTTGCGTTCCGCCTCGTCGGTGATGGTAATGAGGCCCGCCAAACCTTGGTATACCTGCGTGGCGGTCAGTTCGTGCGTATGCGAATGGTACCAGTTGGTGCCGGCGGGGTTTTTTACCTCAAACTCATAAACGTATTGCTCGCCCTGATGGATCGCATACATCGGATGTCCATCCATGATCTGCGGCACATGCATGCCGTGCCAATGGGTAACGCAGGGCTCGGTCAACTGATTATGAAAAAATATCCGAACCTTCTGACCTTGTTCGAAGTTGAGAATCGGACCTAAGTAACCGGGCAATGCTTTGAGCGCTGTTTGCGGTCCTTTCAGCAATTTTCCGGTGTATTTAAAAACATGCGTATGGGCGCCCGGCAGAATTGGGATATCTGCGGCTTGTGCCGTCAGTGCGATTTCGATGTCGGCATTGAATGCGTTGTTAGGTGTTTTGTTGATGGAGCGGCTCTCTGCAAATGTGAATCCGGGGATGGCGGCGGTCAGTGTGCCGAGTGCCGCGTATTGCAGAAACTGGCGCCGTTTATGATTGATGTTTGTCATGATTAACCTGTCGTGTGATGAGCGATGAATTTCGAGCGGCTCGCATCAGATTGCGAGTGACGCCGCCGCAACAGTTTGCTGGAATTCAGTGTATCAGTTCAAATGCAATAAGCAACCGGATTTCGGTCAAGTGAAAGGATTCTTATGTAGGAACAGATGGATAGGAGGCAGCGTGAGAAATTTAGAATGCGGTTGGTTTACTTAAGCAGCGCCATCAACATTTGCGGCGATGAGTTGGCCTGAGCCAATACCGCAGTAGCGGCTTGTTGCAAAATCTGTGCTTTGGTCAGCGATGTCGTTTCCTGGGCATAGTCGGTATCTT
>JBDHRU010000060.1:0-11900 GCA_039807765.1 Nitrosomonas sp. | reverse complement strand
CGGAGTATGCGTGTCTGGTGCGGGACTACGCGATGGGCTTCGATGAGCGGCTAGTGGTCATTCTGGCGCTGCTGCCGCACATTCAGCCACATGTACTGGATACATTTTTACTCAGTAACCAGGAAACCGCGCGCGGATTCACCGAATTCGGCGGGTGGAAGGGAAAGGGGCACAGCGGCTTTTTGCCGACGTGCGAAACGGCTGTTTTCATTCTGGCGGGCGATAGTCTGGCAAGACGTTTTGACGTGATGCGTTTGTTCCAACCCGATCATTATTTGTGTAAGCAGCAGATTATCAAAGTGGAGCACAGCGCGAGCGATGAGCCGTTTTTGAGCGCCATGCTGCTGATGACGGTCGAGTACTTGAACCGGCTGACGCTGGGGCGGCATGATAAGCCGGATTACGGTGTCAATTTTCCGGCCAAATTGATTACCACGTCGCTGACCTGGGGCGATCTGGTGCTGGATCCGGAAGTGATGGACGAGATCGATAATATCAATACCTGGCTGCGTCATGGGCAAACCATCTTGCAGCAGTGGGACTTGGGCAAGAATATCAAACCGGGTTACCGCGCTTTGTTTTATGGTCCGCCCGGAACGGGGAAAACCTTGACGGCGACTTTGATCGGCGCGAGCGCCGGTGTCGATGTGTACCGTATCGATCTGTCAATGGTGGTCTCCAAATATATCGGTGAGACCGAGAAGAATCTCGCCAATGTATTCGATCAGGCAACCAACAAGCACTGGATTCTTTTCTTCGATGAAGCGGATGCGTTGTTCGGCAAAAGAACGCAGACCAGCAGTTCGAACGATCGCTATGCGAACCAGGAAGTGTCGTATTTGCTGCAGCGCGTTGAGGATTATCCCGGTGTGGTGATCCTGGCGACCAATTTGAAAGCCAATATCGACGAAGCCTTTGCCCGGCGCTTTCAGGCTTCGGTGCACTTTGCTATGCCGGATGCCGATCAGCGTTTGCGCTTGTGGCGTGGGATGTTTGCCGGCAACCGGCTGCTTGCGGCGGATGCCGATTTGCAAAAGCTGGCGGAAAATTATGAATTGTCGGGTGGTGCGATCACCAATGCGGTACGCTTTGCGGCGATTCAGACCATCCGCATGGAGCGCAATGTGATTATCCAGGATGATCTGATTAAGGGTGTGATCAAAGAATTGCTCAAAGAAGGCCGAACCTTGTGAGTGTGTAATGAAAAAAATTTTCTTGTGCTGGATCGTATGCGTTTTTTTCAGTTGCGTGATGACTGCTGCCTTGGCAGCGGATGCCAATTATGATCGTCTGATCGATCAGGAGAAATTCAGGCGGCTGGATAAATCCACAATCAGCCGGATGCAACGCAATCTTGCGCTGATTTATCAAGGTGACCGTGAGTGGAGCCGGGATGTCGCGCTCAGTCAGCACCCGCTGACGGATGGTGTGATGGGACCGGTGACGTTGTACTGGTTGCAGCGCTTTGTGCACGATTTCAGGATTGAACCCATCGGTTCTTATGTCAATGAAACCAAAAACCGCCTGGAGCGTATCGCCTCGTTCTCGGGGATGTTCCCGGAAGAAACCAAAGTGCTGATCAGCGCCGATTTTGCGAAATGGAACGACGGTCAGCCGGAATTGGAAAAAAACGGCAATTATGCGGTCCGGCGCAAAGGCACCGATCAAGCGCTGCTGGACCTCGTCTACCGCTATTTGCAAGTGGCTTATGCACCGCCCGGATCGCTGGCCGGTAAGGATCAGCCTGTGATTGATTACTATGAACTCACGACGGAAGATTTCAAGATGTTGCAGGGTAGAAGCCAGATCTATGTGCAGTTGTCCAAATTGGTCAATAAGAAATTTGACAATGTGGCGGCGCTGAAAGAAGCGGTAGCCGGTGCGCTGAAGGATCATCCGGAGCTCGTTGATAAGTTGTTGCCGGTCATCGAACAATATTACCGCTACGCGAATCCGGTTATCAGCCAAAGTTTTCTGGAGATCCTGGCGGGTGATCCTTTTTTCAGTTCCCTGAATGGCGTGCTTGTCACTTTATTGGAGAAAACGCTGAAAGGCGTGGCTTATCCCAGTAAACATCTATTCGATCAAGCGGCAAAATCCAAGATACTTGCAGGCATTGGCGCTTGCCAGGATAAGAATAAGCAGAATGCCTACTTAACCGGTTTGAAAATCAGCGATGAGGATTTTAAAAAACTGAGCGAGGATTTGCTGACCGGCCCCTATGAGGGAATGCGCGATTTTTCCCATCAATTGGAGGAAATCAGCTTATTGCGGCAGCACCCGAAAGCGGATTGTGAAGCGCAAGATCTGGCGCTGATCGATGAATTCGCAACCGGTTTGTACGAACATGCCGTTCAACCCGCCATTGGGCAATTGAATAAGAAAAGTCCAGTTTATCGCGCCGCATCGGCTGTGCAGTGGGATGGCGCCGGTTGCGGTTGCGTCATCGATGATTTGTCCGGCACCGTATACGGTTTTTATCCATTCTGGCTGGCTGGCGAAAAGCAGTCGGTAAATTTCAGCGTATTGTCGAGAGTTGCCTATTACGGACTTTCATTTGACGATGATGGCGTCATTAAACAAGCCAATAATCTTCACAACGAAAGCACGGTATTGTCCCGGGACAATGCGGACTGGAATGCGCAAACCGCATTTATCCAGACTGCCCGCAAACACAATAGCAAAGTCGATTGGGTCATCCGTAACGATAAATCTTACTGGGATCGCTGGAAGAAACTTCCTTATTCATCCCGGGCAACCGTTCTTGAAACATTGACCGGGAATATCGTCAGTTTCTTGACCAGCCCGGTGAACGATCCGATTGCAAAAATTAAGCAAAATATGACTTTGGGTATCGTGACCCCCCCGGCTCTGGGCGATGGCGTCACGCTCTATTTTGACGATTTTCCCGATGACCGTGAATCCGTTGAATTGTTTAACCGGTTTTTTACCGCCTTGCAAAAACGATTGATGGTCGAGAAGAATGATTATTACGTCAATATCATGGTACCTCAATCCGCGTTGGGTACCGGCATATACCGGTACTCTAATCTAGTCTCCAATCTAGTGAAATGGATTGATAATACAAAATTTTCCAGCACCGATGCATCGCTGGTAACCAACTTGCATATTTCGGATATCAAAACCAATATTCTGGTTTTGATTGAAGAGCCGACCACGGATTACAAGAAAAAATTACGGCTGGACATCGAAAACGGCGAACTGCATGGCATAGAGCGCGGTATCCTGAAATGGCAAATTATTCCGGTGATTGAATTCGATGGCAGGAACTGGAAACAACTGGAAGATGATGTACTTTATTTTAATGATAATTTTGGTGGAATCGGATTTTGGCCTTTGCAGGTAAACGAACCGGCAGTGGTTGAAGAAATGCCGTTCAGCTGTGAAGCGATTCAATCCGTCAGCGGCTGCCTGATAAGATATTTTCAAAATACAGGCTGGTACGGAGAGCCGGATTCGTTTTTGGAAAAATTCGTTTGCGAGAATCGCGTTTATTTCCGCATTGCGGTTGGATTGTTAACGATACTATGCCTTGTCTATACCGGGCTTTACTATTATTCCTGCCGCATTCACAACGAAATCAAGAATTTTTATGTGATTTATCTGCTGCTATTCGTCGTCCCGACGCTCATCGCCGCATTGCTGCTGTTAACCTACGATCCGCAGCTGGAGTCGCTATCAAAAGGAAATTTGCCATTGATTCTGGTGGTTTTCGGCGGAATCACGCTGAGCATCATTGTTTATCAGCGCAAGAAAAAACAAATGCGTAAACCTTCCCGGCCCAGGGTGGCGTTTACCGCAAACGATGAGCTTGAGAGTTGATGGGCAATTGATTGCGAGATAAATCCATGGATCTGATCGAGAAAGCAACCGTCATGCACTATCACCGCCACCGCATTGCCGAGTTTCAACACGGCACAGTCGAATCGTTAGGCTGGCGCAATGCGCATAGCCAGCAAGCACGGTATCAGACACTAATTAAAGTGGGCGATTTGAACGGCGCGACGGTGCTGGATGCCGGTTGCGGCTATGGCGATTTAAAAGCGTTTCTGGATCGACATTTTTCCGGTTTCTATTACATCGGCATCGATCAAATGCCGGAATTCATCGCCGAAGCCCGGAAGCGCTACGAAGGCATCGAACGGACGGCTTTTTATCAAACCGACTTCAGCACCGCAGCATTACCGCAGGTCGATTATGTTTTTGCCAGCGGCGTGCTTGGTTATCGCTGTAAAGACGACGGTTTTTATACCGCGATAATCGGCAAACTGTATAACAGCGCCCGGATTGCATTGGCTTTCAACATGCTGGATAAAAACCATTTCCCGCAGCATGATTTGCTGGTAGGGCACGACCGGGAAGAAATTCTGACACTTTGCCGGGTGTTGTCGCCGCGCGTAGTATGTTTTAATGATTATTTGGAAGATGATTTTACGGTGTTGATGTATCGTTGAGTAACAATTTAGGGGAAGAAAAATGAAACGATTTTTAAACAAGCAAGACCATAGCTCTGCATCTCGTTTCTTTGAACAGACGGAAAACAGAAATGCTTCCTGCCAAACGATTACTGATCATCGCGAAACGGCAATTCAGCAGCGGCGATTTTTGTCGGTTCTGAATACTGCTCCACAAATTGCAATGCAACGGAAAATTAGCGAACGGATCAATCAGAGTCCGCGGATGTTAGCGCAACGTGCGGCATTCTCGGTGATTACTCAAGGCGTAAAGCAGCGGCGGCACAAGGAGTTTTTAACTTCGGTTGGTTCTAACCGGAGCCAAGCTGTTTTACTGAAAATCGCGCAGCTAAGAAACGGCAGTACGCCGAATTGGTATCAGGAATATCAAAGGATTCCGGCGATTCATGCGCAAGGGATTGGTAATTACACTCAGCACGTCGAACTTGGTGAATTAGTTAACGGTGAACAGCAGGGAGTGCATGCATTGACCGATGGTGCTGCACCGCCGAATGTAACCATTGTTCAACAGCAAGATGTCGGCGATAACAGTATTGGAAAAATCTTGTGGTATTTTACGAATAGTCCCCGTGCTAACGGAACGGCACACAATCCGATTCCGGTTAAAAACAGCACCGTTTTTCCTACCAGATTATCCAATGTATTTCGCGGCATTACCGGCGTGAGCGCATTGATGAAAGCCGCCGCCGCAGGCAACGGGTTCGGCGCAATTTCAAGTGGAGCCGGATTGCATGGCGCGGTACGTCATGCGGCACCTTCGATTTATCCAGTTGGATCGGCACTGAGGCCGCAAAATCAGGCATTCAATATTGGTGCAACGCATTATGTTGTAATTTAGAGAGACACGAGAAATTATTTGTGCAAGTGAGCTGTTGCGTTCGATGACACGAAAAAAACATCTAGCGTCAGGATTATTTGATCTGCCTAAGCTCTTTTGCTTTGCATTTGATATTGCCTGAATTATCTTGAAAATAGATTGATTCTTAACTCAGGCGTAAAACGTTAATCAGCGCCAAATGAACGGAGGATACTATGAAACGATCATTATCGATTGAATCAGAATCACAGCAAACTCGCCATTCTGCAGTATCAGAAAATAACGCATCCGGCATCCAAGCTTTTGCAGATAATCGTGAATCGGCAGCGGCGCAGCGGCAATTAATGACTGTTATGGCAAATTCCCCGCAAGCCGTAGCGCAACGGAAAATCAGTCAACTGATGAATAACAACCCGCGGATGCTGGTGCAGCGAAAAATGTTGTTTGGTACTTCTAATAAATCTGTGCAACTTGCACAATCTGAAAAAAAAGTAATGCAGATGGTCAATGTTGGTTTTATCCCGACGAACCCTGCGATTTTTAGAAGGACAACGACGATTGTAGGTTCAATAGGCACTACTATGGCGGGAAATAAGGCGTTTAACAATAGTCAACGCCCCTACATATATGCAAACAACGTTAATAACGGTGGCGGGAATGCTCCGGTTGTTGGACCTGGACAACATCCAACCGATGATTGGGACAATGGTGCCTTGATTGATCGCAATGTTGTTACGCCAATTGAACCCGAAATAGATCACATAGTAAAGAGGGAGGATGGCGGAGCAAATGATTATGGAAATGCTAGAGTGCTGAGTAAAAGTAATAATACGAATGGAAATCCAACACGTCCAAGCAGAGCAAATCAAATTCTGCGCCTTTACCAAAATATTACGCTGAGTGCCAATATTCCGCGGAATAATCAACCCAATTTTGTATATGCACCAGTACAAATAAATGCTGGAACAGCACTTGATGATACTCAGGCTATTTTGCTTGCATTTCATGCGGGCATCGGTGGAATCAATGGTGTGGCAGCATTGAGCGGCTCAAATGTTGATTCTATCATCGCTGCAGGCCGAAATACCCAAAATCATGTTACAGTCACTTGAAAAAAGTCGGCGCCAGGAAAAATTGGAATCAGGCAATGAAAGTTCGTAACACGCTGCTGCTTCTTGGAAAAATCTAAGGATTTAATATACTTATGCATCACCAAGATATTGGTTAGCGCTACCAAGATATAACGGAGGTTAGTATGAAACGATCATTACCAGCTGAATCAGAGCGGCAACAAACACGCAATCCTGCTGCCGTGGCAGCTATTTCATCTGTTCATCAAGCTTTTGTAGATAATCGCGAATCGACAACTGCCCAGAGGCAAATGATCACCGCCATGGCCAATTCTCCGCAAGCCATCGCGCAACGGAAGATCAGTCAGCAGATGCGCGGCAGCTCGCGCATGCTGGCGCAGCGCAGGTTTTTATCTGATGAATCCGTGCAGCGCATCGAGGAAGACGAATCGCTGCAAAAGAAATCCAAATCCGAGCCGGCCCAGCGGGTCGAGGAAGAAGAGTTACAGAAAAAAGCGGTTACGGATTCTCCCGCACAATTGAAAGAGCAATCTTCTGCTAAGCCAAATAACACCGGCCTGCCGGATAACCTTAAATCCGGTATTGAGTCGTTGTCCGGCATGTCGATGGATTCGGTCCGCGTTCATTACAACTCATCGCAACCGGCGCAACTCAACGCGCTTGCCTATGCGCAAGGCACCGACATTCATGTCGCGCCAGGGCAGGAGCAACATTTGCCGCATGAGGCTTGGCATGTGGTACAGCAGGCGCAAGGTCGCGTTCAGCCGACGATGCAAATGAAAGATGGCGTTCCTGTTAATGATGACAAGGGGTTGGAACATGAAGCGGACGTGATGGGAGCGAAAGCATTGCAGATGGGCGGTGGAAATCAGCCATCAATTCAAAAGAAATGTGCTGGGTGTTCCGAAATGGAAGGCGACATGCAATCTTCTCCGGCACAAAGGAAGGTGAGTTTTTCCTATCAACCGCTCCCAATGGTTACACAAACAAAAATAATCCAGCGTGCCTGTTATTTTTTTAAGAACTCGGATTGCCAAGGTAGAAAAGTATATGGCACAAGCAAGCATAATTTTAAAGACTGGGCTTCGTACAATTGCTCCGGAGAACGTGGGGGAGACGATTGTGTAGAGAACGATGGCAAAGGACATTGCGCTTGTTAGTATCATTTTCTGACTAGCACAATCACCCTTCCTCCGGCCGGATTCCGGATTTATCCAGTGGCCGCAGCTCGCTACTCCAAAGCAGTTTGCAAGCGGTTATCAATCACCAATGCACGAAAATCTGTCTCCCAGCCTTTGAGTTTATCGTGTGCATGCTGGCGTTGTGCTGGCGTGGTGCTGTTGTGCATGTGCGCGATAAAGCCGCAGGTGTGTTCGGCTAATTTCAATTGATAGGCCCGGTAATCCGGGTCGTCGGAGCGGTGCGTGTGGGCAATCAGTTTTCGTAATGAAGCCGTGGCCTGTTCAGGTGTGGTGGATTCGGCGGTGAGCTGGCGCAGTGTTCGCAGAGTTTCCTGCTGCCGCCGCTGGCGTTCGGTCAGCCACGCTTCCGGGTTGAAAGGGGAAGCTTCAAGGCTGGCAATGATTAAGCGCCGCTGGGCTTTATCAATATCGCCGTAAAGATTCTCGATACGTTTGACCGTCCGCTTGATGGATGCGCGCAGCCGGTCTTCCGGATCGGGTTGCAGGAAATCCTCGCGCAGCTCTTCGTTACTCTTGGCGTAGCGTTTTTCGAGATGACGCCATTGCGTTTCACTCAAGCGCAAGGCTACCGGTGTGCCGAGGTGTACCGCATGATCGAAAGCGGGTGCGATGATATTTTGCAGCTCGTCGGACCAGCTACAGACTTGCTTGGGTGTCAGCTCGTTATCGATCCGGCTGCGTATCGCGGCCAACCAATCCGCGTATTCCGGCAGCTGAGCGGTGCGGTGCCAGCCAAACCATTGGTGAATGGCGTGTTTGGCGTGCGGTGCTTGTTCTCGGCTGAAATCGACATAACCGTCGAGCCACCACCAAGCCAGTTGCGGCCCGTTATCATAGCTCAGACGCAGCATGCTGCAACCGCTGAACAGCAACAGCACAGAGATCAGCGCGATTCTTGCGAGTGATTTTCGTAGAGCGTGCGGCATAATGACGGGTATCAATTCAAACGTGAGCAAAAGGGAATTTTACAGCAATCACGGATGTTTTTTCTTAAGTGACGATTCATTCAGAATCGCTAGGATTCGTGCGTTTTTGACGATAAGATTGCAGAACCTTTTACTTTAAACGCTTGCAATGAGTGCTCCGCAAATTTTTTATATTCATGACCCCATGTGCAGCTGGTGCTACACCTTCAGCCAAAGCTGGGCCGCGTTGCAACAGGATCTGCCGTGCGACATGGATATTGTTTACCTCGTTGGCGGCCTAGCGCCGGATACCACGGAACCCATGCCGCTCGCGACGCAAAGAATAGTGCAACAAGCCTGGCAACGCATCGAGCAAACCGTCCCCGGTGTTCACTTCAATTGGGATTTCTGGTCACGCAATACGCCGATCCGCTCAACTTATCCGGCTTGCCGAGCCGTTCTGGCCGCCAAAAAACAACGCGCCGAAGCTGAGCCGGAAATGATACGCGCCATACAGACCGCCTATTATCAACAAGCGAAGAATCCCTCATTGCCGGAAACTTTGCAGGTATGTGCCCATGAAATTGGACTGGATGCAGAAACCTTTAGCGACGACCTGAAAAGTCCGGCGATAGAGAGTGAACTACAACGTCAAATGCAGCTAGCAAGAAGCATGGATGTTTATTCCTATCCGTCTTTGCGGCTGGTCATTAACAATACCGCGTTTCCGATTGCGATTGATTATCGGGATCATCGAGCCATGTTGGGTGAGATAAGAACAATCATATCTATGCTCGCTCAAACTTGATCCCACAGCTTCGGAAGTTACTTGTGGTTCTTCTGGCATTTATTGACCAATTCGATCCCACTGCGAGTATCTGCTTGAGTCTAAAATGGTTCACCAAGTCGGATAAAACTGGTAACTGGCTTGTCACTATTTCAACTTAATATTGATGCAAGCCCAAAGATATTATTATCAAGCTCTCAATTGATAATTAATCGAAGGTAAAATTGCAGCTATCTATTCGAATATTCAAAAGATAAATGAGGAAAGTTATATCACCTAACTCGCATTAGTACATCAAAAATTATAAGACCAATTAAATTGCAATAAATCGATATAACGAACATCATGCTGTTGATTAATAATAGATCTCTGAATTAAAGGTCCCATTTCAATCCTTCCATATTGTGTAGTTTGATAACCGATTCCCGCATAGCTCCAGTTTTCGCTATAAAAAGCATTTCTGGTGCCTGTCAGACTGAAATAGAATTCATTATAAACATTAAAATAAAATTCCCCGTTGTCCAATTCCTTTCCACGCAATGGTATAAGAAGAGCGATCTGATAGCGGAGTCTCGTACTCAAAGGTGTTTCATCGAGAACCTTATTATGAATGAATCTCTCTTCGAAGCGCATCCGCTGAGTAAACCTCCCAAAGAGGGTATCCATGCCGTAAACAATTTGCTGAAACAGCCTGTTTTCATTAATAAAATCTTCCGAGAAAGGATTGGTTCTTTGAAAGATGTACCCTAAAAATACAAAATTAAGATTTGGACTGTATTTATAAATAGGACTAGTCTGAAAGTAATATTGCATATTGGTCGGAAACTGACTGTTTCCGTACAAGATGGGATGAGTCGAAGTAAAAACATTTAGATCCCATCTATCAGAGATATCCTTGGTAATATTGATTTGAGGCCGCATTCCATAGAATTGCTGTGACTCCGCAAATATCGAGCGGCTAAACATAGTCAATACAATAAATAGTGTTAGTTTTATGTCATTCATCGCGCTCTTCCCTTCTGATGATTAACAAAACTACCTGATAGTGCCAAACAATGACGCTAACACCAAAACAAACAATGTAATTTAGTTGAGTGTTTCCATAGATTTTATTTTTATATTAACAAACTCTCTGAATGTACCCGATTGATACTCAAAAATTGCTTCGATAAATCCGGTTTTGGCCTTGGGGTGTGAGAAAAAAACTTCCAATAGCATTTCATTATGCGTATAAACTTCTTCAATCAGCAGAATATTATAGTTGGGGTAATGCTCGGATAAGATTTTCTCAACTTTTATCCTTAAGTCATAAGGTATGTCAGAAAATTCCATCTTCTTTTCTTCTTCTAATATCTTGCCCTGTTCGTCATAAGCGATAGAAAACTTTTTTCTGTCTTTTTCATAATCTACGTCATAGCTAGTGATGCCATTTTTCAATTTACGCTTATAGGTGAATTCTTTCTTGTCGTACTCTTTAGGTAAAGCCATTAAAACTTTAGGTGGTAAGTCTTTCACACTTATGAATTGTTCAATTTCCGTATTGTGAAAGATTTCTGGCGCGGTTACCACCGCACAGGCATTGAGAAAAAAAGGCAGCGAAAAAGAAACTATGATTGCAATAGGAGGCATGACATTCTCATTCCTTAATTTTGACGGTGCCTTAGCAAAACAGCACGAAGCAAATTACAGTTTCTTTTTTGTTTGGTAATCTGCTAATGAATAATTTCATCCTATCATAGACTGTCGTTCCTGATGCATACGGAAATTTGTGTGTTGTGGCGAAAAATTGCATTTCACTTTCCTCGTTTAAGTAACACGGGGACTACACACATTTATTCATGAAAGATGTTGTCAGAAAATAATTCGGCTTCCCACCTTAGGTTCAAGCCGCCACTATTTTTTGAATGGCTGCTTTTGCCCGGAAGCGGGCATTTCAAATTTCACCCAAAAGAAAAATATTTCTTCAATTTATCCCAAAAACCATCGGTATCTGAATTAACAGTCACAGTTTTATCGACCAACAAATTTTCCATGATCAGCTGGTAAATCCGGGATAGTTTCTCGAGGTCATCCACGGCTACGTGCTCGTTCAATTTGTGGATGGTGGCATTGCGCGGGCCGAATTCGATGACTTGCGCGCAGATGTCGGCAATAAAGCGGCCGTCCGACGTACCGCCGGAGGTGGAGAGTTGCGGTTCGATGCTTGTGACTTCAACAATGGCAGCGTGCATGGCGTCGGCCAGTTCGGCTTTGGGGGTGAGAAACGGTTTGCCGGACAGCTCCCATTGCAAGTCATAGTCTAGGCCATGCCGATCAAGAATTTCGTGCACGCGGTTTTGCAGCGATTCGACCGTGCTGGCGGTGGAGAAACGGAAATTGAATAATAAGTTCAGCGTGCCGGGGATGACGTTGGTGGCACCGGTGCCACCGTGAATGTTGGAAATATGCCAGGTGGTTGGCGGGAAGTATTCGTTGCCTTGATCCCACTCGGCTTGCGCCAATTCCGCAATCGCTGGTGCGGCCAGGTGAATCGGGTTTTTCGCCAGATGCGGGTAGGCGATATGGCCTTGGATGCCCTTGATCGTCAGATTGCCGGATAAGG
>JBDHRU010000059.1:0-11928 GCA_039807765.1 Nitrosomonas sp. | reverse complement strand
TGTTGCTAAAACCGCAAAATCGGAAATATTTTTTGGTGAGGTATTTTCTTGCATAACATGCATTCGACAGAGACTGAATCAGCGCACAATTTTTGCTGTTATCTTGCCGATGATTCAGAAACTCTAAAATTCGGTGAAAAATTATCTACTTATATACATGCCGGTTTAACCCTTCACTTGATTGGCGATCTCGGCGCCGGCAAAACCACACTAACGCGCGGTATTCTACACGGGCTTGGATATTCGCATACCGTCAAAAGCCCGACCTACAATTTAGTTGAAATCTACAAAATCTCTGAGGTATACTTCTATCACTTTGATTTTTATCGATTCAATGATTATCTTGAATGGGAAGAAGCCGGTTTTCGCGACTATTTTAATTCAGAATCCATCTGTGTGGTGGAGTGGCCTGAAAAAGCAGGCGATTTATTACCTAAACCTGATCTGCGGCTTGTTCTCAGCATTCTCGACACCGGACGTAAAATCGAACTTCAGGCTTGCACAAAGGCGGGAAAACAATGCTTGAAACAGTGGGAGAATCAAAAAGACTAACTGTGTCTGTAAATGACAAAACCATTACCGTTGCCGGTAATTTCTTTCTGTCGTGTCTCATCCTCCTGATCTGTTACATCGGTTTAAACCAAACCGTTCTGGCCGCCGACACCACGGTAAAATCGGTTCGCATCGGGTTAGCGCCGGACTATACGCGTATCACATTGGAATCCAGTCAACCGCTTGAGTATGAATTGAGCATGCTGGAAAACCCGCACCGCGTGGTTGTCGATTTAAACAACACGCGGATCTCACAAGCGCTTTCGGCATTACCGCAAAAGGTCGACGCCATTGATCCTTTTGTGCAGAAAATCCGCGTCGGCCAATATAAACCGCATGTCATCCGGCTGGTCTTCGATCTGAAAGCCAGTGTCGTGCCGCGCACATCGGTCATCGAACCCAAGGAAAATTTCGCCCATCGTTTGGTTTTGGATATTTATCATCCGGACAAAGCCGGTAAGACGGAGCTGAATACTCGCGCCAGTGCAGCGGTAAACGCGGATTTTGAAGCGGATGTTTTGGATGAATTGGTGGCTACATTGGTGCAAAGCGGCGCCAAGTCAAAAGCCGAACCAGCGAAACTCGTCTGGCCGCATGCGCCTAAACCGCAATTGAGTTCAGAGAACCAAGCCAAGCAGATCGGCAATTCTTCCGCCACGCCGAGCCGGAAACCTGGCAAAGCGCCGCAGAAAAGCCTGGCTCCCCGGATTCTTATTATCGCAATCGATCCCGGTCATGGCGGCAAGGATCCCGGCGCAGTGGGCAATCAGGGTACTCATGAGAAAGATATTACTTTGGCGATCGCGAAAAAATTGAAAGAGCGTATCGACAAGGAATCAAACATGCGCGCGATTCTGACGCGCGACGGTGATTATTATATTTCCTTGCCGCAACGCCGCATTAACGCGCGCCGCGCCAATGCCGACTTATTTGTGTCGATCCATGCCGATGCCAATCCCAAAGCACATGCTCACGGTTCTTCGGTCTTTACGTTATCCGAGCACGGTGCGACTTCAATCACCGCGAGCTGGCTTGCCAACAAGGAAAACAGTGTCGACAATGATTTGATGGGCGGCATCGATATCACATCGAAATCAAAAGATATCAAAGAACTATTGCTGGATCTGTCGCTCAGTGCCACCGTCAATGACAGTGCCAAACTGGCGGAATACGTTTTGAAACAATTGGGCAGCATCAATCATTTACATAAAAGAAATGTCGAACAAGCCGGTTTCGCAGTGCTGAAATCACCCGACATTCCCTCGATCCTGGTGGAAACGGCTTTTCTCAGCAACCCCAAAGAAGAAGAAAAACTGCGCAGCAAAGGCTATCAGGACAAAATGGCGGATGCGATGTACTTAGGCATTAAAAAATACTTTGCCGACAATCCGGCACTGGCGCGCTCGACAGTAGCACAGGCCAAATAAATCGGCCATTTAGGAAGCTCTGATTAATTCGGCGGACGAGATGAAGCACGAGGCACAAGGAACACAACAACCGAGACCTATCAATAGCAGTAAATCAGCGTTTCCTTAGCGATTTTCTTCTGGCGTTTTCATTATTAATCGGTCAAACTGCTTTTCTATTTCAGAGTTTCCTTAGCTAGTTATACCGATACCTTGGCGTCCCTATGAATGAACCCAAACCGGAATTGATACACACCGATCATTCTCATCACGCATTGCGGCAGTGGTATCAGCTTTGCTTTCAAGAAGGTCATGCATCTATTGTCTTAACGGGCAATTATACCCTGGCAGCTTTAAGGCCGGTCTTGAAGCCATTGACCGATGGGCTCGGCAAGCAAGCGAAAAATCAGAATTTATACTGGGATCTGACCAACATCGGACAAATGGATACAGCCGGCACCGCCCTATTGTGGCGTATATGGCAAGCAAAGCGGCCACAGCACCTACAATTACGCCCTGAGCACGAAAAAATGTTTGCGCGCCTGGAACATTTGCCCGCCGTAAAAACAGAAGCGAAACACCGCGATTTGCTCTGGCCCCTGACTACATTGGGAAGATTAGCATTACTTTTATGGCAGCATGCCGTGGGATTGGTGATGTTGATCGGTCGGTTGCTGCTTGATGCGTTTTACTTATCCCGCAATCCTGTTTATATTCCCTGGCGCGAAATTTCCGCGAATTTGTACCGCACCGGCGCGCAGGCGCTCGGCATTACCGCATTGGTGGGATTCTTGATCGGCATTGTCCTAAGCTATCTTTCATCGAAGCAACTACAGCAATTCGGTGTTGATATTTTTATTATTAACATCTTGGGAATCAGCATCATTCGCGAATTGGGCCCGATGCTAGCATCGATTCTGGTTGCCGGCCGCTCCGGTTCATCCATGACGGCGCAACTCGGGGTCATGCGCGTAACTCAGGAATTGGATGCTTTGACGGTCATGGGCATTTCGCATAGCCAGCGCCTGATATTGCCGAAAGTATTGGGACTCGGTATCGCCATGCCGTTGCTGGTCATGTGGACCAGCGCCATCGCATTGCTGGGCGGAATGGTTGCAGCCGAATGGCAGCTTGGCTTGAACCACCAATACTTTTTGACCACACTGCCCGATGTTGTGCCCATCGCCAACCTGTGGCTCGGACTGGGCAAAGGAATTGTGTGCGGCATGGTAATCGCATTGATCGCTTGCCATTTTGGCCTAAGAATCAAACCCAATACGGAAAGCCTTGGTGAAGGCACGACTTCTTCGGTCGTCACGGCGATCACCATGGTCATTATTATCGATGCGATCTTTGCTGTACTATTTTCCGATGTAGGACTCACCTAACCATGAGCAATCCGGAATGCATTATCGAAATCGAATCGCTGTACACGCGATTTGGCAATCACACTGTCCACCGCGATATCAATTTGTGTGTTTACCGCGGTGAAATTCTGACTTTGATCGGTGGATCAGGCAGTGGAAAAACGACATTACTACGTCAAATGCTCGGATTGGAGGAGCCGACGCAAGGCAGTGTCAAAATTTTCGGCAACGACCGTGCGGATTCCAGTTTCGATGAGCAAAAGAAATGCGTCCGCGGCCGTTCGGGCGTGCTTTTTCAGCAAGGTGCATTATTTAGCGCATTATCGGTATTTGACAATGTGGCGCTGCCTTTGCGCGAGCTGCATACTTTAAGCGAAAACATGATTCGCGACCTCGTCATGATTAAACTCGATATGGTGGCCATCGAACCGGAACATGCGAACAAAATGCCCGCCGCTCTATCCGGCGGCATGATCAAGCGTGTAGCGCTGGCAAGAGCATTGGCATTGGATCCTGAGGTGCTGTTTCTCGATGAACCCACAGCAGGACTGGATCCCGAACTGAGCGAAGGTTTCGTGGAGTTGGTATTAGCGTTGCGCAACGAAATGGATCTGACCATTGTCATGGTCACGCATGATCTGGATACGCTCGTGGCATTATCGGACCGGATTGCCGTGCTGGCGGATCAGCAAGTTGTAGCCATCGGCACACTGGATGAAATTTACCGTTATCCGCATCCTTTCATTACCAGTTTCTTTAAAAGCATACGACACAAAATTGAGCAAAAAAATAACTCGGAGCCAACATGGAAAACCGCGCCCATGCTCTCATAGCAGGCATCTTTGTCATTTTTCTCAGTGTCACGGTCGCTTTAGTCGCGACATGGTTTGGCGGCCACAATATTCAACGCGCCCCTTATCTTGTTGTTACTAAAGAATCCGTCAGCGGACTCAACCCGCAATCGGTGGTTCATTATCGTGGCGTTAGCATTGGCAAGGTTGAAAATATCGAATTCGATCCTGACGATCCGCAGCAAATTCTCATACATATTGTTGTAAACGAGAATGTAAAACTAAGAAACAGTGTATACGCGCAATTAGGTTATCAAGGTGTAACCGGATTGGCATACATACAATTGAACGACGACGACATCGGCACTGAACAACTGGCAAACGATGCGCGCATTCCGATGCGCCGCTCGCTGCTTGATGAAGTCGCCGGATCGGGGCAGGACTTACTCAGCAACGTCAATCAACTGGTCATAAAAATGCACCACTTGCTGAATGATGAGAATCAAACCCAAGTTTCGCAGATCTTGCATAACATCCAGAAAGCCACGCACAACTTTGACGATATCGTCGATCACCTCCAACCGGTAATGCAATCATTTACCGGACTGACCACCGAATCCGCCACTTTGGTGAAGCGCCTGGATCACCTTTTAAGTGAAATCAACATTAGCGTGGGAAAAATCAATCAAAAAGACGGTATTTTCGACAGTCTGTCACAAAGCACACAAGAACTGGCGGCAACGATCCCGGAATTGCGCAAAGTCAGCGACAGTATCGTGCGCAATTCAAACAATCTCGACAAAGTGCTGCATCAATGGGAAGAAAATCCGCAAAGCGTGCTATTTGGCCGCTCTCCCGCTTTACCAGGACCTGGAGAAGCGGGTTTTGTTCCACCTGACGGGAAAATCCAATGAGCAAAATATCCTTAACGTTGCTGATTATCTGTCTGCTTCCGGGTTGCGCTTTTTTGCACAAGTCACAACCGGCAGCGATTTATGACTTGGGAATGCAAGCGGCGACTCATGCCCAACAACCATCGCAACAGACACAATTACGGAGAAAAAGTCTGTTAGTGGCCGATACGGCCGCACCTGCATGGCTCGATAATACGGCCATCCATTACCGGCTGCTCTACCACAATCCGGCGCAATCGTATGCTTACGCCAACAGCCGTTGGATCGCTACACCCGCCGCACTGCTGACACAACAGCTGCGCAATCGCATCGTCGCCACGACACAGGAGCGTGTCATTAAAGACAACAGCATGGCAGCAGCCGATCATGTGTTGCATACCGAATTGCAAGAATTCTCGCAATTGTTCGATACCGCTTCGGACAGCCGTATTGTGATCGGTTTGCGCGCCAGCCTGGTTGAACGCAATACGCGCAAGGTGCTGGCGCAAAAGGATTTCAGCATCACAAAAAAAACACCTTCCGCGGATGCGCCAGGTGCGGTTTCCGCCTTGAGCGCAGCAAACAAACAATTATTGGATGAATTGGTCGATTGGCTATCGGCAACATTACCCCCCAGCCAACCTTAGGAAACGCTGATTAATTGACTACACGAGCGAATCACTTCGTTGCGCGGTACTCGCGCCCTCACCTATCGGGTCGATACGTCTCGGTTGCTGCGTTCCATGCAGCTTCGTACTTCATCTCGTTCGCCGAATTAATCAGCGTTTCCTTAGCTCTACAGCCAAATTAATTTCAAGTTTGATTAATTCAGCATGCGCTTATGTTAGTATCCGGTCATTATTGTTTCAGGGGTTTTTCATGCGCTTATTTCTAATCGTACTGCTCTCGGCTTATCTGCTGAGCGCCTGCGGCCTTAAAGGACCGCTTTATCTTCCCAAGGCCGAGGAAGCTTCGGCGTCATCCAGTGAAGCTCAGAAGAAATGAGTGGTTTTCCTGAGTTTGATTACCGCAACAACGAGCTATTTGTTGAATCGGTTTCTCTGAAGCAAATCGCCAATGAATACGGCACACCCTGTTATGTCTATTCCCGGGCCGCTCTGACTCAGGCTTATCAAGCATTCGATTCCGCTTTTGCACAGCGGGATCACCTGATTTGTTATGCGGTAAAAGCCAACTCGAATATTGCCATACTCAATCTGTTCGCGCGGCTTGGCAGCGGCTTCGATATCGTATCGGGTGGCGAGTTGCAGCGCGTCATCAAGGCGGGTGGCGACCCGGGCAAGACTGTTTTCTCCGGTGTCGGCAAAAACGCCGAGGAAATGCGCTTGGCGCTGAACGCCAATATTCTGTGTTTCAATGTCGAGTCCGAAGCCGAGTTAATCGTGCTCAATCAAATTGCCAAAGACATGGGCAAGATCGCACCCGTCAGTCTGCGTGTCAACCCGGATGTAGACGCCAAAACACATCCTTATATATCCACCGGCCTTAAGGAGAATAAATTCGGTGTCCCCGCCCAAGAGGCGGAACGAATTTATCAATCGGCGCATTTGTTTCCGCACATCCGCTTTACCGGATTGGATTGTCACATTGGTTCCCAATTGACCGAGCTTGAGCCTTTCCTGCAAGCCGGCAGCAAAATGCTCAAGTTGCTCGAAACCCTGCAGTCACAAGGCTCGCGGATTGAACACCTGGATTTGGGTGGCGGACTCGGTATCCGCTACACCGATGAAACGCCGCCGAGCATCCAGGATTACGTTTCCGCGTTGTGTGCCGGTACGCAACACACCCAACAGCGCCTACTGATCGAACCGGGCCGGTCGCTGGTAGGAAATTCCGGCTTACTGCTGACGCGGATCGAGTACCTCAAACATACTCCAGCGCGTAATTTCGCGATTGTCGACGCCGCGATGAACGATCTGATGCGCCCGGCTTTGTACGATGCCTATCATGACATTCTCCCGGTGCATCAAAATGACGGTGAAATCAAAAGCTACCAGATTGTCGGTCCTGTATGCGAAACCGGCGATTTTCTCGGTCATGACCGCGAGCTGAGCCTTTCAACCGGAGATTTACTCGCCGTCATGTCGGCTGGTGCTTACGGTATGAGCATGAGTTCGAATTACAACACCCGGCCGCACGCTGCTGAAATCATGGTCGACCGCGCTACCGCCCATGTCATCCGGAAGCGTGAAACCATCGATGAGCTTATTACGAACGAACAAATTCTGCCGCAATAAATCGCCATTTGGAGATGGCTTTAATTGTAGTAACATGCCGTATCGCTTTATAAAAAACCAGTAATGACAAGCCCATCCCGTATCGCCGATGAACAATATCAAGATCATATCCTGCAAGGTGTCTCGCGCACTTTCGCACTGACCATTCCGCAATTACCCGAGGTGCTGCGCCGCGTGATCGGCAATGCGTATCTGCTGTGCCGCATTACCGATACGATTGAAGACGATAGCGCATTGACCAACGAACAGACCCGGGAGTTATCCGATATGTTCGCCGAGGTCGTATGTGGAAATGCGCCGGCGGAAGAATTTGCGCACAAGCTTTATCCGCTGCTTTCCAGCCATACTATTCCGGCAGAGCATGATCTGATCAAAAATACGCCGGCAGTCATTCGCATCACGCATAGTTTTAATCCCGCGCAGCGTCGCGCGCTGGAGCGCTGCGTGCGTATCATGGCGAAAGGCATGGCGGATTATCAGGAAACCGAATCCCTGGATGGATTGAAAGATTTATCCGAAATGAATCAATACTGTTACTACGTCGCCGGTGTCGTCGGTGAAATGCTGACCGAACTGTTCTGCGATTATTCGAAAGATATCGATGCACACAAACAGACATTGATGAAGCTGTCGGTCTCATTCGGTCAGGGGTTGCAAATGACGAATATCCTTAAAGACATTTGGGATGACCGTAAGCGCGGCGCTTGCTGGTTGCCGCAAGATATTTTTGTTAAAAACGGATTCGATCTGCATGATTTGCAACCCGGTATATCCAATGAGAAATTTCAAGCCGGATTGGCGGAATTATTAGCAGTCGCCAAATGCCATTTGCAGAATGCGCTTATTTACACCAGCTTGATCCCGCCACAAGAAAAGGGAATCCGCCGGTTTTGCTTATGGGCGATCGGCATGGCTATCTTGACGTTGAACAAAATCAACCAACATCGCGATTTCTCCGCAGGCTCGCAAGTTAAAATCAGCCGCCGTAGCGTTAAAGCCACCATCGTCACGACCAGTTTGTTCGCGAGTCAGGATTGGATATTGGAATTCTTGTTCAAGCTGACATCCAGGAATCTCCCTGAAATTGATAGAAACAAAATAGCGTTTTCGCAAGTGAAGTAAAAGATAAATACGTGTTGCATCCATCCTATTTTCTAACAAATCTCAATTAAGTACAGCAATCGGCTTTTTCAACGCATGACGAAATCATTGGTTACAGGCGCAACGGGATTTCTAGGCTCCGCGGTTATGCGATGCCTGCTTGCGGCCGGGCATGAAGTTCGCGTCCTGATCAGACCGGAGAGCGATCGCCGTAATCTTGAAAATTTTTCTGTTGAAATCTTCGAGGGTGATTTACGCAACCATCAGTCGCTCAAGGATGCAGTCCGCGGCTGCGATAGTCTCTTTCACGTTGCCGCCGACTACCGACTTTGGGTTCCGGATCCCGCGACCATGTATGAAATCAACGTTCAGGGCACGCGCAATCTGATCTTGGCCGCCCATGAGAGCGGTATGCAACGCATCGTGTATACCAGCAGTGTGGCAACACTCGGATTAAATGCCGATGGCTCACCGGCTAATGAAGATACACCATCCGATTTTGCGTGCATTTTGGGACACTACAAGCGCTCCAAGTACCAAGCGGAACAGTTGGTCAAGCAATTGACCGATGACCACCATTTGCCACTGGTCATTGTCAATCCTTCAACCCCCATCGGTCCCGGCGACGTGCGCCCCACACCAACCGGGCGCATCGTGCTGGATACTCTGATGGGCCGCATGCCGGCCTATGTCAATACCGGACTCAATATTGCGCATGTCGACGATATTGCACAAGGTCACTTACTGGCATTTCAGCATGGCAAATCAGGAGAGCGCTACATCCTGGGCGGAGACAATATGGCGCTACTACAGATTCTGCAAGTTATCGATGAAATCAACGGAACACGAAGAAATCGTATCAACATACCAATCAGCATCATGCTGCCGATGGCATGGCTCATGGAAAAAACCGCGACTATCACACGCACAGAACCGCGTGCAACGCTCGATAGTATTCATATGGCCAAGAAACTGATGTTCTTCTCCAGCGCAAAAGCCAAGCGGGAATTAGGTTATCAGCACCGGCCCGCGGTTGAGGCGCTTGAAGATGCAGTCGAATGGTTCCAGAGAAATAATTACTGCAATTAGATCCTTACGGTGATGTGATGGTTTGTTACAGTAGTTGACTGCGTACTTGAAACCATCTGAAGCGTCTTGAAGCGCTCGCTGATACCATTTACGAAATAAACTCCTTCCTGAAATCCGGTGCACTCCAGCGCTGCATGGATCGCTGACCGGCTGATTGTGGAAGCTAACACTTCCACAATCAGATTTAATATTTCAGAAGATCCATCTCAAAAAGCCAACCAACCGTTCAGGTAGAACGTATCGTTGTTCACAGCATTGCGGCCCAAGCCGTCATAGTTGTGCGCACTGCCGTTAAACTTGAAATTATGAACATATTGCGCTGCAATGCGCAGGTTAATGAACGTACTCATTACGGAATGATTGGTTTTACCGAAAGGGGTAAAGCTGGCTTCGGCGATAAACGCCTGACTCAGCGGATTACCCGTGCGGCTGCCGCTGATCGGGTCGCCAGAACTGAAAATGACGGTATCGGATGTTCCACTGGTTTGATTGTAAAATAGATTCAGACCGTACGTTTGCTGGAAAGTATACCCAGTCCTTATTCGCACTGTGTCGAGATTGCCTTTTACTCTATCAGCCAGTCCCAATGCTGAGCTGGCATTCAAATTGCGGTTCTCACGCAAATAAGTCGCGGTAAATTCGTAAATGTGCACCGGGTTGGCAAGATACTGATATGTCAAATCAAAACCGAAGTCATCGTACCGGTCTGTACCCGCGCCTAGGATCCTTTGCGGATTGATGTCGGCGTGCATGCCATACGCGCCCACCGCGCCATAATGACCATTCCAATCCTTTTGCAATGCTATCCGCCAGTACGGCGCGCCGCCATTAATCCTGGGCTGTTCCGCATCGAATACGCCAATTCCTTTCTGCGCGTTTTTAGCCAAAGCGGTATAGCCGCCAGCTTCCACATACAAAAAATCGTTCAGCATCATATAAGCCGTCGCGCCAATGACTTGCGACCCGAGTGATTCGATCAGGTTCGCGGCGGATTGGGTCGGCGCCAAAGATGATGAGCTCCATGGAAACCCCCAGGTTGGTGCGGTATTCCACAGATCGGTAACCGTTGGGTTGTTATTCGCCGTCAAACCAAAAACCACCTTCTGACCGGCAATATCCGTGTGATCGGCAAAACGGAGATCGGTATTATCCAGCACACCGATATTTTCCACACCATCGTAAGTTCCTTGGACAAATGCGCCGATCTTGGACGTCAGGCGCCCTCCCAGAAAAACGGAAGCTTCATCAATCGTACCGTTGTCATTCTTGCCAAAACGCGGCGCCGCGCCATCCGGCTGATCGTGCTGGGTATGCGTATACGAACCGCGGATCATGCCGCTCAACGGAATAAGATTGTTATTCTTTCCATCCGTTTGTGTATAACCGTTAAGCTTGAAATTCCGGCCGACAGAAGTCAGATTGGGTCCGAACGACTGAACATGACATGCGCTGCACGCATATCCGGTTTGGCGCGCGAAACTCGGAAGCGCATTTGCGTGAGAACTTAATAGAAAAAATACCAACAAACTAATACTAAATGATATCGCGCTTTTAGTGACGATCATCATTCACCTCTCCCTATCTATTGAAATGAAAAAATTTAAAAAAGAACCCTATGAAGAAATAGAAAAAACCATTGAACTTTAGCTCAATCCACGCATTCATTACTCAAACACCATTACCCGGTTAGGGAATTTATGGTTTTAAAGCATTATTCTCTTCAGGGTATAAACTTCTTGTGAAATTAAAGTGTAAGAAATTGTGAAGAGCCCAGGAAAGCGCTGAAAAAGGTAGCGAACGATGATCAGGCAAGGCGAAATCAGGTGAGAAAGCGCAAATTACATGAGTAAATGAGGATTTCTAGCTTAATTTCAACGCAGTTTGATCAGGCACAGTCGTTTTTCAGAGTCTCCTTGGAAATCGATGTGTTGAAAATTTCAACTTACTTTATTGTAATATCCGTATAAACCCGCCCTTTCGTTTACCGCTCATCAGGATTTCATCATGCCGACACCTTTTGTTTCCAGCAGCGTTACCCCAACCGTACCGTCTCACAACAATTCGATCGACTCGCTCATTGGCGACTCGCGCTGGGTAAATACAACCATTTCATATAGCTTCCCGTCCAGCAGCAGTGCCTCCTACTGGTCAGCGCTATCCGGTGGATACGGCTCTCAATTTGGCGATGGGGAGCCTTGGCGCAGCGCTTTTACGCCGCTGACAAGCGCCGACCAGACCGCTTTCATCAAAGCATTGCAACAATGGGCGAACGTCGCCAATATTAATTTCGTACAAGTTGCGGAAACACCCGGCAACGTAGGCGACATCCGCGCGGCTTACACTGACGATCCCGACGAGTTGACATTGGCTTGGGCTTATCTACCCAACACAAGTCCCTTGGCAGGCGATATCTGGATTAATACCAATAGTTTGCTCAATTCGCAGGACTGGAACCCCGGCACTATTTCTTT
>JBDHRU010000058.1:0-12011 GCA_039807765.1 Nitrosomonas sp. | reverse complement strand
CCGGCGACGGTTGCTCGGCATACGAAATGTTCAGACCCCACTGGCTGCCATCACGCAGTAATTCCTGAAAATTGCCCACATCACGCGGTGTTGAAATCACCAGAACATCTCGGATCCCGGCCAGCATCAGCGTGCTGAGCGGATAATAAATCATCGGCTTATCGAATACCGGCAACAGTTGCTTGGATACCGTCTGGGTCACCGGATAAAGCCGTGTCCCGGAACCGCCGGCCAATACAATGCCTTTTCTTTGCAGCGACGTGGATTGCTTAGGGTAAGTTTTGGAATGAGTCATAAATCAATCGCGAAGTAGATAATCCAATCACTGCATTGCTTTCATCATGAGCAACACACTAAACGAACGGCGATTGTACACTATTCGTCTCACACTCCCGATAATTACGCGGCGATAGAACACTCCCCGCCGAAAACCGCCGCTGACCGGATCGCACCTCAAGCGATTCTGTGCCCGGTTCATGTAAAATGACGCATTATGATCGACTTGCAACACTATCACCGCTTAATCGGAAAACTGCAACCTAACTGGACATTACGTTTGCAAGCATTCTGCGCCATGCTGGTCACGGCAGCTTCACTGGCGCTGCTGCCCATACTCGTCAAGCACATGTTGGATAGTGCATTTATCCTGCAAGATCTGCCACTGACACAGACAACATCGCTACTGCTGATCGGTCTCTTTCTCGTGCGCGGCATCGCAAGCTATGTCAGTCTCCGCGCCACCGGCAAAGCCAGCGGCCAACTGGGCATCGATTTACGCATGGATTTCTTTAATAAGCTGCTGACGCTGCCGGCCGATTATTATGCGCGTTACGATCCTCATCAGGCCGGCGCACTGATAACCCATATCAACACAATCGCGCAGACCGTAACCGGCAACATCGCGCAGTTAACGCAAGATAGCCTGACAATCATCGCGCTCATGCTATGCACGCTGTACCTCAATCAAGAATTTGCCATCCTGCTCTTGCTGATTACGCCGCTCATCGTCCTCATTCATCAAGTCACACCCAGCCGTTTCAATAAACCCAGCCCCAAAAGCTTACGGGCGACTGATGATTTAATGGAACATTTATCGCAATCCGTGACGCATTTCAGAAAAATCCGGCTGGATGGCGGACAGTGCCATGAAAGTCAGCGTTTGGGTAAAATTTCCGCAGCAATTGCGCAAGCGGATGCACAACAAGCGCACACAAAGGCCGTGATGATGTCTCTCGATCAAGTGATCACCGCATTGATCGTAATCGCCGTAACCTACACCATGGCGCTGCACGCGATTAACGGCACACTCAGTCTGCCGGAAGCCGCTGCGTTGATCACTGTCGCGCTGCTGCTCATTCAGCCGGCGCAACGCATCGTCAATCTGCCCAAGCAACTGGCACACGATCAGCCGGCGCTGGAAGCCATCTTCGCTTTTCTCGATCAACCGGCCGAACAGGACAGTGGCACCCTCGACATACCACGCGGCAAAGGGAAGCTGACATTTGAACATGTGTACTGCGACGATGACACGCACACTCAATCCATTCTCCATCACCTGCACTTCACTTTACAGTCGGGTGAAGTTATTGTGTTTACCGGCTATAGCGCGGAAGAAAAAAACCTGTTGATCGATCTGATCCTGCGTTTGCGGCAACCCGCCAGTGGCAGAATTCTGTTTAACGACCATCCGCTGCCGGATATCCGGTTAAGTCACTTGCACGCCCATATCGCTTTGGTGTCCGCGGATTCCTTTTTGCTGGACGACAAAATTGCCGGCAATATTGCCTATGGCACGCTACGCTGCAGCGACGAAGCCAAAATCACCTCAGCCGCGCAAATGTCGCGCGCAATCGAATTTATCCGTTGCATGCCGGAGGGTCTGCAGACCACCATCGCCGGCCCGGATGGCGCGGCGATTACGCCGGAACAATTGCTGCGGATCGCCGTTGCGCGCGCATGGGTAAAAGATTCACCGCTGTTGATTATCGATGAAATATTCACTCCGCACGAAGCTGGCAACGGGAATCTGCTTGCGGCTTTAGAAGCGCTGATACAGAGCCGCACCACATTGATTTTCAATCCAACCATTCCGCAGTTGCAAAAAATTGATCGAATCTTCGTGCTGGAAAATGGTTGTATTACGGAAAACCGGAAAGGATCGGACAGCCTCCATCATGCTTAGCCGAGTTTAGATCTACCTGCTTACTTTGATATTGCAAAAAGCCGTTGTTGTCCTTCAAATGGAAAAATCAGCCGCCGCGCATTGCCGCCAAGAATCAGCGCTTCCTCCACCGGCGGCAAACCCAGCAGTTTAATCTTGTAGAGTTCCAGCCCCGGATGCAGCCAAGGACCATCGGATCCGAAAATCAGTTTGCCCGCACCGGCGCGCCGGATTGCTTGCACCAAATAATCGAAACGCCGTACACCGGAAGTGTCGGCATAAACATTCGGGTATCGCGCCAACTGCTCGATCACTCGCTCGTGTGCACGCCAGTCGTCGGAAAAACTACCCAGGTGCGCAATGATGAAATTCACATCCGGATATTGCGGCGCAAACATATCGATGACATGCGCCTTGCCGGCGACATCGATAATCACCGGCAAACGGAAAGCGCGCGCCGCTTCGCACACTTCGCGCGTGGGCAGCGCTTCATGGCCGTGAATCTTGACACCGCGCAACTTGAGCCGCGTCACTGCTTCACGCAACATCTCATGCATCCGGCCCGCATCGCTCTTGGCATTGACCATCGCAAAACCGATCAAGCGCGGACGCCACCGCATCACGATCTTCGACAACTCGCGATTCGCCGCTGCGTAATCGGTATGAAAAGCCGGAAATACCACGGTCCGCTCGATTCCCGCCCGGCGGGCACGCCGTAAATAAGATTCCAGCGGTGCATCGGTATTCCACGGCGCCGTCAGTTGATCGCCTTGTCCGGCGTGACAGTGGCCATCAATGATCATATTGCACCTCGACCGATTTTAGGTCTTGTTGCCGTCTTGCAGGCAGTGTACGGCCAAACTCTTCGAGAAAAGCAATGCAAGTCAGGATGCCGCGATGAAAATTTTTCACGCTGAATCTCTCATTCTGGCCATGCAGATTATCTCCGGGTGAAGCAAATCCCATCAAAACAATCGGCGCCCTCAGTACATCCTGAAATTGACTCACGACCGGAATAGTTCCACCCGAGCGCAGCCAAACCGGCGTTCGGCCGAATACGCGCCGATATGCGGCTGCAGCGGCCCGCATGACCGGATTCTTGCGGTCAAGTAATACAGGACGAGAGTAAGTATGCGTTTTAATGCGAATGCGGATAGTGGACGGCGTTATGCGCTCGATATACCGGCGCACCAGCTGTTCAATTTCAGCCGGCTCCTGATCCGGCACGAGCCGGAAACTTAACTTAGCGATCGCCTGGCAAGGAATCACGCCTTTGGGTCCAACTCCGCCATGCCCGCCTCGCATGCCGGTAATCGCCAAGGAAGGCCGCAGTGTCACCCGTTCATAAAGGGAGTAGCTTTGCTCGCCCCAAGCCGTTGATGCACCAGCTTCATGCAAGATATCCGCATCACTTGGGCCTGTTTGTGCAAGATATTTGCGCTCACCGCTGTTCCAGCAGCGAACCTTGCCGTAAAAACCAGGCACAGCAATATGTCCAGTGGAATCATGTAAGCGCGCAATCACTTCACACAAAGCCTGTAATGGATCGTGTACCGCACCGCCAAAATTACCCGAATGCAAGTCATGATCCGGTCCATGCACTTCCAATTCCATCGCAAGTTGTCCGCGCAATGCATACGTCAGCGCCGGCTGATCTTGACTGAGCATACGGGTATCAGACATAACTACGGCATCGGCCTGCAACGCGCACCGATTGCGTCGAATGAACGGCAGTAAATTGGGACTACCGATTTCTTCTTCCCCTTCAAACAGGCATTTGACGTTGACCGGAAGATGCCGGGTAGTTCTGAGCAACGCTTCTATAGCCTTGATATGCGCAAACAATTGCCCCTTATCGTCACTCGCACCGCGCCCATAGATAAAACCATCCCGGACGATTCCGGCAAAAGGAGGAACTTTCCACTCGCTTTCCGGTTCTGCCGATTGCACATCGTAATGGCCATAAATCAGAATTGTCGGTTTTCCGGCTGCACCGAGCCATTCACCGTAAACGATGGGATGCCGAGCTGTCGGCAAAACACGCACCCGATGCAATCCGATGGTGTGTAAATGTTGTGCTAACCATTTCGCGCATCGCTTAACATCCCGTGCTTTCTTCGGGTCGGAACTGACGCTGGGGATACGGACAAACTCCTGAAGCTGGTGTACAAACAAGGAATTGCCTGCTTTCACAAAATCCAAAGCAGATGAAAAGCTCTCTGCGTACATTCGATTGGATTTCACAGAAAAACCTGCGGACGGCCCGTGCGGTTTTCCGTAAAAAACTGTCCCAATACATAATCGATTTCAGCGCGCGCCGCCGTCAAATACCGGCGCACGAAATCATTATAAACCGGTGTGTTGGGACGCAATCCTCGCACTTACTTGTATTTCGCGGTTGAGATTGGTGTAATGGCGATCCCAGATTTCACGGATCTTGGCATTGTGCAATTGACGCTGTCCGCGCTTCCAATCCCGCACCTGACTGGGAGTTTGCACACCTGCGGGCAATTCTCGCGGAATACCGCGCATGTTCCGGAAACTGTTGAGCTCCGTCGGAGTAAACACCCCCGGAAAGCGTTTGAGCGCCTGAAGCTCGATGGCATGATGAACTTGACCATGCGTATTTACACCAAGCCGTCGCGCATAACCCTTTTGTAACTTGCCGAACTGTTTTCGGGCTTGTCGGGCTACGGCGGCTTCTGACTCAAGATTGAATGCCGCCATTGATAGCTCTCGTTCGAATTCATTCGCGAGCGCTTCCAACGCTCTGCTTGCACTAGCCAATTGGGCCTCGAATTCCAAATCTGTTTGAGGTGCTCGCATCGGAACGAATGGCAACAAGAGTTTCTCCTCGTTAATCACTGGCTTTATTACAATCGCCTCGTTGCCATTGATTGACCACGCCGTTGGCGCATTTCCGCGACCCGAGCAATCCCAGGTGAAGCATTGCTTACCGGTGGCATATCGCTTCCCCAAGGCATCACCCGGTTGGCATCCATGCGCCGTGCCAAACCCATCGATTGCGCGCTGGTCAACCATTCTTCCGCGTGCTCGGCAATCTCCAGCAATAACGCTTCAAACTGACCGCGTTGCATTTTCATGATGTGCGGCTGCGCCAGCCAGCGCAGTACTTCGCGTCCAGCCACCGCCATACGTTGCCGCGGCGAAGTCATCAAGCGTTCATTGTAATAACGCACCAAAATCTCTTCGACCGTATCCCACGCGCTATCCGTGCCAAAAAGATTCCTGACGTCGTCCGCACTGAGAATCCTGAATGCTTCTTCCAGCAACTGCATCACTTCTACACGCATCACATTGAGATGACCAAAAGAAGTGAATTTGAGATTGTTCCTCAAATCCAGGCCGGCCCGGCGCACGATGGCGATACTGCCGAAACTGGGATCATACGCACGCTCGCGCATGACGTCGCTGATTCGCTTATCGCGCCAGAACAACGCCACTTGATTAATAAAATGACCGAACTGATTGTGAAAGTCGACATTCGGAGTTGTTCCTTGCGGCACGGGCGCATTGCCGTAACCGAACGCACGGCGATATGCCATCAACCGCTCGTTCAACGTGTAGCGCAATACATCGCGGCGATCGAATTGATACAGCAAAAACGCACCTTGACCACTGGACAAGCGCACCGCACCGGCATGAAACAATTCCTTCAGCTTGCGCACCACGCGGAACACGCCGATCTTCTCATGCTGATAGATATAATACAGGTCACCTACAGCCACCAGCCGTTCGGCAGCAACCCGTTCATCGTACTGATCGACACCTTGCGGAATGCGGGTCTTGCCGAGATCATCCGCTGCATCGGGACCCAAACCAGCCAGTTGAGACAAACCTTTATCCGGCGGCGCCTTCGATTGCATATCCTGTTTCACCACTGCTTCCAGGATATCATCAACCTGTTGCTTCAGTGCGTCGGCCAATGCCGGATTACCCACCAGATCACCCGCAAAACGACTCGTCATCGCTTCACGCAACGCACCGATCCGGTTAATCAAATTTTGATAGTCGTTTTCTTGTGCCATGGGTTAAGCTCCAGTTAAATTACCATAACTCACAAAAAGCATAAGCCTGTCTTCATGTTCGGAATCTTTTTCTGTTGACTGTACGACAAAGTAATAGCACGAATTACATTCAACGCTACTCGGTATCTTTATAGAAAAGAACTTTAATTTTGCTTTTCCTCTCGATGCCTGTGTGATGCTGTTAGCTTTTCTTTTAGTCTCAGCAGATAACTTATTAATATCATCAATAACCTGAGGCTCCCAATCTGTTTGCTCAATTCCGTCTTTATTGACAATGAAATATTTCTGAACTTTTCCTTTAACAACAACCAGTATCACCTCGCGAACTCGGCTTTCTTCCGAGCTATTGGGAGTGAATGTATTAGGAAAAATAGCACCTAACTGCAAATCATTTTCTTGTTTTGGAGGAATTGAGTTTGGGTTGTCAGGAACATTAGATTGTTGCTTGTCTTTATCCTTTAAATTCAAAACGGCAGTCTTAACTTGCGGAATACTTTCCGCAATGTTTTTCGCCGACGCGACCCGTTCTGCAAGCGAAGCCATTGCTTTATTCACTCGATTAATTTTAAAAACTCCTGGCTTATCCATGATCGCCTCCTATTATGATTTCCCAGTGATTTTATCCAGCATGCCATTTAATTTCTCGAGTGTGTCATTTACAACATGCACGCCGTCTTTACCCGAATCTTCTATCAGCTGACGCGCTTCTACACTGGCAAACTGCTCAATCCACTGTAATAGCTCCGCTACTGTAATTGGCTCTATACCAGAAGATTTACCAAAATTCAGTACGGTAACTTGCCGTTCTTCGGGTCCAAAGAAAACGGAATCCATCGCGGCATATACTTCTTGAACAGATTCAACAATCACGGCTAATTCTTCTGACAGTCGAACGAGTTGAGTCCCAAGATATTTATTTGATTTACTATCTCGAACAAGGTACTGTTTCTGAGCATGCCAGGTGCGCAGCAATGAAGCTGTATAATCAACAAGTATCAAGAAATTGGTGAAATTCTGTTCTTCTTCAACCGTCAGTACGATATCTCTATTGAAACCATAACGTTCACCTAATTTGCCAAGACTCCCTTCTACTGTTTCCGGTTGCTCAAAAACCGTTGAGATCTTGGTCGGATTTGAAGACCCCAGTAGTTGTTCGAAATATAGATCCACACGTTGAATCCTCGGTCCGCTCACCACAGCTAATTCATTCACTAGCTCATTCCATGCTGATCGCACAATAGCACGCATCGATTCCGCTTGCTCTTTATCTACATCCGGCCGAAGCGGCGTCAAACCATTCAACAGCAGAAAAACTTGCTCAGCAGAAATTTGGGCCCGCTTATAAATACTCGCCTGTGCGCCGGTTACTTCGCCCATATCGGCCTGCACCATGAACGGACGAGTGTTCCAGACCCAATCGATATAACCCTCCGTTTCTTTCACATCGACAGCTTTATTCAGTGCAGCGAGAAACCCCTTAGGATCATCAGCCCGGTAACGCCAGCCGAGCAAATCGCGCATCGCACCTTGTGCTGCGCTTGTCAGAGAACCACTGCCGGAGAGATTCGATGCACCACCCCGGCGGCTGCCGCTGCCATAACCATCAACCTCTTTGACAAGAATTGGATAGGTAACAGCATCTTCAACTGCTCCCGTAATATCTCCGTCTACTTTGTTTACCATAGCTACCTCCATCCAATCGTATTCATGTTTTAAGTTCCGAAAGATTCTCTCGCAGCGGATTTCTCTTTTGACTGCCAGTTATCGCACTCACCGTTTTTCTTTACCACGCACTGTAACTTTTTAACCTGCCGTACCCGCAACTTTCAATTGATCATCCCGCACCGTGATCTGTTGCCCGATGCTAGTGTTCTGCATGGAAATCGAGCCTTGCGCCATCCGCTGCGCCAACTCATTCCAGCATTCCGGCAGCGTTTCGGTTACCGTCATAACCGGCAGCCTGCAACGCTCAACCGCGGTCTTGACTTCCAGACTCCATTCACGCCACTCGCGTCCGCGCTCACGTCCCATTTCCAGGAGTTTCGCCAGGGTGATATATGCGCTTATTTCATTCGCAAATTGCACTGTGAAGCGGTTGATCAATACGTGAATTTCTTTCAAGGCAAGCCGTGCCTGCTCCAGCTGGCCGGATGATGAGCTATTCCGCAACGAATGCAGGATGCGTTCATCGGTTTCCTCAAGAATTCCCAGTAAATCCGTAACCTGATTATCCAGTTGATCAACCAGGATGGTCGCACCGAGAGCCGGTTTATCTTCGGTGATCGTCACGTGCAGAGCCGACATTGTTTCCGACAACTGCATTAATGCGTGCCGTAGTGAGTCTAATGCCGTTTCCAAGCTCATCGTTATCTCCTCGACAGTTCGCTATAAAACTTTTCTTTAATTCTTTCCGCCGACGCCAATTGATTGTCCAGCGCAAAACGAGCGGCACCGATCAGGAAACGCTCCGGCACGATACCGGGATCATCTCCGGTCGCTAACCGGCGAGCCGCTTCCTCGATCATTCGCTGTTCTTTCTGGCCGAAGCGATACACCTCAGCCAGCGATTTATCACCAATTTCCTTGAAAGGCCGGTAGCACAACGCATCGACCACCAATGCAATCGCGCGCGGCGCGCGGCGCAACAATTCGTTGGGAAGCATGCCCGGTTTCGGCGCGGGATAGAGCGATGTCCACGCTTGAGCGTATTTTTCCGCTTCGGTTTGAAAACCCATACGGCGCAATAATTCAACACTGATCAATACGCGCAAATACGGTGTCGGATGCACGCCATTCGGGTCAAAATGGTAAGTAATCCGCGGTGAACGGCCGACGGCATCCATCAAAGACGCGACGATGCAAGGCCCACCCAACAGCAATCCGCTCAAGTCGGCGAAGGTCTCGCGGTTCCAACGCACCCAAATCTGCGTAATATCCGGACTAAAACCGGCGCGCAACAAGGTTCGCGCGATGGCAAGCGGTACAGCACGCGACAAGCCGAGGTCGCTTTGGGTATTATGACTAACTTCGTGCAGCACTGCGCCTAATGTCCACGGATTCACCATGCGGTGATACGGCAGCTGAATCAACGGAAACGGGTTGTACTGCAAGCCAAGCTGGCGCAATTTGATACCGCGGCGGTAAGTAGCCGGACCGAAACCGGTGCGCATATACGTAAACGGCGGCGGTGCCGGTACCGATTTCTCTTTACCGATACCAAGATAGGTCACTTGGTAACAATCCAATGCGATGCGATCCGTGCTCAATAGCCATTGACCGAAGTGCGATTGCCGTTGACCGAACAGTTCAAAGTAAAAATCCCATATTTTTTCGATGCTTTGCACCCAATCATGCGCATGATGTTTGTGCTCAACAAGCGCTGCAAATCGTTCTGAATCAGGCTCCTGCCTTGCTACACTCGCGAGCAAAGCTACATGCCGCGCATGCCGTTTCAGTCCCGGACGCAATTTGTCCAGCAGTTGATTGACCGCCTGGATATGTCCTTCCGTAGGCGCTTCCGGTCCGGTACCGAATTCATCGCGCCTGAAGTTGCGTAAAGCCTGCGTGTGCCGGGCAAGATTGAGTGCCTGTGCGCGAATCCATGGCCCGAGAACCGGTTGGTTCTTACTGGTTGCCAGCTGCGCCGCTCTCATTTGATCAAGTTCGCTAGGTTGGGTAAAGACAGGAGCATTCATTTTGACTGGCTCGCATCGATATTCATTAATCTAACGTCCGCAAGTTGGGCAAACTGCGGCCGGCTGGCAAGTGCATTGGCAACCACCGGTCATTGGTACCGCTATCCCGCCAAATCTTGGAGCCGCTCCCCCTGGAAAAGCGCTTATTGTAGCAGCACCCAATCCCGCAGCGGCGCGTACCGGCGCGCCGGCCGGGCGACCCAGAACTCGCCGTGTGCGTTGATGATAGCGCGGGTCGAGTGCGCGCGAGCGGTGATACGTTTGCACCAAAGTTCTCGGGTTGCTTAACGTCCGCACAGTCTGCTGCGCAAGCGTTCGCACAGCTTGCTGCGGTGTAATGCGCTGTCCGGAAGCGATCTGGCGGCCAAGCCGGGTTATGGTTCCACGTGCGATGCGCGGCATGGCATGCAGCAACGAACGCGTCGTCGGATTACGGTATAACGTGCGCGTCACATTGGCAACACCACGCGTCAGTTGCGGCGTAACCCGCTTGATGAGACGAGGAACGGCGCGTTGCAATAATTTCCCGCCAATTTTCTTGGCCGCGAGCCCGCCCACTTTCTTAGCAGCCAGCCCCACCAATTTCGGCACAATGAATTTGGCGGCCAAACCAATGAGCGGTAAGAAATGTTCCGCCGCTTCCTGCTCATTGGCAGACTCGGCAGCCGCATGTCCTGAATGCTCCATCATGGCCGCAAATTGAGCCATTTGCGCTGGGGAATATTCATGCTCGAATTCCAGTTCGCCCAGTTCCCCTTCAAGTTCCAATTCACCTTCGCCTTCGATGACCGGCCAAGGCCTGCTTTGACCTCTCAGTGCCGCACGCCCTGCAGCCAAGGCAATGCGTCTGAGCGCCTGCGAGCGCCCGCTGCGGTCGGCCATCGCGGCCAAATGATTGAAGAATGCTTCATGTTCAGCCTGCTGTTCATGTTCCAATTCAAACTCATTGACTAATTCACTGGCAAGGCCGAGTTCGTGCTCAAGTTCATGGGCCAGTTCAAATTCGCTCTCGTTCTCAAATTCGAGTTCTAGTTCTGTAGCTGCAGACATGGCTTGCTCCTACCTTAATGAATATCGTATTTTCTAGCGCACCGCATGACAACTGCTAGACTGAACTTCTGCGGCGTACCGGCGCAGCCATAGGATGTCGCCCGCCCGCCGCTCTGGTGGCGCGAACATTTCTCCGCAGCACAGCAGCACAGTATTTGGGGTTGCTGAGCACGCGCCGCGTTTGATTGGCCATGATGGCGCCAGCCAATTTACGGGTAACCGGCCGTCCGGTGGCTGCGCCGCGCTTCAGTGTGCGCACGGTACGGCGCATGATTTCAGGCACCACGGGCACAAAGTGGCGCGTTGCCTTGCGCATGCGTAAAATGCGCGTCAGTATTGCCGCGCCGCGCACCAAATTCGGCACCAGCGCACGTAGGGCGCGCCGGTCGCGCGGTGAGAGCACAACCGTGGTCGCCGCGCCAATCAGTGCCTCGGCTTCATGTTCGCTTTCCGAGAACGAGGCATAATGCGCCATTGCTTCGGCGTGCGCATCGTGCTCGGCCAATTTGTGCGCCAGTTCGTGTTCGCCTAATTCGTGTTCACCCAATTCGAATTCATGCGATTCCAGTTCATGCATACCCTCCATTTCCATTTCGCGGATCTGTTGCGCGGCCAAAGTAGCCAGTTTGGATCCCAGCACCGCGCCAGCGGGGCCACCGATAAGCCCTCCGACAGCTTTACCGGCGATAGGCGCGGCAATCCGCGCAATGCCTTTCAGCATCGGTGTGGCTTTTTTCGCAAGTCTTGTAATACTGCGGAAGATACCGAAGTGTTCGCCCTGTTCGTACTCGAACTCTAATTCACCCAACTCGTTTTCGCCTTCACCAAGCAAGCCGGACAGAGCATCGCCGAGAAATTGTTCACCTTGCTCATACTCACCCATTCCGGCCTCAGCTTCGAACTCACCCAGTTCCGTTTCTAATTCCAATTCGCCGAAGCCGGTTTCAGCTTCAAATTCACCTAGTCCGGCTTCATACTCTGAGACTTTTGCAAAATGACGCAAATTTCTCATTCCAGAGTAACTTTGGATTAATTTGTGAGGGAATTGGGCATTTG
>JBDHRU010000057.1:0-12061 GCA_039807765.1 Nitrosomonas sp. | reverse complement strand
CTCTGCAAAATCGTTTGTACTCGTCAAGTGGGGCATGAGGATCATAATAGCGGGTATTCTGCTCGTTGCACTGCTTGCCAACGTTTGGGACTGGCGCAACAAGGGTGAAACAAAGAAACCCGGGAGTAACGAAGCTATACAAGTAATAAGTGCCGTGGTAACGCGCGCCGATGTACCGGTCAGATTGACAGCTAATGGCACTGTATCCGCTCAGCAAACAGTTGAGGTACGCCCGCAACTAAGCGCCACGATCAAAGCTGTACATATCAAAGAAGGGCAATTTGTGCGCAAGGGTGATCGGTTATTCACACTCGATATTCGTACTGAAGATGCCAATCTCAGAAAGACTAAGGCGCAGCTGGCGAAAGCCCGTGCTGATCTAATGAGCGCCGAGCGTAATCTTGAGCGCCAACGCGAGCTATTCCTGCGCGGATTCATTTCACAGGCGGCACTCGACACAGTGCAGTATCAGGTCGACGGATTACGCGCACAGCTTGGGTTCGATCAGGCCAGCGTGCAGGCAACGCACGTAACACACAGTTTCGGAGAGATCACTGCGCCGATTTCCGGGCGTACAGGCGCCATTCCCGTGTATCCGGGCAGCCTGGTACAGCCAAACGACACGGTGTTGGTGAGCATCACACAAATCGACCCGATCAACATTAATTTCACGTTGCCGGAGCATGAGCTTGCAGCCCTGCAGCAGGCGCTTGCCAAAGGCGAAGTGTATGTCGATGTAGCACCGGATTCTGCTGGGCAGCAAGTGAAGACGGGGCGATTGATATTCCTCGATAATGCAGTGGATACGGCAAGCGGCAGTATCCGTCTCAAAGCAGAATTTTCCAACCCGGATAATCTTCTGTGGCCGGGGATGTTTGTCAAAGTAACACTCGCGCCGCGCATATTAGCAGGTGTCCTCACGGTTCCGGTACAGGCTGTCCAAACCGGACCGGAAAGAAAATTTCTTTATGTAATCAATGAGGGCAACAAAGTGACTTCTCTACCAGTCGCTGTAAGTTTGATTCAGGATGGGCTTGCCGTAATAGCGGGAGAGGGTATTGCGCCAGGTATGCGTGTCGTTGTAGAAGGTGCGCAGAATCTCAGATCCGGTAGCGTGGTGAGCGAAGCAAAAACCAGAGACAATGAAACAAAAGCTGCCAACACGGAAGTCATGCAATGAATCTCTCCGAATTGTGCATCCGCCGCCCGGTTATGACGTGGCTGCTTGCGGTTTTCGTCATGGTGGCAGGCCTCATCGCCTACAATGAATTACCGATTGCCGCACTGCCGAGTTACGATGCTCCCACTATCTCGGTCAGCGCAACACTTCCGGGCGCAAGTCCGGAAATCATGGCTTCTTCGGTTGCTACACAACTCGAACGTCAATTCTCCAGTATTTCCGATCTCTCCGTAATCAGCTCAACCAGCACGCGGGGCGCCACCACAGTTACGCTTGAGTTTAACCAGGCCCGTGATATTGACAGTGCTGCCGTGGATGTGCAGGCGGCATTGCTACGCGCACAGGGTTTGCTGCCGGTTGAGATGACTTCACCGCCGTCTTACCGCAAGATCAATCCGGCTGATTCCCCCATCATTTTTCTTGCCCTGACATCGCCTTCGATGCCGCTCTCGGACCTGAACAACTTTGCCGAAAATCTTATTTTGCCAACATTATCCACCCTTCCGGGCGTGGCCCAGGTTACGATCAACGGTCAGAAAAAATATGCTGTGCGTGTGTATGTAAATCCCGAAGCTCTCGCAGCGCGCAATCTGACAATCGACGACATAGCCGAAGCATTGCGCAACGCTAATGTTAATTCTCCGATCGGTACGCTGGAGGGACCACGCCAAACCCTTATCATCCAAGCCAACCGCCAGCTCAATAATGCCGCTGCGTTCTCCAGCTTGATCGTGGCCACTGCCCCCAGTGGAAATCCGGTAAAATTATCGGATGTAGCGCAGGTTGAAGACAGTGTGGAGACAATTAAAACTGCAAGTTGGGTTAATGGTGAGCGCGCCATCACACTATCGGTACAGCGCCAGCCCAACTCCAATACCGTTGCGACAGTCGATGCGATCAAAGCGGCAATTCCGGAGCTGATTGCTCAAATGCCGCAATCCGTTCAGCTTAAGTTGACTAGCGATCGTTCAATTTCAATCCGAGATTCCATTCACGATGTTCAGGTTACGCTGGCGATCACTATC
This sequence comes from Nitrosomonas sp., assembly GCA_039807765.1. Taxonomy (GTDB): domain Bacteria; phylum Pseudomonadota; class Gammaproteobacteria; order Burkholderiales; family Nitrosomonadaceae; genus Nitrosomonas. Next base: position 9,856 of record JBDHRU010000057.1, on the reverse strand, counting down.
GCTCTCGTGGTGCTGGTGATTTTCTTGTTCCTGCGCAAGGCCACCATCACACTTATTCCGGCACTATCCCTGCCGATTTCGTTACTAGGTACAGTGGCGCTGATGCGCGCCTTTGGCTACAGTCTCGATAACGTCTCTTTGCTTGCTATTACACTCGCCGTCGGATTGGTAGTGGATGATGCCATCGTGGTTCTAGAAAATATCGTACGTCACATTGACAACGGTGTACCGCCGCTGAAAGCCGCCCTGCAAGGGTCCAAGGAAGTAAGCTTTACCATTATTTCAATTTCTATCTCTTTAGTCGCTGTATTCATCCCAATTTTCTTCATGCCTGGTGTAATTGGCCTACTCTTCCATGAGTTTGCCGCTGTGGTTGGGATTGCGGTGCTGATGTCGGCCGTGGTGTCGCTCACACTGGTACCGGTAATGGCCAGCCGCTACTTGACACGGCAAGGAGGGGAGCACGGCCTGGAATTGACCGCATGGTTCGAGCGTGGATTCGCCAAAGTTCTGATGTCCTACGAATGCGCGCTCGATTGGGCGCTGTATCACAGACGTATAGTGCTTGGCATAGCCATCGGCACTTTTGTCGCCAGCGGTATTCTATTTATCGTTTTACCGAAAGGATTTTTCCCTAGTGAAGATATGGGCCAAGCAATCATTACGGTGGAAGCGGTGGAAGATATTTCCTTTCCCGCCATGACCGAGTTGTTACGGCATGCAAGCAATGTAATTCGCGCTCATCCTGCGGTCGATACGTTGATTGTCAATGCCAGCGACAGCAACAGTGCCCGGCTGTTCATGTCCCTCAAACCCCGCAGCAAACGTTCACATATGAATCGGGTCATCGAGGATCTTCGTCGCGAAGTGCGCGTCATTCCCGGCATCAATATTTTCATAACCCCTATCCAAAATCTCAGGCTCGGTGGCCGGCAAAGCAAAAGCCGCTACCAGTACGTGATGCGCAGCGTACGCGCCGAAGACTTGAACGCGGCTGCCGATGGCTTGATGGCGCGTATGCGCGCTGCAGGAATTTTTCGCGATGTTACCAGTGATGCACAACTGAAAGGTTTGCAAACACGACTCAATATCAATCGTGATAAAGCCAATTTGCTGGGGATACAGATAGCGGATGTTCGCTCTGCGCTCTATAGTGCGTTTGGTGAGCGTCAAGTTTCGACCATTTATACTTCTAGCGATAGCTACAAGGTCATCATGCAGGTGGCGGAAGAATACCGCATCGATGAGAGTGCTTTCGGCAAGATTCATCTGCGCGCTCAAAATGGCGCGTTGGTACCGCTATTGAGTGTTGCCTCGGTTGAGCGTGAAGCAGGTCCGATCGCAATTAATCATGCCGGGCAACTTGAAGCAGTCACTATCTCATTTAATCTCACACCGGGAGCGGCATTGGGCGACGCCACCACGCTTATTGAGCAATTCAAGCATGAGCTGAATCTACCGGATAGTATTCTCACCAGCTACGCCGGCGATGCTGCGGCATTCCAGTCTTCGCAGGCAAGTCAGGTAATGCTGATCGTTGCCGCGCTAGTGGTAATCTATGTGCTGCTGGGCGTCCTGTACGAAAGCTATATCCACCCGATCACGATCCTTTCCGGATTACCTTCCGCCGCAGTTGGCGCATTGGTGATGTTATGGTTGTTCAATATGGAATTATCGATCATCGCGATGATCGGCATTTTGTTACTCATCGGCATAGTTAAGAAAAATGCCATTATGATGATCGACTTTGCGCTTGATGCTCAGCGCAACGCTGACATGGCGCCGTTTCAGGCAATCCGTGCTGCGTGCCTGCTGCGTTTCCGGCCGATTATGATGACCACTGTGGCGGCACTGATGGGTGCGCTTCCCATTGCCCTCGGCCTGGGAGCCGGCGCCGAACTTCGTCAACCGTTGGGCCTTTCTGTCGTCGGAGGATTACTGTTCTCGCAGGTAATCACACTGTTCATCACGCCCGTGATTTACCTTTATCTGGATCGCTTCTCCGATAGTAACGGGCATCTCGAATTTGAAATAGATCAAGCCTCTAAACAACGGCAAGATCGGCATATTGAAGATGATCAATTAATTTAGGGAAACACTGATCAATTGACTATACGCGGGATAAAGCACGAGGTGCACGGAATACAGCAAGTGATTCTTTTGGGTAACCGTCTCACTTCCGCAACCACCACAGTATCAGCGTCAGCACAATGGAAATGATCAACCCCGTCATCAGCGGAAAATGGAAGCTGAAATTTTCGCGTTCGACGTGGATATCGCCGGGCAAACGGCCAAGCGGCAGTTGCGATAACCACGGCCACAGCAAGCCGAGCACGAGTAAAATAATGCCTAAGGTAATGAGTAATTGCTGCATCGCATTTATCCAATCCACATCACAAATTTTGGCTAATTCTGTTTCGGAAATATCAGCTTGCCCGTTGCAAAACCGAGTTCATTCGATTTCTGCACAAAACGGTTCAGCACTTCATCGCTGACCGCTGGCGTTCTTGCCAACAGCCACAGATACGATTTGTCGTAGCTGGTGACGAAGGCGTATTGATAGGTCTCCTTGTCCAGTTCGAACACGATGTACGCGCCATAAAACGGGCCGAAGAAGGAAACTTTCAGATAACCTTCCTGCGGGCTTCCGACAAAATACGCTTTGCCTTCCGCTTCCTTCCATTTGTTATCCGCAGTCGAGAAACCTTTGTTGACGACTTTGACACCACCATCTTCACGCAACGAGTACTCGGCGGTGATATTGGTCAGTCCGCGTTCAAACGAATGGTCGAGGCGGGCGATTTCGTACCATTTTCCCAGATAGCGGTTGAGTTCGAAGCCATTAACCGGCGCGACGTTTTGCGGTACCGAAACGCATCCGCCAAGCAGAGCGATCAGGAGAAAAAGCGGCAGCGATCGCATGTCATGTCAGTTCTTTGGAGGATTTAACGTTGGATAATCGGTGTAACCTTCTGCGCCGAAGGTATAAAACGTGGCCGGATTGGGTTCATTGAGCGGCGCGCCTGTCTTGATCCGCGCCGGCAGATCGGGATTCGCCAAGAAGCTGACACCGAAAGCCACGGCATCGACTTTGTCCGTGGTAATGTCGCGATCCGCTTCTTCCGCGGAATAACCCATATTGCCGATCAAGATACCTTTGTAATACTGACGGATCGGCGTCAGGACATCGCCGCTTTGCTGCCGGTAAATGTCGCCGCGTATCACGTGCAGGTACGCCAGATGATAGTCGTTGAGCCGGGTGGCAAGCCAAGCCGATAGTCCGGCTGGATCGCTGTCGATCATGCCGTTGTAGCTGCTCAGCGGTGAAATGCGCAACCCGACCCGCTCGCTGCTCCACACGGCGCTGACGGCTTCGAGTACTTCCAAGGTCAGGCGCGCGCGGTTCGCAATCGAGCCGCCGTACGGCCCGGTACGCTTGTTTGAGCCGTCGCGCAAAAATTCATCCAGCAAATAGCCGTTCGCGCCGTGGATTTCGATGCCGTCGAAACCGGCGATTAAAGCATTCTGCGCAGCTTGCTTGAATCCAGCAACAATACCGGGCAATTCGTCATCACGCAATTCGCGCGGCACTGCGTAAGGCTTCTTTCCTTCCGGCGTGCGCACTTCGTCGGCAATCGCGATAGCGCTCGGCGCAACCGGCTGCGCACCGCGATTGAGCAATGGATGGCACGCCCGGCCGCCATGCCAGATTTGCAGAAAGATTCTGCCGCCGGCCATATGTACAGCATCGGTCACCAGTTTCCAGCCAGCTACTTGCGCTTCGGAGTGAACACCCGGTTCTTTCCAAAACGCCGAGTTGCCCTCAATCGCCATTGTTGCTTCGGCAATGATCAGCCCGGCGCTTGCCCGTTGCGCGTAATACTGCGCCATCAAAGCGTTCGGGAGATGTTCGTCGCCTGCGCGGCAGCGCGTCAGTGGCGCCATAAAAATGCGGTTCGGCACGGTCAGCGCGCCAAGTTTGAGTGGCGAAAACAAGGTATCCATCTACTAAATCCCTCCTACATATTGCATAAGTCATTCTAGCGTAATTTGACGCATCCTACTTTCACTCGATTTCTACAATTTTTATAAAAATATTTCTTATATTTTTCAACAAGAAAGAAAATAATGTGAATTAATCGTGAAATTAGTGTGAACTTTTTGTGAATATTTATCTCGAATAAGCCGTAAATGCTTTTTTCAAACAACTTCAATAAATTTCAAATAAGGAGATTCTCATGAAAACAGGTCATATTTTTGTTATTTCAGCGTTGGTTATTAGCGGCACGTTTTTTGGCATTTTGTCGCTGTATGATCTGCCGGAATCAGTAACCGAATGGGTTATCTCAGACATTATTCTTGGCACAGTGCTGTATGTAAACTATTTGGTGATTGTCATGGGAACAGGATCATCCAGAACCAGAGTACATTATTCAAGCAAAAAAGTTACCGCGTAAAACTCCTCTCCAGAGTGATTGGGGTTAAGGTAATTATGAGACTTAACCCCTTTTTTATTTTTATTCAGCAGCCAAGATCAGCAATTTGGCGATTAAAGCTGCTTGAAACGCTCCGCGGGCTGATCGAGCCAATGAATCAAGCCCTGCGCGTTCAACCGGATATCCGAGCGTAAAAGTTCATCGGTTACATCGAGCGGCAACCGGCAACCGTGTTCCTCCAGGCGCTGCAGAAATAATTCCCGCAACGCGTTTGCGATCACGGTTTGCCGGTCTTCTACATTTTTTGCGCGCTGCGCGATTGCCACGTGCGCATCGAGCAAATCATGCAGCGATTGCGCATGATGCGCCAAGTGACTGATTTGGCTGTAATGCGTCAGATAAGCATAACGCGGCTGATAGCGCATGATGCGATCGATCGAGGCATGCGCCGCAGCAGGGTCGAATTGCACCGGCGATGTCGTCGGAATGACAAATTCCAAACCATCAACGTCGAATTCCCGATATGAAACACCGAAAGTATCGCCGGTAAAAAAAGACCGGCTGCGCTCGTCATAAATGCAATTATGATGGCGTGCATGCCCCGGCGTATCGAGAAATAACAGTGAACGGCCATTGAGATCGATATGGCTTTCATCCGGCGCTTCGATAATGCGCGTCGCGTCAATGGGGTAGATTTCACCGTACACGCGCCTGAATTCAGCTTCTCCGTAAACACCCATAGCACCGGCGACCAGTCGCGCCGGATTCGCCATATGACTCGCGCCGCGCGGATGCACCACCAGCTTGGCGTTCGGAAATAAGCGCATGCATTCACTGGCGCCGCCGGCATGATCCAGATGAATATGCGTCAAGATGACATAAGCAACCGCCTCGACGGGGATATCCTTCTGCTTGAGCGATGCGGCAACACCGGGAATGGAAAACGAAGTACCGGTATCCACCAGTGCGACCGCGCCTTTTTCGACAATCAAATGAATCGCCGCCCGTTTGGGGCGGTGAAATTGCGCATCGATAGCGCTGATGCCGTGTTCATAATCGATTACGAGCGGTAATGACATAATTCTCTTTTTTGCAAACCTTTAATTCAAAATTGATAATACCGGGTGTTATTTTGACGGATATTTCAACTGCTCCAGGATCGCCGGGTTTTCCAGCGTGGAAATATCCTGCGTGATTTCCTCACCTTTGGCCAAGGTACGCAGCAGCCGGCGCATGATTTTACCTGATCGGGTTTTGGGCAGATTTTCTCCAAAACGGATTTCCTCGGGTTTAGCAATCGGACCAATTTCTTTCGCCACCCAATCGCGCAAAGTATTGGTGATTTGACTCACTTCTTCACCGTGCGGATATTTTCCCTTTAACACGACAAATGCAATCACCGCTTCACCTTTGATTTCATGCGGCTTGCCAACCACTGCCGCTTCCGCGACCAAAGGGTGGGCAACCAATGCCGACTCAATTTCCATCGTACCCAGGCGATGCCCGGAAACGTTCAGCACGTCATCGACGCGCCCCATGATCCAGAAATAGCCATCCTTGTCGCGATACGCGGAATCGCCTGCCAGATAATACTGGCCATGACCGATGTCTTCCGGGAAATACGCTTTTTTGAAACGCTCCGGATCGCCCCACAGGGTGCGGATTTGCGAAGGAAAAGGTTTTTTGATCACCAAAAAACCGCCTTTGCCGTTTTCGACATCGTGTCCGGCTTCGTCGACAATCGCGGCAAAAATGCCCGGTAACGGGAAGGTGCATGAACCCGGCTTGAGCGCAACAGCACCTGGCGCCGGTGCAATCATGTGACAACCGGTCTCCGTCTGCCACCAGGTATCGACGATAGGACAACGCGCCCGGCCCACTTTCTCATAAAACCACATCCAAGCTTCCGGATTGATCGGTTCACCGACCGACCCCAATAATCGCAGCGACGAAAGGTCGTACTGTGCAGGCAGATCGCCGCCCAATTTGATCAACGAGCGAATAGCCGTGGGCGCGGTGTAGAACGTGGTCACCTTGTGTTTCTGGATGATCTCCCAGAAACGTCCGGCGTGCGGATACGTCGGAATTCCCTCGAAAATCACCTGGGTGGCTCCCATGGCAAGGGGGCCGTACGTGACATAGCTGTGGCCGGTAATCCAGCCGACATCGGCCGTGCACCAAAAAATATCCGCAGGCTTATAGTCAAAAATCCACTGCATGCTGACTTTGGCTCCGAGCAAATAACCCGCGCTGGAATGTTGTACCCCTTTAGGCTTGCCGGTCGATCCGGAGGTATAAAGCGTAAACAAAGGATGCTCGGCGTCAACCCATTCCGGTTCACATTCAGTGCCGGCGTCTTGCGTAATATCATGCCACCAGACATCGCGCACCGGATCGAACGGAATTTCTCCGCCACTGCGCCGGTAAACCACGACTAATTGAATCGACGTGGTATCATTCATGCGCATGGCTTCATCGACGGTGGCTTTGAGCGGGTTATGCTTGCCGCCGCGCACCTGCTCGTCGGCGGTAATCACCGCCACCGCACCGGCATCATGGATGCGCTCGTGCAAGCTCTTAGCGGAAAAGCCACCGAACACCACCGAATGAATCGCCCCGATACGTGCGCACGCCTGCATGGCAACCACCGCTTCAATACGCATCGGCATGTAAATAATCACCCGATCGCCTTTTTTGATATTGTGCGACTTCAATGCATTGGCCAACTGGCAAACACGCCGGTGCAAATCACGGTAAGTGACACGTTGCACTTCACCGTCATCGGCTTCGAAGATGATGGCAACCTTGTCCGCCTGGGTTGTCAAATGCCGGTCAAGACAGTTATAGGAAACGTTTAATTTCCCATCGACAAACCACTTGTAGAACGGTGCCGCACTACCATCCAGTACCTGCGTGAAAGGTTTATGCCAAAGAATCAGTTCATTTGCCCGCTTCGCCCAGAAACCCTGATAATCCTGCTCCGCTTCCGCGCACAAAGCTTGGTATGCTTGAATACCAGCAATATTGGCTTGACGGGTAAACTCACCGGAAGGCGGAAAAATGCGGGTTTCGTTCAAAACGGATTCAATGGTCGACATACATTATCTCCAGTACTGTGTTCATTTATTCGGCAGACTAATTTAATTGTATCATTGGCACTAAACACCATAGATACTTCTCTTTTTACCAAGAGAAAATACCGTCAAAAGAATGGCTAAAAAAATTACTGGAAGAGCTCCGACAAGATACTGAGAATGCTTGAAAATATCACGCACAAAAAAAGTTTATATTCCCTATTTTATAAAAACTTGTTAAAATGAAATCAATAAATTCGATGGGCTTTTTCAGCCCATTTTTTATTTGTGGTGGAGCTATGGCTGGAGAATTAGAGGAATTATTGGAGTCGACTCTAAAGGGAATGGGCTACGAGTTAGTTGAAGTGGAACAGTTAGCACACAATAAATTATTAAGAATATTTGTGGACAAAGAAGGTGGTATCGGCATCGATGACTGTGTAACAATCAGTAATCATTTGAGCAGGTTGTTCGCGGTTGAGAATATCGATTACGGCCGATTGGAAGTTTCGTCCCCTGGATTGGACAGGCCGTTGCGAAAGGAAGCGGATTTTCACCGGTTCACAGGAGAAACGGTCAAATTAAAATTGCGTATTCCATTGCAGGGGCAACGGAATTTTGTGGGGGTTTTGCGGGAAGTAAATAATGGCATAATAAAACTTGAAGTCGAAGGGAAATTGTTAGATCTTGAATTGAGTAACCTTGGAAAAGCGCGTTTGGTTCCAAAATTATAGGTATATAAAGATTTGGCTGGAGGATTATGAGCCGGGAAATTTTACTGTTGGTTGATGCATTGGCGCGTGAAAAAGCGGTGGAAAAGGAGATCGTTTTCACCGCGCTCGAACTTGCCTTGGCGTCCGCTACGAAAAAACGGTTTCAAGAAGATATTGAAACTCGTGTTTCTATTGACAGGGTCACAGGGAATCACCAATCCTTTCGCCGCTGGCTGGTTGTCGAAGATAGCACCGTGGAAGATTCGGCGCGCCAGATTGCCTTAAGCGACGCGGCAAAAATGGATGCCGCTATCCAGCTTGGTGATTATCTTGAGAAACCGTTGGAGCCCATTGAATTCGGACGTATCGGAGCGCAGGCGGCAAAACAGGTTATCTTCCAGAAAATACGTGACGCCGAGCGCGAACAAACACTGAATGATTTCCTAGAACGGGGAGACTATTTAATTACCGGTACGATCAAGCGCATGGAACGCGGCAATGCCATTATCGAATCCGGAAAAATTGAAGCCGAGCTTCTGCGCGACCAGATGATACCGAAAGAAAATTTACGCGTCGGTGACCGGGTGCGCGCTTACCTCCACAAGGTGGACCGCGCCGCCAGAGGACCGCAGCTCAAGCTTTCCCGCACTTCCCCTGAATTCCTGATGAAATTGTTTGAACTGGAAGTACCGGAGATTGAAGAAGGTCTGCTGGAAATCAAAGCGGCAGCGCGGGATCCCGGGTCGCGTGCCAAGATTGCCGTCAAATCGAACGACCAGCGTATCGATCCGATCGGCACTTGCGTTGGCATGCGCGGCTCCAGAGTCCAGGCGGTTATCAGTGAACTGGCTGGAGAACGTGTGGATATCGTGTTGTGGTCGGACGATCCTGCGACTTTTATCATCAATGCGCTGGCGCCTGCAGAAATCAGCAGCATCATGGTCGATGAAGAAAAACATAGCATGGACATCGTGGTCGATGATGATAATCTCGCTCAGGCCATTGGCCGCGGCGGACAGAATGTGCGTTTGGCTTCCGAGTTGACCGGCTGGGAGCTCAACATCATGACGGTGGATGAATCCAAAGCCAAGCATGAACAAGAAACATCGCAAATCTGCCAGTACTTTATGCAAAAGCTCGATGTGGATGAGGAAATCGCGGAAATTCTCGTACAGGAAGGCTTTGTCACGCTGGAAGAAGTGGCTTACGTGCCCTTGAATGAGATGCTGGAAATCGAATCGCTGGACGAAGAGACCGTCAATGAAATACGCAATCGTGCACGCAATGCGCTGCTGACGGATGCCATCGCCAATGAAGAAAAGGTCGAGCACGTCGCTGAGGATTTGCTTGCCATAGAAGGAATGGATATCGATATCGTACGCGAACTGGCGGCAAAAGGTATTAACACGCAAGCCGATTTAGCCGATCTGGCCGCCGATGACCTGGTCGAATTGACCGGCATTGATATTGAACGTGCAAACCGGTTAATTATCAAAGCACGTGAACCATGGTTTACTTGATTGAAGTAACCGGCTGTAACACGGTGGGATCGTCAGTTTCTGGAAGTCTTGCATGTCGTTTTGTTTGTTGAAGGGTTATAAATGGCTCAAATGAGTGTGGAACAATTTGCTAA
>JBDHRU010000056.1:0-12088 GCA_039807765.1 Nitrosomonas sp. | reverse complement strand
GCCTCGGCTTTTGCGTCTTTTTTCGATATCGATTGGCAGCCGCTCAAAAAAGAGCTGTGCGGCAAAGTGTTGCTGCCGATACTGGGTAAATCCTATGGCAAGACGCTGGAAGATGGCGAAGTGAAACTCAACTTTGACGCGCATTGCGGTAGTTTCAGTTTATGGTACTACCATCATCGTCTACCGGTTACTCCGCGCGCTTATCCGCGCTTATTACGGCATCGCTTGGCGCTGTTGGAAGCGCAGTTGCCGCCCGATGATGTTTACTTGCAAGAACTCGCAAGCTTGATCACGGCTTTCGATAATTTACCGCCGCAGGAAACCACCGCACCCGAAAGAATTCTCGAGCGACGCCGCGATCAAGAGTTGCTCAAAAGACGGCTGGCGGCATTGCTCGAGGTTTCGCCATCCATCAAGCAGATGGTGCAAGACACCCTCAACGATTATAACGGCAGCCAGGATAGCCCCGGATCCTTTACGCTGCTGCATGAATTGCTCGAGATTCAGTCCTGGCGGATTGCCAATTGGCGAGTGGCTTCCGATGAAATCAATTACCGCCGTTTTTTCGATATTAATGATCTGGCAGCCTTGCGCATGGAGGATCATCATGTTTTTGAGATCACTCACCAGTTGGCGCTGGAATTGATTGCCAGAGGCAAAGTTGATGGCTTACGCATCGATCATCCTGACGGATTGTATGATCCGCTGCAGTATTTCCAGCGATTGCAGGACCGTGTAGCCATACAGTCGCCACCGGTCGAGGGAGAAAAGTCGGTTTACATCGTCGCCGAGAAAATTCTTGCCAGCCACGAATCATTACACCAAGACTGGGCTATTCACGGCACCACAGGCTATGATTTCTGTAATTTGGTCAACGGACTGTTCGTCAACCCTCAAGCCAAGGCCGTACTGGAACGCACCTACCGCTCGTTTGCGCATACCCGGTTCGATTTTGAAGAACTGGCTTATTACAGTAAGCATCAAATCATGAAGCATGCGATGGCCAGCGAGCTCAATGTGATGACAGGACAATTGAGCCGTATCTGCGAGCTGCGGCCTTACACGAGAGACTTTACCGCCAACAATCTGCGCTATGCACTCGCCGAGGTAACCGCTTGCTTGCCGGTGTACCGTACGTATGTTCGTGACAATCAAGTCACGGCATTGGATCGGCGTTATGTCGAATGGGCGGTTGCAAAAGCTAAGAAACTCACCCAGATCATGGATATCAGCATTTTCGATTTTCTTGGTTCGGTGCTGCTGCTGGATGCCGCAACCGACGAGGATCCGCTTTATGCCGCCGCTATCACCGGCTTTGCCATGAAGTTTCAGCAATTCTCCAGCCCGGTGATGGCCAAGGGTTACGAAGATACCGCTTTTTATCAGTACCATCGTCTGATTTCGCTGAATGAAGTGGGCGGCGATCCGCGAATTTTCGGTATTTCCGTCAACGCTTTTCATTCCGAAAATAGCAAACGTTTGGAATATTGGCCACATGCCATGCTTAACACTTCCACGCACGACACTAAGCGCAGCGAAGATGTGCGAGCGCGCATCAATGTCTTATCCGAGATTCCCGGTAGTTGGCATAAGCAAGTACTGCGTTGGCGGCAACTGAATAAAAATAAAAAACTGCATGTCAATGACGAAGCAATCCCAAGCGCAAATGACGAATACCTGATTTATCAAACGTTGATCGGTATCTGGCCATTGGGAGAATTCACCGAAGATAAACACCAAACGCTGATCGAGCGCATGCAAGCCTATATGCTCAAGGCGGTGCGCGAAGCGAAGCAACACACCAGTTGGATCAATCCCAATACAGCTTATGAAGAAGGTTTATCGGTTTTCATTAAGAAACTGTTATGTTTTTCCGGGAAGAATGCTTTTTTATCAGCCTTCCAGGAATTTCATCCAGCAGTCGCGCAATGGGGAATGTTGAATTCGCTATCGCAAACCCTGCTTAAATTAACAGTGCCGGGCGTACCCGACATTTATCAGGGTAATGAATTGTGGAATTTCAGCCTGGTCGATCCGGATAATCGGCAAGCTGTGAATTACACGCAAAACCAGCAATTGCTGAAAGATCTGGAAGTACATATCAATGTACCGCAGGATGCTCTGGCGCAGCGGGTAAAACAACTGCTGGATGATATGACGGATGGGCGCGCCAAGTTGTATTTGACGTGGCAGCTTTTACAAAGCCGTCAACGATGGCCAGATGTGTTTCAAAATGGTGCTTATCTGCCGCTGACAGTGACAGGTCCGCAGAAAGATCACATGTGCGCATTTGCGCGCCGCACCGAGGAAATGGCGTTAGTCATTGTTGCACCACGCTGGTTTTCGCGACTGGTACCGGCGGATACCAACGAATTGTTGGTGGAAAATATTCAGTGGGATGATGCGACCGTGATCGAAATTCCTGATCTTACCGCTAAGCAGCAAGGCTTGAATGTGTTGACACAAGAAGTGGTGCCGGTCACTGCTAGAGGTGGCGTACCGCAACTGCTCGTTTCAAGCTTGTTTACATCGTTTCCGGTTGCGTTGCTGCAGTTTTGACTGATTAACCGGAGGCTTTTCGAAAGGATTGATCTGGGGAAGTTCCGAAAAAGATAACGAGCGATGATCGGGCAAGGCGAAATTAAGTGAAAAAGCGCAATTTAGATGAAGTGAGCATTGCGAGCCTGATTTCAACAACAGCTGGAACGAGCGCAGTCGTTTTCCGGAACGTCATTTTCCCTGAAGCGATTGGTTGATTTTTCCGAGCTCCGCTAGCCGTGCCGTCACCAGGCCATTGATACTGTTTGCCGGATACTCGCCATTGGTATTCGCTTCTCCCGCCGCTAAGCCGGTCAGCAGCGCGATGGCCTGGTCGATAGTGGTCACGGCGTAGATGTGGAATTTGCCTGCCGCTGCCGCGTCGACGACATCCCGGCGCAGCATCAGGTGCTGAACATTGGCGGCGGGAATCAATACGCCCTGATCGCCGGTTAATCCGCGCGCGCTGCAGATGTCGTAAAATCCCTCGATTTTTTCGTTGACGGCGCCAATCGCCTGCACTTGGCCGAGCTGATTGATCGAGCCGGTCACCGCCAGCGATTGATTGACCGATACATCCGCCAGATTGGAAAGCAGTGCACATAATTCCGCCAGCGAAGCGCTATCGCCGTCGATCATGCCGTAGGATTGCTCGAACGCTAGACTGGCGGACAGCGCGAGCGGCTGGTTTTTGGCGTAGCGGGTGGCAAGAAAGGAGGAGAGGATGAACACGCCTTTGGAGTGGATGGCGCCGGAAAGCTTGACTTCACGTTCGACGTTGATCACATCGCCTTTACCGAAACGCGTGGTGGCGGTGATACGGGCCGGTTGTGCGAAGGCGAAGCCGCTCAATTCGAGCACCGACAGGCCGTTGACTTGCCCGGTAACTGCGCCGTGTGTGGCGATCATCAGTATATCGCGCTGAATCGCTTCGTACAGCCGGTCCCGGATGCGATCCTGGCGGCGGATCTGTGCATCAATTGCTTGCTGCACATCGCTTGCCTGCACGGCATCGGAATTGTTGGCACGCGCCCAGTAGTCGGCCTCATGCAGCAGATCGGCGATGCTGCGCATATGCATGGAAAGTTTTTGCGAATCTCCCGTCAGACGGGCGCTATGGTCGATCACCCGGGCAATTGCATGCCGGTCGTAAGGTAGCAATCCCTCTTTGCGTGCCAACGTGGCGATCAGTTGCGCGTACAGCAAATGGTTTTCCGGCGTGCGTTCGATGGTTTCCTCGAAATCTGCGGCGACTTTGAAGAGTTCTTTGAACTCCGGATCGTATTCCTGCAATAGATAATAAAATAGCCGCTCGCCGAACAGAATCACTTTGACATCGAGCGGAACTGGCTCTGGTTCGAGCGATACGGTACTGACGAGACTGTAAACCTGACCAAGCGATTCGATATGGATCTTGCGCGCTTGTAGCGCCCGCTTCAAACCTTCCCAGGCAAACGGCTGTATCAGCACTTTGCGGATATCCAGCAGCAAGTAGCCGCCGTTGGCGCGATGCAATGCGCCCGGTTTAATCAGGGTGAAATGGGTGACCAGCGCACCGAACTGGGAGACATGCTCGATCCGTCCGACCAGGTTGCTGTACGTCGGATTATCTTCGCAGACGACCGGTGCGCCGGGTTTCTGATGGTTGCAAGTCAGCACATTCACCTGATAATTATTGAACGTTTGGTGCGTGACGACCGACATGCCGGAAATGTTGATGGATTCGTCGGGTTTGCGGAAATCGTCGACGTGCATCACCATGTCTTGTTGCACGGCATCGAAATACGCAAGCACGTCAGGAAGATCGGCATAGAGCGCGCGCAATTCGTTGATCATGTGTGTGACGGTGGAGTGCATCATTTCGTGATTGAGCTGCTTGATGCGCTCACTGCGCTCGCGGCGGCGTTGCGGCAGGTGGCTGAGGATTTTTTCCAGATGTGCTTGCAGTTCGCCGATATCCGCTTCAATTTTGTCTTTTCTTTCCTGCGGTAGTTTGTCGTATTCTTCCGGCGGTATGACTTCGCGGTTATGACTCGGCGCCAGGGCGAATCCTTCCGGCGTGCGCAGCAAGATGATTTCCTTTTTTTCCGCTTCTTCGCCGAGTTCCGCAATTTCACGTTCCTGCCGCTCGCTGTATTCTTGCTGTATCGCGTTAATCCTGTTGCGGTATTCTTCGCTCTCAAACTGTACCGGAACGGCGCTACGCAGATAATCCACCAGCCGTTCCATGTGCTGGCGCAATGCTTCCCCTTTGCCGCACGGCAGTTTGAGTGTTTTTGGTTTATGCGGCTGGGCAAAATTATTCAAGTAGCACCAATCCGCCGGTTCCGCTTCCCGGCTTGCCCGGCTTTCAAGCAATTGCTGAACCAAACTGTGTTTGCCCATGCCGGACGAACCGAGTACAAAAAGATTGTAACCTTCACGGCGAATATCCGAACCGAAGCGTACCGCATCCATGGCGCGCGCTTGGCCGATAATGTCCGTCAAATCAGCCAGTTCGGCGGTCGTCCGAAATGTGAACTGCTCGGGATCGCACGCCCGGTGGAGCTGTTGCGTATCGAGAGGGGTGATTGTTGTCATTGTTTTTTTTTGAAAGGATTAGATAATAATGGATGATTGCTCGATAGATTCTTTTCCGGGTGAAGTAACTGTCAAGCCCGCCACGATTTAGCTGTATTGTAATGGATCAAAGCATTCAGCCAATAAATTCTGACTGACTTATTTTTCGGCGCACAAGTGGGTTAAGGGGTTTCGTTTGTGCACTTGAGGGTGGTTTTTGTGTGATAAATGCCACAGTGAAGCCGGATGGCCTATTGAATAATAAACCGGTACCGATTGGCTGTTTGATTTTTTGCCTGACTAAAAAAGGAGAAGCGGAATGATATTTCTAAGAAAAAGCACGGTTTTGCAAGTTTTTCTGGTGATTTGGGCGATCGGTCATGCTCATCCTGTATGGGCGGATAAAACCTCCGGTGTTTTTACTGCGCAACAGGCTTGTCCGGCTTATGTATCAAAAAATAAATCGACCAATCCGGATAATGCACAGGTTCTGGCGGGTGGAAAATACGATGTCATCGAAGTTATTAAACCGGGTAATTCTGATTGGTATCGGGTAGTTTTACCTAGTGCAAATCCTAAGGAGCGCTGGGTGAGCGCAGCGTGCGGTCAAGCGCAACTGGATGGCGGCGAAACGGGTAATGGCGGAAATCATGGCGGCAATTGCAATACCGCCGGTCAGGCGGATAGTTATGTACTTGCGCTGACGTGGCAGCCGGCTTTCTGTGAAGGCAAACCGGACAAGGCAGAGTGCAAAATTACCGATCCCAAGGTTTATCAGGCCAAGCATTTTACGTTGCACGGCTTATGGCCGAATAAAAAGAGTTGCGGTACAAACTACGGATTTTGCGGTGATGTCAAAGGACAGAAAAGCAATTTCTGCGATTACCCGGCGGTTCAACTGGATACCGACTCCACCGCATCATTAGCCGAAGTAATGCCCAGCGTGACGTCGGGTTCCTGTCTTGAGCGCCATGAATGGTTCAAGCACGGTACCTGCCAAGCGAATTGGCCGATGGAAGGTTATTTTGACTTGGCCGCGGATTTGGTGCGCCAATTCAACGATGCCGGGGCGGCGTATTTTATGAATCGCCGCATCGGCCGGCAGGTCCGCACGGAAGATTTTCTCGCGCGTGTAGTTGCCGTGCTGGGAACCGCCGTTAAAGACAGGATTAAACTGAGCTGTAATCAAGGCATGTTGGTCGAGGTGCAGTTGAATTTATCGGTTGATTTAAAGCCGGGTGACGATCTCGAGAAATTGCTGGTGAATGCGCCGCCGCAAGGCAAATCAAACTGTGGAGATACTTTCCGGGTGGATGCGATCGGTCAGTGATGGGTTGAACTGTGCGAGCGATAGGAACTCTTTCCAAAACTCATCGATGGATTGATGCATCCTCGCTTTTTTATTTCCGGGAAATCTCACCATGGCACGATTTGCCCATCGAATGCATAAAACTTCCCGGAATCTTGCAATGAGAGATTATCAATTACGCGGCGCATGCCGGTAACGCTCTGCTCGGCGGTGATCAGTGCACCGGGACCGCCCATGTCGGTTTTGACCCAGCCGGGATGCAGTACCACGGCGATGATTTTTTGCGAACTCAGATCGATCGATAGGCTTTTCACGACAATGTTGACGCCTGCTTTGCTGGAACGGTAGATGTAACTGCCGCCGCCGCGGTTATCGGTGACGCTGCCCATTTTGCTGGTAATGGTGACGATGGTTTTGAGTTTGCTGCGCGATACTTGCCGGATGAACGCTTCGGCCATTTTTAGTGGCGCCATGGTGTTGACTGCAAAGGCGTGTTGCCAGGCGGCATAATCGGTTTTACCAAAAGCATCGCCGCGATCCGGCGGGTAGACGCCGGCATTATTGATCAGCAAGTCGATCGGCTGATCTACCACTGTTTGCGACAATTGCTCGATTTGCTGATGATCGGCTACATCCAGCGCATGTATCTGAATCATATTAGGAAATTTGTCAACTAGGTGATTGAGCGTGTCCGCTGCCACCGGTTTGCGGCAACAAGCGAGAACGTGCCAGCCCTCTGCGGCATATTGCCGCACAAATTCCAGTCCGATGCCTCGATTCGCGCCGGTAATTAATGCTGTTTTCATTTTTTGCTCACTGTATAGGTTGAAGGAAATTAGGGAGTGGAATGCACGGATTGAATATGACGAGTGCATGTGAGTTATGGTTTTATCAACTGTTAGGCGATGTTAATCAGATTTCAATCCGTGATAATGCTTTTCCGGATTATAGATAAAAAGTGACTGATTACGTGAATAACATTATGCTATGTAGGTGATTATTAAGACTACAGACCCTCTTGACGAAGGTAATATGTCTGACTACTATAAGAAAAGCAGCATGGATTATTGCTGTTTTTTTTGTCTTTCTTTAAATATTTTAAGGGCTTATTATGTTACAGTTTAAAAAGACGTTATTAGGTGGTATTGCACCGGTATTGTTATCCCTAGCACTGGCAAGCCCAGTAATTGCCGCCGATGGACATCACCACGCACATGGAAAAGATCATAATTTCGCTGCCTTTAACAACGATAATGTGTTGCTGACACCAAGAGGTTATCGTGAATGGGTTTTTGTCGGTGCGCCCGTTACCCCTAATGAATTGAATGACGGCAAAGCCGCATTTCCAGAATTTCACAATGTATATATTGATCCAACCAGCTGGAATCATTGGAAGAAAACCGGTGAATTCCGCGATGGCACGATTATCGTCAAAGAATTGGTTGGTGTAGGATCGAAATCGGCGCCTAGCGGAAATGGTTATTTCCCGGGAGAATTTAATGGCATCGCCGCCATGGTGAAGGATTCCAAGCGCTTCGCGAACAGACCGGGTAACTGGGCATTCTTCGGTTTCGCATCATACGAAGCCAAAGAAGGTGCAATACAAGCTGACGATGCTTGCGCCGCTTGCCATAAAGACAATGCCGCGCAAGATATGGTATTTACCCAGTACTATCCGGTATTACGCGCAGCTAAACCTAAGAAATAATTGAGTGGATGGCGCGAGCCATCATAGGTTCTAAGGCAAGGCAATTTGATTGGTGATAAACACCGGGCAAATTGCCTTTTTCAATGCCCTTCACCGATTTGTCAAAAGCTCAGAAATTGTTTTTCCACGCGCGCAATACTGAAAAAACGCTCAGGGGATCCGGTAGCGGCATCGCAGCATATTGTTGCGCACTACCGATAAGTGCGGATTGATCGCAGCGCAAAAAAGGGTTTACCGATTTTTCAACAAATACTGTAGTAGGAAGCGTCGGAGTATCGTGATGACGTAATTGCCGAACGGCAATTTCCAGCTCGATCAATGCGCGGTTTTCCGGATCGACTCTTCTGGCAAACCTTATGTTGCCAAGCGTATATTCATGTGTGCAGTAAATGCGCGTCTCGTCCGGTAATTGGCAAAGCTTCTGTAGTGACCGATACATTTGCGCCACGTCGCCTTCAAAAATCCGCCCACAACCGCAAGAAAAAAGCGTATCGCCGCAAAATACCATCGCAAACGGCGTGGATCCGTAATAAGCGATATGTCCGCGGGTATGACCGGGAATATCGATTACTAAGAGATCGAGTGCGATTTCTTTCAATTGGATTGAATCACCCTCCCGCAGTAAATGAGTAACTCCCGTGATTGATTCATTGCAGGGACCGTATACCGGAACATTGAATAATTGCGTCAATTCCGCTATGCCTCCGGTATGGTCGTTATGGTGATGGGTAATCAGAATCGCGCAGAGTTGCAATTTTTCCTTCTGTAGATAATCTATTACCGGAGACGCTGCGCCCGGATCGACTACGGCGGCATGATCCCGATTATGAATGACCCAGATATAATTGTCCTGGAAAGCGGGAACAGGGTGTATATTCAGCATGATATTTCCGTGTTGTAAAAATTGTAATATTGTCGCTTTATGTCCGGATTAACTGAGTAATTACTGCAAGTAAATTATTAAAGATGATTGCGCAAAATATTCAGCAATGGTTTGAATCCTCTCTTGGTCAATACCTGATTGATCATGAGCAGCGTTATTTCGATCATGTTGTGGCGAACATTTTTGGTTACAATGCGGTACAGATCGGCTGGCCGCAATTCAATTTTCTGCGTCTGAACAGAATGCCTTTTCATTTTTCCATCGGACTTGAAGATCAAGCAGCAGTACGCGCCGCCGCCAGTTTTCTGCCGATTCAAAGCAACAGCGTAGATCTTGTAATCCTGCCCCATACTTTAGAGTTCAATACCAATCCGCATCAAATTTTACGCGAAGTGCATCGGATTTTGATACCGGAAGGGCATATCGTGATATCCGGTTTTAATCCGTTCAGTTTGTGGGGAGTCCGGCATTATTTGAAATCAACGCGGCGGGAATTTCCCTGGAATGGCCATTTCATGACGCTATCACGCCTTAAGGATTGGCTGAAGCTGCTGGACTTCGAGATGGCTGGCGGCCGGTTGTGTTGCTATGTGCCGCCATTTAAACAAACGCGCTGGCGTCAGCGCTTTAGTTTTATGGAAGCAGCCGGGGATCGTTGGTGGCCAATTTCAGGGGGAGTATATTTTCTGCATGCGATTAAGCATATGCATGGTATGAGAATTATCAAACCGGATTGGAAAAATTGCCCGGATACCAAAAAGAAAATGGTATCCGTCGCACAAAGAGTCAACGAAGCCTCGATCGAAGAGCATTCGTCAAAGCGGCATCAGATGAATGATTCAAGCAAGCGATAATATTGTGTCTTCCAAAGTCGTTGAAATTTATACGGATGGTGCGTGTAAAGGAAATCCCGGGATTGGTGGGTGGGGGGCTGTACTGAAATATGCTGGGCATGAGCGGGAGATTTTCGGCGGAGAAAAACTGACGACCAATAACCGCATGGAGCTGCTCGCGGCGATACGCGCGCTGGAGTCTTTAAAACGCCCCTGCCAAGTGCATCTGTACACCGACTCACAATACGTCCAGAAAGGCATCAGCGAGTGGCTTTCCGCTTGGAAGCTGCACAATTGGCGTACTTCGAATAAAAAGCCGGTAAAAAATGAAGATTTATGGAAAATGCTTGACCAACTAACGCAACACCATGAGATTGAGTGGTGCTGGGTACGCGGGCACGCGGGTCATGTCGATAATGAGCGCGCCGATCAGCTGGCTAATCGCGGTGTTGAAATGATGATTTCCGAAGAACAACAACAAGCTCGGAGGTGCTGACATGCGCCAAATTGTGCTGGATACCGAAACGACCGGATTGGAGCATAAGCTGGGTCACCGCATTGTCGAGATAGCGGCGGTCGAGCTATGCAACCGGCAATTGACTGGTAATCACTTTCACTACTATCTCAACCCGGATCGCGAAAGTGATGAGGGAGCATTGCAAGTGCACGGACTGACGACAGAGTTTCTTCAGGACAAGCCCAGATTCTATGAAATTTCCAGAGAATTTCTGGATTTTATCCGTGATGCCGAACTTATTATTCATAACGCTCCGTTTGACGTCGGGTTTCTCAATCACGAATTGAGTTTAATCAAGCTAAAAGCACTGAACAGCTATTGTGTTTCGATAACGGATACCTTGAAACTGGCAAAGGAATTCCACCCGGGTAAGCGGAATAACCTCGACGCGTTATGCGAACGTTACAGCATCGATAATTCCAAGCGCACACTGCATGGCGCATTATTGGATGCGGAGCTATTAGCCGAAGTTTATCTTGCGATGACGCGCGGGCAAGAAAGCTTGCTGATCGAACTGGAATACACCGAACCCATTCAGCAGGTAATAGTAAATATCGATAGCCGCGATTTAAAAGTGATTGCGGCAAGCGATGAGGAATTTGCGCAGCATTTATCGGTACTAGAGAAAATTGCGCACGAAAGTAACAATCGATGTTTGTGGCAGCAATTTGAAAAAAACTCCGGTTAAGTATCTATTCGGCAAGCCCCACTTTATCCGGAAGCGGATCGCTCCGCGCCGCATACAAAGATAACTCCAACTCCAATCCCTTGATCAAGCTCAGAGTTCATAGCAAGTAATTAAGAATTGCAGTAGTAAGGCAATTTATGTACCATTAGTGCCGTGGAATTCTTCATTAACCACTATATATTGTGGTTGTAATCGAATAATGCTATTTCATTGAATCAATGGGAATTTGTATTTTCTTTGATGAATTATCAGTCAGGAGGAATCATCAATGCAGCTCGCGACAGAACAAACTCACCACAAACCAGTTTCCGGCAGTCAAAGTTTTATGGACACACCCGCGCAAAATTCCCGTTTTTCCCAGCATAAAGTGATCCGCCGCAACGGTGCGGTAGTGTCGTTCGAGCCGGGCAAGATTTCGGTGGCGATGACCAAGGCGTTCATCGCCGTCGATGGCGGGCAGGGCGCGGCATCGGTGCGGGTGCGCGAAGTCGTGGCGGGATTGACCAACGATGTGGTGAATGCCTTGCTGCGCCGCCAGCCGGACGGCGGCACGTTCCATATCGAGGATATCCAGGATCAAGTCGAGCTGGCGCTGATGCGCTCCGGCGAACACGATGTGGCGCGCGCGTACGTGCTGTACCGCGAAGCGCGGGCGCGTGAACGCGCCAAGCTGAAGCAAAGCGCCGAAGCGGTGGCGGAAACATTGACCGTGACCGACAACGGCCAGCGCGTGCCGCTCGATGTTGCCAAATTATCGGCGTTGATCGAATCCTCCTGCGCCGGTTTGGGTAATACCGTCGACCCGTCGCTGATTCTGAAAGCAACACTGAAGGATTTGTACGATGGCGTGTCGCTCGACGAAGTGCGCAAATCCGTCGTGCTGTCGGCGCGCGTGCTGATCGAAAAAGACCCGGCGTACAGCTACGTCACCGCGCGTTTGCTGCTGAACAATATCCGCCTCGAAGTGCTGGGCGAGGAAGTGACGCAGCAAGCGATGCAAGCGCAGTATCAGGACTATTTCCCGGTATTCATCAAACGCGGCATCGAAGCCGA
>JBDHRU010000055.1:0-12116 GCA_039807765.1 Nitrosomonas sp. | reverse complement strand
GTGAACTGTGAAAACTGGGGTCAATTTCAGTAATTGTTGGCCAACCATACCTATTATGTCAAATAAATTATGCAGCCCTTCGCTGCTTGTGATGATCACGGCGTGTATTTTACCGTGCGACCAATCGGCAAGCAGTGGTGCTGTATCTAGATCGGGTTTGCGGCGTTGATAGCATTCGACATATTCAATCTGTGCACCGCGTTGTGCGAGCGTGTCGCCCAGCAATTGCCTGCCGCCGTTGCCCCGGAAGATCACAATCCGCTGACCGATCATGTGTTGCAGCACTGCATGTTTGAGTAACGCTTCGCTGTCGGAATTTCCATCCGGGATGAGCACATCATCAATGCCGTATTGTTTCAAGGTATCCGCGCTGCCTTTGCCGACGGTGGCAATCTTCAGATGCGCAGGCAATGCACGCTGCCGGAGGATCAGCGGCATACTTTTATTGACGGCATTAGGACTGACAAAAATCGCCCAGTCGAAATCATCCAGGCGACTGATAATACTTTTTAACGGTTCCAAATCAGGAACATCTGCAATTTCCAGCACGGGAAGCAAGATCGGATTGCCGCCCAAGGCGCGAATTTGTTCCGCCAGAAAAGCGGATTGATGCACCGGACGGGTAACCACTATATTCAGGCCGATAAGCTGTGTGCTGGTAGGCAATGTTATTTCCAGCCTTCTGCCGGAACCAAGGTCGCCAAGATTTCACCGGCGCCTTTATTGATCAATTTTTGCGCTAGCTGCTGACCCATCGTAATGCCGGTTTCCGGCTTGCCGTTTAAAGCGCCACTTACGATGCGGCTGCCATTCGGTTGCGCCACGAATCCGCGCAATTGCAGCGAACCGTTGACAATTTCGGCAAACGCACCCAACGGCACCTGACAACTGCCGCCCAATACACGGCTCATGGCACGTTCGGCTTCGACGCAATAAGCAGTTTCCGGGTGGTGCAGCGGTTGCATCAGCTCAACCAAATCGGTGCGATCAGCGCGGCATTCGATTCCCAGAGCGCCTTGTCCTACTGCCGGCAAGCTTTGTTCGGGACTCAGCAACGCGGTAATGCGATCGGATAATCCGAGCCGTTTCAAACCGGCTGCTGCCAGAATGATTGCCGCGTATTGTCCTTCATCGAGCTTGCGTAACCGGGTTTGCACATTGCCGCGCAACGGTTGCACTGTGAGATGCGGAAATTGCGCGCGCAGTTGACTTTCGCGCCGCAAGCTGGAGGTACCGACAACGCTGCCTTTGGGTAACGCATCGAGGTTGTTATAGTGATTGGACACAAAAGCATCACGCGGATCTTCCCGCTCCGTTATGGCGGCCAGCTTGAATCCTTCCGGCACATTCATCGGCATGTCTTTCATCGAATGCACGGCAATGTCAGCCCGCCCATCTTCCAATGCTTGTTCGAGTTCCTTGATGAACAATCCTTTTCCGCCGATTTTTGCTAAAGACTGATCTAATATTTGATCGCCGCGTGTTGTCATGCCGAGTATGCTGATTTCAGTTTGCGGGTATAATCCGCGCAAACATTTCTGGATGAACTGCGCTTGCCACATTGCAAGTAAACTTTCCCGGGATGCAATGACGATTTTCTGTGGAGATAAAAGTGAATTGGGCATTAATAGTATAAAATGAAAAAATTACAAAAAACTTTACATGACAATCATTTTAGCATGGCTGGTAGTGACTTGGCTTACTGCCGGCATGTGCTTGATTCATTTTTAATCGTGGATATGTAATGCGATGAGCGCAGTTGATTCAGGGAATGGCATTAGCAATAACAAATTAGTCAGTGATAAAGATTTGCCGTTACGCGAGGATATTCGTTTTCTCGGACGTTTGCTGGGTGATACGCTACGCGAACAAGATGGCGATAGCGCTTTCGAGCTGGTGGAGAATATACGTCAAACCGCGATTCGTTTTCATCGCGATCAGGACCTCAAGGCGCGCGAAGAGCTGGATGCAATACTCAACCACTTGAGCGATAAGGATTCGTTGTCTGTTGTGCGCGGGTTCAGTTATTTTTCATTGCTATCCAATATCGCGGAAGATGTGCATCACAACCGGCGGCGGCGTGCGCATTTGCGCGCCGGGTCTTCGCCACAGGAAGGCAGTGTGACACTGGCGCTGGAGCGTGTGCTGGCAAATGGAAACGAACGTAACGTTCTGGCGGAATTTTTTAACAAAGCCCTGGTTTCGCCCGTGCTCACAGCACATCCGACGGAAGTGCAACGCCGCAGCATATTGGATTGCCAGTTGGCGATCGAGCGTTTGCTGAAAGAACGCGCACTAACCGAACTGACACCGAACGAATTACGCCACAACGAAGAAGGGTTGCGAGCCACCATTCAAATTTTATGGCAAACACGCATGCTGCGGCCAAGCCGTCTGTCAGTCTATGATGAAATTGAAAATGGGCTGGCTTATTACAGCTACACGTTTTTGAGTGAAATCCCCTACATTTACGCAAAAATAGAAGATTTGCTTGAGCGCCGTTTGGTGCATAACATTCCGCCAGTGACTTCGTTTTTGCGTATCGGCAGTTGGATCGGCGGCGACCGTGATGGTAATCCGTTTGTTACGCACGATGTCATGCTGCGTGCGGTGGAACGTCAATCGTCGGTGGCGTTGGATTTTTATATCGATGCCGTACAAAAAATCGGTCGCTCGATGAGCCTGACCGAGCAAATCGTACATATCAGCGATGAAGTTAAACAATTGACAGCTACCGCGCCGGATATTCCTAATCGGTCCGACGAACCGTACCGGCGGATTTTTCTCAGTATTGCCGCACGCTTGGTTGCAACCGCGCATCAATTGGGTCATCAGGTAACACAATACACACCGACCGAACCCAGAGCGCCTTATTCCAGCAGTGTTGAATTTTTGCACGATCTCAATGCCATTATTGATTCCCTTAAACAACACAAATCTTCCTGGATAGCGCGCGGTGCGGTACGCAATCTGCGCCGTGCCGTGGATGTATTCGGTTTTCATTTGGCGCCGCTGGATATGCGTCAGCACAGCAAAATCCATGAACAGGTCGTCAGCGAACTATTCGAACACAACACCAAGCGGAAAGATTACTTGCAATTGAGCGAAAAAGAACGCATCGACTGGCTGCTTGCAGAAATCAGCCAATCGCGGCCGGTGCTAGTTTCATTCGACAATTTCTCAGAGCTTGCACAGTCTGAGCTGAGCATTCTGCAATGCGCAGCCGAAGTTCATCGCCGCTTTGGATGCGCAGCGATGACCAATTACATCATATCGATGACGACCGGTGTCATTAATGTACTGGAAGTGGCTTTTTTGTTGCAGCGATCCGGTTTGTTGCAAGCCGGGGAGAATCCTCAGCTACAACTCAACATCATTCCGCTATTTGAAACCATCTCCGACTTGCGCAGCTGCAGTGCCATCATGGATCAGTTGTTTTCCTTGCCATACTATCGCAAGCTGCTGAATTCGCGCGGCAATGTACAGGAAGTGATGCTTGGTTATTCGGATAGCAACAAAGACGGCGGTTTTATCACGTCGAACTGGGAAATTTATAAAGCCGAGATCGAGCTCACCAAGGTTTTTGCCAAGCACAAAGTCGAATTACGCCTGTTTCACGGCCGCGGTGGTACCGTGGGGCGCGGCGGTGGACCCAGCTATCAAAGTATCCTGGCACAACCGCCGGGCAGCGTGAATGGTCAAATCCGCGTGACCGAGCAAGGCGAGGTGATCAGCAGTAAATATGCTGAGCCTGAAATTGGCCGCCGGAATCTTGAAACACTGGTGGCGGCAACCATGGAGGCGACGCTGTTGAGTCATGACTCTCTCGGCGTGAATGCAGAGCGCTATTACCGGGCGATGGAGCAACTGGCATCCGCTTCTTTTTCGGCTTATCGTGATCTGGTGTATGAAACCCCCGGATTTAAGCAATTCTTTCTGGAATCGACACCGATCCGGGAAATGGCCGGGCTGCATATCGGCAGCAGACCGCCTTCGCGCAAGAATTCCGACGCGATTGAAGATTTGCGTGCGATTCCTTGGGTGTTCAGCTGGAGTTTAAGCCGCATGATGCTTCCCGGCTGGTACGGATTTGGTCATGCAGTAGAAGCTTTTGTCAATCATGAAGAACAAAATGGGCAAGGATTGGCGTTGTTGCAAGAAATGTACCGGGAGTGGCCCTTCATGCAAACATTATTGTCGAATATGGACATGGTGCTGGCCAAAACCGATATGGGCATAGCATCACGCTATGCGGAACTGGTCGAGGATATCGCATTGCGGGAACAGATTTTCGGGCGTATCCAAGAAGAGCGTACAAGGAGTCAAAAATGGCTGTTCGCCGTGACCGGCCATACCGAATTACTGCAGGACAATCCGACGTTGGCGCGCAGCATTCGCAATAGAACGCCGTATATCGATCCGCTCAATCACTTGCAGGTGGAATTGCTGCGCCGTTATCGCTCGGGAGAGGATAGCGAGGAAGTCAAGCGCTCGATTCATCTGACGATCAACGGGGTAACAGCCGGCTTACGTAATAGCGGCTGATCTTGTATGAATTTTTCTTCTTTTTATGCTGAGTGAACGCGGTGCGGGAGGTATCGAGGTGCAAATAAAGCGATTCATTTTCATTGTGCTGTTCGGTTTTTATGCCCAATGGGCCTGGGCCACATTGCCGATTCAAACCTGGCAAACCGCTTCCGGCGCGCGCGTGTATTTTGTTGAAAATCATGATTTGCCGATATTGGATGTCAGCGTTGAATTCGCTGCCGGCAGCAGCATGGATACCGCCGATAAATCCGGTTGCGCCAGTCTGGTTCAACATATGCTCAATCTGGGCGCGGGCGGATTATCGGAAGACCAGATCGCCACTGCGCTGGCCGACGTCGGTGCGCAGCTGAAAAGCCAATTTGACCGCGATCGTGCCGGTATCGCACTACGCACGTTGAGTAGCGAGCGGGAGCGCAAGCAAGCTTTGGATATATTGGCGCGTGTTATTCAGCAGCCGGAATTCCCACACGATGTCGTGCTGCGGGAAAAAGCGAGAACCGTCGCCAGTATCAAGGAATCCAGTACTAAACCGGATTACATCGGTGAGCGTGAATTGATGAAAATGCTGTATGGCCATCATCCCTACGGGCTCAACGAGATGGGTGAAATCGAGACACTGAACCGACTGCAGCGGGAAGACCTGGTCGCATTTTATCGTGCTTATTATGTCGCCAGGCATGCGGTGATCGCTATCATGGGCGATGTCACCCGGTCTGAAGCGGCGGCAATTGCCGAGCAATTAACGGAAAAATTATCCACCGATGGAGCAAGCACGGAAATACCGCCGGTATCGATACCGGCGGCGGGAATCAAAAGAATTCCTCATCCGGCGACGCAAAGCCACATCCAAATGGCCTATCCGGGATTGCGGCGCAGCGATCCGGATTATTTTCCGCTGTTGGTTGGTAATCATATCCTCGGCGGCGGCGGATTTGTCTCACGCCTGATGGAAGCGATTCGCCAGGAACGCGGATTGGCCTACAGTGTATATAGTTTCTTTTCACCTTATAAGGAGCAGGGGCCGTTTCAAATCGGCTTACAAACCAAAAAGGAGCAATCGGAAGAAGCTTTGATCTTAACGAACAAAGTGCTCAAGAAATTTGTCGCCGATGGCCCGACCGAGGAAGAATTGAAGTCGGCAAAGCAAAATATCATCGGCGGTTTTCCGCTACGCATTGACAGCAATAGCAAAATACTGGGTTTTTTATCCGTCATCGGTTTTTACCGTCTACCGTTAACCTATTTGACGGATTATTTGGCGGCGGTTGAAGTGGTTACCACCGAGCAGATCCGGGATGCATTCCAACGGCGGATCCAACCTGACGGTATGGTGACGGTGATTGTGGGCGCGCTTGAGTAGCGTTCACACCGATGGCGCCAGCTCGCGGAAAAGTTCGTATCATCGGCGGTCAATGGCGCAGCCGCTTGCTGGCTTTTCCGCCGCACCCCGATTTAAGACCCACTGCCGATCGGATCCGTGAAACACTGTTTAATTGGCTGGGGCAAGATTTAAGCGGCATGAACTGTCTTGATCTGTTTGCCGGAAGTGGCGCATTGGGTTTTGAAGCTGCATCCCGCGGTGCGGCGCTGGTGGTGATGGTCGATGAGGACGCTGCAATCTATCGCATGTTGCGCGAAAATAGGGAGAAATTACAGGCGGCTCAGGTTGATTTGGTCATGATGAATGCAATGAATTTTTTGAAGTCGGATGCGCGGAAATTTGATGTCATTTTTCTCGACCCTCCCTATCGTCTGGCATGGTTGCCAGCATTGTTGCCATTGCTGCCAAATCATCTTGTGACGAGCGGACTGGTTTACACGGAAACCAAAGGTCATTGGACTCCGGATGCGCAGTGGAGTGTACGGCGAAAAGCAAAAGCCGGTACCGTTCATTATCAGCTGCTGGAGTTGACGCCGCATGGATAAAGCGATTTATCCCGGTACTTTTGATCCGATAACCCGCGGGCATGAGGACCTTGTCCGGCGGGCCGCGCGTTTATTTGATCAAGTGGTGGTGGCGGTTGCTGTGAGCAGCAGCAAGAAGCCGTTTTTTACCTTGGAAGAACGCGTGGCAATGGCGCAAGAAGTTTTGTCCGGCTGTTCCAATGTTAAAATAATGCCCTTTTCCGGTTTGCTGATGCATTTTTTGCAGCAACAAAATGCGCGCATCATTTTGCGCGGCTTGCGCGCCGCATCCGATTTTGAATATGAATTCCAGATGGCGGGCATGAATCGCGGCTTGTATCCCGATGTCGAAACTTTGTTCATGACGCCATCCGAGCAATATATGTTTATTTCAGCCACCATGGTGCGTGAGATTGCATCACTCGGCGGGAATGCCGACACCTTCGTGCATCCTTTAGTTGCGAAGAAGCTGCGCGAAAAAATAGTTAGCTAGTATTACGAGAATTCAAATGGCATTAATCATTACCGACGAATGTATCAATTGCGATGTTTGCGAACCTGAATGCCCTAACGGCGCGATCTCGCAAGGTGAAGAAATCTACCAGATCGATCCGGCGCTGTGCACCGAATGTGTCGGACATTACAATGAGCCACAATGTGTCGAGGTGTGTCCGGTTGACTGCATAATAGTCAATCCCGATAAGATCGAAAGCAAAGAACAACTGCAAGCAAAATATCAGGCGCTTATTGCCGCAAGATCAAAATAAAGTATCCGGTAGGCTTACCTGTGCCGGTGACTCTTCTCGACGAAATCCGCCAGTTTTTCCCGCTTAATCGCCAGCATCATCCAGCTTCTTTTGGTTTATCTTAGCGCCTATTTAATTTCCTAAGGAAGCGCTGAAAAAGGGAGCGAGCGCAGTCGTTTCTCAGAGCTTCCCTAAGATTTCTTTTTTTATTTCTTCTTAACAGAGACTCCATGGATGATCCACGCACGATAGCTGCCAACGTCCGCTCAATCTTTTCCTTACCCGATGTGGTTATCCGCGTTAACGATTTAATTGATTCCGGAGAAGCGACCAATACTGAATTGGAACATGTAATTTCCAGCGATCCCGCGCTCACGGCAAAGTTATTGAAGTTTGCCAACAGCAGCTATTTTGGTTTTTCCGGAAAAATTGAAAACGTTCTGAAAGCAATTACTATTGTCGGACAAAAAGAGCTGCGTAATCTTGTTCTTGCATCATCTGTGACTTCGACATTCAAAGATATTCCACCCGATCTGGTCGATATGGACATATTTTGGAATCACAGCATTACATGCGGAGTTACTGCACGTTTGTTGGCTTCCAGTGTCGATAGCCGGGAACGATTTTTTATCGCCGGCTTGCTGCATGATGTCGGCAGATTAATCCTCTTCAACCAATATCCGAAGGAATCAGCAAAAGTATTAAGCTGCATGAATCAAGGCGATGATGCGGCAATCCAGGCGGAACGTAAGATCTTCGGCTTTACCCATGCGCAACTGGGCGCTGAATTGCTGCGACAATGGAAACTGCCGCCCAATATTTGGAAGATGGTGGAATATCAATTGAATCCCATGCAGGAAAAGGAATACCGATACGATGCATGTACGCTTTGCGCGGCGGTCAATATCGCAAATTATGTTCAACCTTGCACCAATCAGCAGATTAATCAAGAAGAAGCAATATCCGATCGCGCACTTCAAACCTGGAGTTTTCTGGGCTTATCAGCCGAAATTGTCGAATCGGTAATGACCGTAGCGAAACTGCAAGTCATTGAGGTGTTCAATGCGATACGCTAATCGCAAGATTTGCCTTGATCCTGTTAAGGAAGCACCGATTAGTTCGGTGAACAAGGTGAAGCACGAGGCGCACGGAACACAGCAACCGCGACCTATCAACAAGATAGACGAGGAGCGCGAGTACCACGCAACGAAGTGATTCGCTCGTATCGTTATTAATCAGCGTTTCCTTAAATACTCTTCTCTTTATCCAGTAGCTTGTGGTCATAAAGTCAGACTCAAGTTGATCTGATCCGGGACGATAAACAAAAGTCAGTGAGTTTGCGTGAAGATACAGGAGCAAAAGGAATGGAAGTTTATCTCGGCCGGTTACCGATCCTTGATAAGAAGCAAAATTTGGTTGCATATGAGCTTTTGTTCCGTTCCGGCCAGAATAACGAGGTGTCGATAACCGACAATCCTGCAGCTTCGGCGAATGTCATTATCGATACATACGGACAGCTGGGTATAGAAAATGTCATCGGTAAACGGCGCGGTTTTATCAAGGTCGATGCAAAGTTACTGCTAAACGATGCTATTTGCATGCTACCCAAAAAGCATGTAGTTCTGGAAATTTTAAGAAGTGTGGAAGTCACTGATGAAATCATTCAACGCTGTGTTTTTCTCAAGCAGAAGGGTTATCAATTAGCACTTTCCAATATCACTCATCAGGACACACGCTTTGACCGCATCATGCCGCTCATTAATGTAGTCAAAATTAATATCACCGCATTAAGTCATCTTGATTTGATTTCACTAATCAAGAAATTAAGGCGATGGCCGGTGTTGCTGCTGGCCGAAAAGGTTGAGAACCCGGAAATCGCAAAAAAATGCATCGCATTGAATTTTCAAATGCTGCAAGGGTTTTATTTTGCAAAACCGGAAATCATTTCAGGGAAGAGAATTGATCCATCCAAGCTGTCCTTGTTGAAGCTCTTACTGCTGATAGTGAAAGACAGTGCAGTGAGTGAAATTGAGAGTGAACTCAAATATCAGCCCGGTTTGAGTTATAACCTGTTGCGCATGGTGAATTCGGCTGCCAATGGCTTGCCCAGCACGATCAACTCGATAAAGCGGGCCATTATGATCATCGGGCAAAAGCAGTTGCAACGCTGGGTACAAATTTTGCTTTATGCCGCGAAACAAAGGGACGGCGGCTCATCCGATGCGCTAATGCAGACCGCTACCATCCGGGGGAAACTGCTCGAATCCATCGCAATTGCCGATCGCCCACATGACAAGAATCATCAGGATCGTGCATTTATGGTCGGTGTTTTGTCGTTGCTGGATACGCTGCTGGGAATAGAGATGTCCGAGCTCGTGGGCACACTCAGCATACAAAAAGACATGAGTGAAGCTCTGCTGTCCCGCCACGGACCTTTAGGCTATCAACTCGCATTGATTGAAGCATATGAAAAAGGCGAATCAGAAATAGCTTCATCGATGCTCTCCGAGCTGGGATTTCTTAGCATGGAAGAATTCACCCGACTAGAATTGGAAGCCGCGGCTTGGGCTAGTCGGATCAGCGATGCTGTCAATCAGACCGCATAGAAGTAATACCTTTTTATGATCATGATAGAGAAAGCGGGCATTTAAACCGGTTCATTGAATTTTAGGTTTTCCTGTCCGTTAACAAACGGATATTTAGCTTCTGAATTCCAGAACATTCTCGTTACGAGTAGCACTGCCACAAAAGGATATCCAATGAATATAGTAGAACTACTTGCATTCGTTGTTAAGAATAGCGCTTCGGATTTACACCTTTCAGCCGGAATGCCGCCGATGATCCGGGTGCACGGAGAAATCCGGCGCATCAATTTGCCGGAGATGAATCATAAGGAAGTGCACGCGATGATATACGACATCATGAACGATGGTCAGCGGAAGTTTTACGAAGAACATCTGGAGTGCGACTTCTCGTTTGCTGTTCCCAATCTCGCGCGTTTTCGCGTGAATGCTTTTAATACGCAGCGCGGCGCTGCCGCAGTGATGCGGACGATTCCGTCAAGAGTATTGAGTCTGGAGGACCTCAAAGCACCCAGGATTTTTGCCGAAATCGCCAAGCAACCGCGCGGTGTCGTTTTGGTGACGGGGCCGACCGGTTCAGGCAAATCGACCACGCTGGCGGCTATGATCAACGACATCAATGAAAACGAATACGGCCACATTCTGACGCTCGAAGACCCGATCGAATTTGTACACGAAAGCAAGAAATGTCTGATCAATCAGCGCGAAGTTGGCAGGGATACATTGAGTTTCTCGAATGCGTTGCGTTCGGCATTGCGCGAAGATCCGGATATTATTCTGGTGGGGGAGTTGCGCGACCTGGAAACCATACGGCTGGCGATGACGGCGGCTGAGACCGGGCATTTGGTTTTCGGTACGCTGCATACCAGTTCCGCCGCCAAGACGATTGATCGTGTTATCGATGTTTTCCCCGCCGAAGAAAAAGAAATGATTCGCGCGATGCTGTCCGAATCGTTGCGTGCGGTTATTTCCCAAGCACTGTTAAGAACCAAGGATGGCAAAGGCCGCGTGGCGGCACATGAAATCATGATCGGCACGCCGGCGATCCGTAATTTGATTCGCGAAGGCAAAGTTGCGCAAATGTATTCGGCGATTCAGACCGGCCAGAATGCCGGTATGCAGACATTGGATCAGAATCTGACCGATCTGGTGAAACGCAACGTGATTTCGATGTCCGAGGCTCGAGCGAAAGCGGCGAATAAGGATAATTTCAGGGGCTAATCGGCCGGTGCAAACAATCAAAATTCCGGGAATATGCGATGGATAAAGAACAAGCTGCTAAATTTATGTCGGATCTGCTGCGCTTAATGCTCAGTAAAAAAGCATCCGATTTGTTTATCACCGCGGGTTTCCCTCCGGCAATGAAAATCGACGGAAAAATGACGCCAGTATCGCAGCAATCGTTGTCGCTGCAGCATACTGAACTGCTCGCCAAGTCGATCATGAACGATAAGCAAGCGGCGGAATTCGACGCTTCCAAGGAGTGCAATTTCGCGATCAATCCAGCGGGAATCGGACGTTTTCGCGTCAATGCCTTTGTGCAACAGCAGCGGGTCGGCATGGTGTTACGGACGATTACCACCAAAATTCCCGAATTCGACGATTTGGGGTTGCCGCAAGTGCTCAAGGAAGTCGTAATGAGCAAGCGCGGCCTAGTAATTTTCGTCGGTGGCACTGGTTCGGGAAAATCCACATCCATGGCGGCGTTGATCGGTCATCGCAATAAAAACAGCTACGGCCACATCATTACCATCGAAGATCCGGTGGAATATGTGCATGAGCATATTAATTGCGTCATCACGCAACGTGAGGTCGGTGTCGATACCGAGTCGTGGGAAGCAGCACTGAAAAACACCTTGCGGCAAGCACCCGATGTCATTCTGATCGGCGAGATCCGCGACCGAGAAACCATGGAACACGCGATTGCCTTCGCCGAAACTGGCCATTTGTGCATGGGCACATTGCACGCCAACAGCGCTAACCAAGCGCTCGATCGTATTATCAACTTTTTTCCCGAAGAACGCCGGGCACAGTTATTGATGGATTTATCGCTGAACTTACGCGCCGTCGTCGCGCAGCGCCTGATTCCTGTTAAAGACGGCAAAGGACGCGCCGCTGCCATCGAAGTGATGCTCAATTCCCCTCTGATCGCCGATCTGGTTTTTAAAGGGCATGTGCATGAAATCAAAGATATCATGAAAAAATCCAAGGAATTGGGCATGCAAACCTTCGACATGGCGCTGTTCGAATTATTCGAGGCCGGAAAAATCAGCTACGAAGATGCGCTACGCAACGCTGACTCGGTGAACGAACTGCGGCTGAAAATCAAACTGGA